>CANFQO010000002.1 GCA_947449135.1 Planctomycetaceae bacterium | reverse complement strand
CAATACGTCAGCCACGCCGCGTTTCACCTTCGAACTCGGCAGTTCCACGGTGGCGCGTTCTACTCGCACCGCGTTACGGATGCGGGTGAGCATGTCGGCGATGGGGTCGGTCATCATGTCAGCGGAACCCTCTTGTGAAATCCTCAGACTCGTTCTTGAACGAGCACTGTGTCTTGGACGGGAATCGAGTCGTTGTCGTGGTGTTGTCTTGTTGTCTTGTTGTTCGCGAAGCCAGGTCGCGGACCGTGTTACCAACTGGCCTTCCGGACACCCGGGATGAGGCCCTGATCAGCAAGCTTGCGGAAACAGATGCGACAGGTACCGAACTTCCGGTAGACCGCACGCGGCCGACCGCACAGCATGCAACGCTGTACCTGGCGGGTTGAGAACTTCGGCGGCCGCTTGGCAGCGGCGATCTTTGATTTGCTTGCCATATGAGTTTCTGGATTCGAATCGACCAGTTCTGATGCCGCTACGCCGCGGCACCGCCATCCTCTCCGTCCTTCTTGAGCGGCATGCCCATGGCGACGAGAAACTGTCGCGCTTCGTCGTCGGTCTTGGCAGTCGTCACCATCGTAATGTGCATACCCTGGGGCCGCGTGTAACGGTCGGGGTTGATCTCCGGAAACACCATCTGCTCCGACAGTCCCAGGCTGTAGTTGCCATGGCCGTCGAACGCGGTGTTGGAGAGACCGCGGAAGTCACGGACTCGCGGCAGCGCCAACGACACCAACCGATCGAAGAATTCGTACATCCGTCGACCGCGAAGCGTGACCTTGCAACCGATCGGCAGATTTTCCCGGAGCTTGAAACCGGAAACGGCCGCTTTCGAGAGCGTGGCAATAGGCTTTTGGCCAGTGACTTGCGTCATGGCGCCAATGGCCTCTTCGAGATACTTCTTCTCGGTGACAGCCACTCCAACACCCATGTTGACGACAATCTTCACGAGCTTCGGAATGGCATGCGGATTGGTCCGCTCCAGGGCCTCGGCGAGCTGCGGGCGCACGACATTCACGTAGTGCTCCAGCATGCGAGGCGCTCCCGCCACAGCCGGAGTGGCCGTCTCACTTGCTTTTGTCTTTTTTGCCATCGCCACGATCCTGTTGGAGTCCTGTAGATTTCCTGCCGTTCACCGACCTCTGCACCACACTCTCGCCACGACTACTTGGCGGCCGCCTTCGCCGCACGCGGCGGCCTTACCACGCTGATCTTTGCATCGCACTTCTTGCAGACCCGAGCCTTCGAGCCATCGGCCTCAACCCGCAAGCCGATCCGCGTGGCCTTACTGCACGCACTGCAGACGACCAGCACGTTTGACACGCTGATGGGCATCTCCCGGCTCAACCGGCCACCCTGCGGATTCTTCTGGCTCCGCTTCATGTGGCGATAGACGCGATTGACGCCCTCGACCACGATTTTGCCGTCGTCGGGTTGCACGGACAACACCTTGGCCCGCGTGCCCTTCGCGTTGCCAGTCCGCACCTCCACGAGATCGCCCGTATGTATCAACATCACACCACCTCACTGGCAAGGCTGACGATCTTCATGAAGTTTGAGTCACGAAGTTCGCGGGCCACCGCACCAAAGATGCGGGTGCCCTTGGGATTCTTGTCGTTGTCGATGATCACACATGCGTTCGTATCGAATTGGACGTAGCTGCCGTCCTCACGCCGCGTCGGCCTCTTGCACCGCACGACGACAGCCTTGACGACCGCCTTCTTCTTCACGTCGCTTCCCGCGATCACGCTCTTGACGCTGCACACGATGATGTCACCGAGGCCGGCAGTGCGCTTCTTGCTGCCGCCCAGCACCTTGAAACACATCACTTCCTTGGCGCCCGTGTTGTCGGCCACGACGAGCCGTGTCTGCATCTGGATCATGTTGTGGCCCGCCCTTCCGTACTGTCAGCCGCGGCGCCGGTGGCGGCAGCCGCTTCGGCCTTCGCTGCCGTCTCACGCAACTGAGTCGCCCTGGCTCCGCTCCGCAGCGAGGTCACGTCAACCGCCGTGCTCTTGGTCACGACGCGAACCAGTTCCCATCGCTTCAGGCGACTGCGGGGACGGCACTCGATGATCTCGACGAGATCGCCGGGCTGCGATTCTTCTTGCTCATCATGCACATGGCAGACCGTGCGACGATGCATGATCCTGCCATACTTCGGGTGCCGCACGACGCGCGGAATCTCGACACGCCGCGTTTTGCTCGCGGCTGCGCTCGTCACCGTTCCTGTTTCCACTCGCTTGGGCATCTTCGATGATTCCTAACAGTAACCTGGAATACGTTGTTGATTTCGACTGACTCGGGGACTGTGCTCAGGTGCCGCTCTGGGTCCGCTTCTTGAACTCCCGCTTCTTGGCCACACCGGCTTTGCCTGGAGCCTGAACCTTGGCCCTACCGCTGGCTCGATGCTTCTTTGCGTGCTTCTCATGTTGTGGCGATGCGTCGCCCTGGGTGCCGGCGGCGTGGGTCGGTTCCTGACCAGGACCATTCTTTAGAACACCTCGTTGAGTGAGGATCGTCTGACACCGTGCGATCGTCCTGCGATACTCGCGGACTTCCGACGGCGACGCCAACTTTTCCGTCTGCGCCTGGATTCTCAAGCGGAAAAGAGACTCCGCCGCGTCCTTCCAGACGAGCCGGATCTGCTCCTCACCCATGTCTCTCAGTTCACGTACCTTGGTCATGGCCTTTGATTCTTTCGCCGATGCTTTGCTGACTGATCTCTGCTCAAACCCTTCCGACCGAACGCTGACCGCCTTATCGCACTGCCTACATCACACGACGCTTCACAAACCGCACCCGCAGCGGCATCTTGTGTGCCAGACGAGCGAGGCAAATTCGTGCGGCATCCTCGGTCACCCCGCCGATCTCATAGAGAATCGCGCCGGGCTTGATGACCGCTGCCCAAAACTCCGGTTCGCCCTTACCCTTACCCATACGGGTCTCGAGCGGGATCGACGTAATCGATTTGTGGGGAAACACGCGCACGAATAGCCTGCCCTCCGTACGGAGGTACTGTTGAGCCGCGATGCGACCCGCCTCAATCGTGGCCGCCGCAAGCCACCCCGGCTGCTCGGCCTGGAGGCCGAAGTCGCCGAAGACGACGCGGTTGCCGCGCGAGGCGTCACCTCTTATACGACCTCTTTGGCTTTTTCGGTGCTTGACCCTCTTGGGCATCAGCGCCATCGCCAGTCTCCTCGTACATACCTTGGTTCACCCACACCTGCACGCCAATGTGCCCCTGCGCCGTGGGAGCTTCGCAGAATCCGTAATCGATCTTCGCCCGGATCGTGGAGAGCGGCATCGAGCCGGCAATCGCCTTCTCGCACCGTGACATCTCCGCACCGCCGAGCCGTCCAGACAATTGAATTTTCACGCCCTTGGCGCCGGCATCCATGGTCGTGTCCAGCGCACGCTTCAGCGTCCGTCGGAATGCCGCCCGCTTTGTGAGCTGGTCGCAAATGTCTTCCGCAATGAGCTGTGCCTGAATCTCCGGCCGCGAAACCTCTTCAACCTTGAGGTTCACACGACGACCGAGCAACTCCTGGAGTTCCTCCTGCAGCCGATCCGCCTCCTGACCCTTGCGACCGAGAATCACGCCAGGCCGCGCCGAGTGAACAATCACCTTCACTTCGTCGCGAGTCCGCTCAATCTCCACCTTGGGGATTGCCGCGGCGCGGTGCTTCGTCTTCAGATAGCGACGCACCTTGAAATCCTCGAGCAACAGCTCGCGGAAGTCTTTCTTGGCGGCATACCACCGGCTCTTCCATGGCTCGGTGATACCGGTCCGGAATCCGACGGGATTGACTTTCTGACCCATTTGAATCGCCCTGTTTGTGAATCGCCTTCTGGACTGCTGCTGCCAACCGACGCGGGGTGCTACTCTGCGGCCTCAACCACCTTTGAGTCGAGCGCCACTTTGATGTGCGACATCCTCCGCTTGACACCAAACGCCATGCCTCGGGCACGTGGCCGAATCCGCTTGAACATCGGGCCCGGGTCGATGCGGGCATCCACAACGACCAGGTCATCCAACCCCGACGCCTGCTTGTGTTCTGCATTGCCAAGCGCGCTCTTGATGACCTTCTCCAACATCCGAGCACCGCGATGCGGCTGAAAGCGGAGAATGTCCAGTGCCTCGTCGGCGAACTTGCCCCGGACCAGATTTGCCAAATGGCGAACCTTGCGGGGACTGATGCGGGCGTACTTGTGTGTGGCTGTGTATGGCATAGATCACCTGTGTCGGCTCGTGTTCACTTACCCCCGCCGGGGGCCGCTGCTTCCTTGACCTTGCCGCCGTGGCCGCGGAACGTACGCGTCGGCGAAAACTCGCCGAGCTTGTGCCCGACCATGTCTTCGGTGACGAAAACCTTCATATGTTGCTTGCCGTTGTGCACCATGAACGTCAGGCCGATGAACTCCGGCACGATCGTGCAGGATCGTGACCACGTCTTGATCGGATCCCGCTTTCCAGAGGAGAGCTGCGCCTCCACCTTCTCGAATACTCGAGGATCGATGTAGGGGCCTTTTTTCGCGCTGCGACCCATATGTGCTCTATTCCGTCTTCACTGGTGATTGGTGTTGTGGACGCCGGCAGCTGGAGGCCGCCGGCCATTCTCTCGTGACTATCGAACCTTCAACTGCCCGTAGCGGCGACTCTTGCGACGACGAAGAATCGCAGACCCTGACGGCTTCCTCGGCTTCCGGGTGCCGCCGCCCTTGGCGCTCTTGCCGGTCGGACTGACCGGATGACGACCGCCCTTCGTGCGACCTTCGCCACCACCGTGGGGATGGTCGATCGGATTCATCGCGGTTCCGCGAACCGTGGGGCGAATCCCCATCCAACGCTTGCGCCCAGCCTTCCCGAGCACGACGTTCATGTGCTCCGAGTTGCCGATCGCTCCAATCGTGGCGCGGCATGCGGCCGGCACACGGCGAATTTCGCCAGAAGGAAGCGTGAGCTGCGCCCACTGAGCCTCACGAGCGACGAGTACCGCCGACGAACCAGCCGAGCGACACAAACGCCCGCCACGGCCCGCCTGCAATTCGACATTGTGCACCTGCATGCCCAGCGGAATCGCCGACATCGGCAGGCAATTCCCAACTTCTGGCGCGGCGGCTTCGCCACTCTGCACGACCACGCCGACCTTCAGGCCTTCGGGAGCGAGAATGAATCGCTTTTCGCCATCGGCATAGTGGACGAGGGCGATCCGGCAGGTGCGGTTGGGGTCGTACTGAATCGACTCGATCTTGCCAGGGACACCGTCCTTGTTGCGACGGAAATCGATGAGCCGATAGTGCTGCATGTGACCGCCGCCACGATGACGCGCGGTGATCTTGCCCTGGTTGTTGCGGCCACCCTTCTTTTGCTTCCGCACGCGGAGCTGCTTGGGTGCTGCTGCGCCGGGCGTGAGTTCCGCAAAATCGGAAACACTCGCATTGCGGCGACCGGGGCTGGTTGGATTGTAGGTGCGAATACCCATGGAAATTCGACTGCCCTTAGAACAGATTGATCTTGAATTCAGGCTTCAGTGTGACGACCGCCTTCTTCCAGGCCTTCGTACTGGTCCGACGCATCCGACTGCGACGCATCTTGCCAATACGATTCTGGACCGCGACCTTCTCGACCTTGACGTTGAACAATTCTTCAACGGCGCGACGGATGTCAGCCTTCGTGGCCTCCGTCACCACCTCGAACGTATAGGCGTTGTGGCGGGTTGCACGGTGCATGCCCTTCTCCGTCACCAACGGACGGAGAATCACATGATGCGGCGCGAGCCGTGGCGTGAATGCCGGAGGAGGGGGCAGTGGTACAGCCATCGCTTATTTCTCCTTCTTCGCAGTCGACGTAGCAGCCTTGCGGGCCGCTCGCGGCTTGGCAGCCTTTGCTGCAACAGCCTTCTCCGCCTTCGGCCCCGCACGCCGAGTTGCAGGCTTTTTGGCGGCACCGGCGGTCTTCGCAGCCACCACCTTGGCAACAGACGCCCGAAATGCGTCGATGGCTGCCGTGGTCATCACCACAGCACGAGGCTGGAGCAACGACCAGGCATTCAGATCAGCAACCGGCGCCACCGAGACACCATCGATATTACGAGCGCTCTTCCAGAGCATGTCGTCGTGCTTTGCAGGCGAAACCAGCACGGTCCTCTCCGCAATGCCGAGCGTCTTGAGCAGCTTCGCAACGACCGCCGTCTTCGGCGAACCCAACTCGAGCCCGCTCACGAGTTTGACCTCGTCGTCGGCAAGCCGAGCAGCAAGCGCCATACGGGTGGCGACGCGCAGAGCCTTCTTCGGCATCCGCCAACCGAAGTCGCGCGGACGCTTGGCAAAAATGTGACCGCCACCACGACGCGTACCGCTGCGGCGTGCACCGGCTCGCGCGTTGCCAGTGCCCTTCTGGCGGTAGAGCTTTTTCGTGGAACCAGCGACCTCTCCGCGATTCTTCGTCCGGAAGGTACCCTGCCGCTGATTGGCCTGATACATCACCACAGCATCATGCAGCAGCTGCTTGTTGACAGACGGAGCCAGTTCGGCCGGATCGATTTCGTACGACCCAACCTGCTTCCCACTGATATCGTATACGGCAAGATTCACTTGGCACCCGCCTTCTTCTTGGCGCCACCAGCGGGAGCCGGCCCACCGCGACGCTTGACCTTATTGGTCTGCCGCACCATGACATAACCGCCATTGGGACCGGGCACGGCCCCACGCACGAGCAGAAGATTGTTTTCGAGATCGATCCTCACGAGCTTTACGTTCCGCATCGTGGATCGCTCATTGCCAAACCGGCCGGCCATCCGCTTGCCTTTGAAGACACGGCCCGGCGACGTGTTCATGCCCGTACCGCCCTGATGGCGATGGACTTTCTTCACGCCGTGACTCGCCCGCTGTCCACTGAAGCCATGCCGCTTCATGACGCCCGCAGTACCGCGGCCTTTGGTGGTTCCGACGATGTCAACAAAGTCGACACCCTCGAAGAGATCGACGGTCAACACACCGCCCACCTCGACCCCCGGATAGACACCGCGGATTTCGCGGACAAAACGCTTCGGCTCGCAATCGGCCTTCGGACCAGCCACCACGCCCGCCTCGGCAGCACGCTTCGACCGACGGCTGTCGAGTTTGGCAACATGGCCGCGAACAGCACGACTGGCAAGCCGGCGAGGCTTGTCGAGAAAGCCAATCTGCACGGCATCGTAACCGTCGCGATCGACCGAACGCACCTGCGTCACCGAACACGGCCCAGCCTCGATCACAGTGACCGGCACCACGGCTCCATTGGCATCAAAGACCTGCGTCATCCCGACCTTGCGGCCAAGAAGGCCCTTCCGACCAGCCCCAGCAGAGGCGGAGGTCGCAGCGGGAGCGGAATCAGCCTTTGTTTCTGCAGCCATATGCATCGCCATCGAGACAGCATTCCATGCAGCCGGAAGCATTCCTGCAACCGACGCCGATCCCATCTCGCGATCACGCTCGAAGCCGTTGGCTGCGGGAGCACCTGGGCAACCTGCCCCAAGCCTTACCCACAACGCCTTCCAAGCATGCCGTGTCGTGCGCTCCTAAAAGTGGTGAAGTTGGCGTTCGTGAACTGTGTACTGAATTTGAAAGTCGAGCGAAGAAGCCAGGCCTTGCTACCGAAAAACCCGCCGCTACTACCTCGAAGAAGCCTTGATCTTGATATCAACACCCGCCGGGAGACTCAGTTTGTTCAGGGCCTCGATCGTCTTGGCCGTGGCCTGAACGATATCGATCACCCTCTTGTGCGTGCGAATCTCATACTGCTGACGGGCCTTTTTATCGATGTGCGGACTCGACAGAACCGTGTACCGCTCGATCCGCGTCGGCAGCGGGATCGGACCGTGAACCTCGGAGTTGGTCCGCTTCGCGGTGTCGACGATCTCCGCGGCACTCTGATCGAGCACCACGTGGTCGTACGCCTCCATACGAATTCTGATGATTTCTTGTGTCGGACCGGCCACGCAAAAACTCCAATACGGTCGGATCGAGAAGGAACAACTATCACAAACAAACGAACAAAACAGGCAATTCGGCGACTTCTCATCGCATGCCGGCACAGGCTTGTGTGCCCGGCAGGTCCGAAGAAAGCCTCCGAAAAGGCTCTTTTCTGCAACATTCTCCGGCGGCCGGAAGGCACCGCGGGTGTCGCTGCGGATGAAGAACGGAATCTATGATCGTCGCCGGCCGGTGTCAACACGCCGCTTTTCTGCGGCCAATTGCGGCCGGGAGCGGATTCTCGTCCGGGGGCGGATCGCGGACACCGCTGCCAGCGGATTAGACAGCATTCCCGGCTGCGGCCGCTTCTCTACACGAAGTTCTCAGCGGTTTCGGCCGTTGCAGGGCCGTATTTCAGCGGCGACATCGTGAAACTGGCCCGCCCCTGGCTCACGCTTCGCACTGCCGCCGAATAGCCAAACATGCTCGCCAGCGGCGATTCCGCCGTCAACACGTTCATTCCACCGCGGATTTCAGTGTTGGTGATAATCGCCCGCCGTTGCTGCAGGTCATTGATGACGTCCCCGAGGTGCTCCTCCGGCACCGTCACCTCCACCCGCATGACCGGTTCGAGAAGCACCGTGCCGGCCTCGCTGAGCATGCGATCGATCGCGTCCGCCGCGGCGATCCGGACAGCGACGTCGGAGGGGGGCGGGTCGGGAAGCGGACTCTCCTGGACCACGATCCGCACCGCCCACAACGGGCAGCCCTTGAGGCCGCCCCGCTCGGCGCTTTCGCAGACCGACTGCGTCATGATCGCTGCCAGTGCTGCAGCCCCCTCGGACTGAGGAAACCAGCCCTGCTCAACAGTCACCGCTGACTGGTCGCTCGTGGGTTCGGCCCGGATGACGACAGACGCCGCGAGCGTCTGACCTGCCACCTGCCGGTTCACCTGCCCAGTCACGGTCACGGCACGGGCAAGGGTCTCCTTGTAGCTCACCCGTGGCTTGTGGACGCGGCAGCGGAGGTTGAAGTCGCGCTCGAGCCTGTGCCGAATGACCTCCAGATGCAGCTCCCCCATGCCCGAGATGAGCGTCTGACCGGTCTCCTCGCTCTCCACAGCCCGAAACGTCGGATCCTGCCGCTTCATCATCTCAAGCACGTCCGCTAATTTCTTGCGTTCAAGGCTGCTTTCCGGCTCGATCGCCATCGAGATGACCGTCTCCGGAAACTGAATCTGCTCGAGGAGAATCGGCTCGTTGGCGTCGCACAGCGTGTCGCCGGTAATGCTCGACCGGGGCCCGATCACGCCCACGATGTCCCCTGCCTCGGCCTGCTCGATCTGTTCCCGTCGGTCGGCCTGTACATGCCACAACTGGGCGATGTTTTCCTTCTTCTGACGCAGGGGATTCCACGCGCGACTTCCCGCTTTGAGCGTGCCGGAATAGACCCTCACGAACGAGAGGTCTCCATGCTTCTCGGCCACGATCTTGAAGACGAGCCCGCAGAACGGTGCCTTCGGGTCGGCATGTCGCGTGATCATCGCCGGTGTTGCCACAGCTTTTTTCGCACCGCCAAGCTTGGCCGGATCGATCCCCTCCACTGGCGGCACGTCGGCCGGACTCGGCAAATACCAGGCCACGGCATCGAGCACCGGCTGCACGCCAATGCAGTCCAGCGCCGAACCGCCGAGCACCGGCACCACCTGCCGGCGAATCGTCGCCTGACGGATCGCCTTCCGCATCAATTCCACAGGGATCGGCGCCTCGCTGAGGGCCAACTCTGCCAGCTCGTCGGAGAAGTCGAAAAGCGTCGACACCAACTGCTCCCGCCACTCGGCCGCAATATCCGTCAGCTCCGGTGGAATCGGCGACTTCGTCACCGCGGCACCACCGCCGTCACCGGCCAAGGCATCCTCCTTGGCCGGGAATGTCAGCAGTTGCATCTCCACGAGATCGACGAGGCCGCGGAAGGGATCCTTGACGTGCGGGGGACCGAGCCCCAGCGGAATCTGCAGGACGAGTGGTCGGGCGGCCAGCCGCTGCTCGATCTGCCGGACTGTGCCGAAGAAATCGGCCCCCTCACGGTCGAGCTTATTGACCAACGCGATCCGCGGGACGCCGTATTTGTCGGCTTGCCGCCAGACGGTTTCGCTCTGGGCTTCGACCCCCTCGCGGGCCGAAAAGACCACGACCGCCCCGTCGAGCACCCGCAGGCTCCGCTCCACCTCGGCCGTGAAATCGACATGCCCAGGCGTGTCGATCAGGTTCACCGTGACATCCTGCCAGCGAAACGTCACGGCAGCGGAATAGATCGTGATCCCCCGCTCCTGCTCCTCAGGATCGAAATCGGTGATCGTGGTGCCGCGATCCACGTCGCCGAGCCGGTGACTCGTCTTCGTGAAAAATAGCAACCGCTCGGTGAGTGTGGTCTTGCCCGCATCGATGTGGGCGATGATCCCGATGTTGCGAATCGTTTCCAGCCGACGGCTCATGTCGCTGCCTCCCTCACATCTTTTCGACGGTGCCGATGCCGAGCAACTCAAGCCCCTGACGGAGAATCCGCCCCGTGAGGTCGCAGAGGGCCAGACGGCTACTCCGCTCGACCCCCTCGGCCTTCAGCACAGGCAGGGCGTCGTAGAAGCTTGAATAGCAACCGGCGAGATCGTAGAGCCAAGCCGTCAGAACGTTGGGCCGATAGTCGGTCTCCACGTCCTCCAACGCCTCGGCAAACCGCACAAGTTCCAGCGCCAGCGCCCGCTCCCGGGGATCTGATAGCTGCAATCCTCCACCGACGTCGCCGGCCCTACCAGCCAACTCCTGCCGCAATCCTTCACGATCGATCGCTGCCCGGTTGAAGATGCCCTCCACGCGGGCCACCGCGTACTGCATGTAGGCAGCGGTATTGCCCGTGAGTTGCAGCATTTTATCGAAGCTGAAGACGTAGTCTGTGCTGCGGTTCTGAGAGAGATCGGCGTATTTGATCGCACCGATGCCGACCGTTTCCGCGACGTGCCGCCGGTCTGCATCGCTCCAGCCCGCACCACCGCGGCCCTCGTCGCCGCCGTCCACGATCTGCCTGGCCCGCTCCACCCCTTCGTCGAGCAGCGACTCCAGCCCGACAGTATCGCCAGCCCTTGTTTTGAAGGGTTTTCCATCAGAGCCAAGCACCGTGCCAAAGGCGACGTGCACCAGTTCCAGCCGCTTCGTGGCAACGCTGTCGCCGCAGCCCCAGAGCTTTGCCGTCGCAAAAAGCTGATCGAAATGCTGGCTCTGGCGGTGGTCGACAACGTAGAGGATTCGGTCAGGCTTCCAGTGCTCCATCCGCCACTGGATCGTTGCCAGATCGGTGGTCGCATAGAGAAAGGCCCCGTCCGCCTTGCGGATCAGCAGCGGCGGCTCGTCATCTCCCCCCAGAAACACTCCCGTTGCACCGCGGCTCTCCCGCGCCAGCCCGCTCGCCACCAGTTCCTCCACGACTCCCCCCAGCAACGGCTGATAGAAGCTCTCGCCGAGGGTGTGGTCGAACCTGACGTTCAGGCGGTCATAGATCCGGTCGATCTCCGCCCGGCAGGAAGGCATGAACTGTTCCCAGAGCGCTCGGTTTTCCGGGTCGCCTTCGTGCAGCTTTGCCGTCTCGGCGAGCACAGCCTGGGCAACGTCTGGATACCGGCCAGCGAGCGCCGACGCTGCGGGATCGGTCGCCAGTTCCTCAGGCTTGGCGTCGGCGAGCTTGCGGACCAGCCTGTAGAGCCGGCCCAGTTCGGCCGTGGGATCGGCGGCAAAAGCCGCGTCATCGCGGAGGTGCTTCCAGCCCCAGAGGATCATGCCAAACTGCGTGCCCCAGTCGCCCAGATGGTTGTCGGTGATCGTGTGATGACCGCGAAACCTGAGGATTTTGGCTAGAGCGTCGCCGATCACCGTCGAGCGGATGTGCCCCACGTGCATCGGCTTGGCGACGTTTGGCGAGCTGTAGTCGATGACGATCCGCGCTGGCTGCGCCACCGCCGACACACCGAGCCGAGGATCACAGACGGCCGCTAGGAAGGCTCGGGCCAGTGCATCCCCACGGACGCGAAGATTGATGAACCCTGGACCGACCGGCTCCGTTGGTGGTTCAAACAGATCTCCCACATCGAGCCGCTGAATGATCGCAATGGCCATGTCCCGAGGCTTGAGGCCCGCCCGCTTGGCCAGTGCCATCGCCATTGTGCCGGAATAATCGCCAAATTTCGGGTCGGCCGTCTCACGAACCTGTTCGATGAGCCCCGGCAACTCCTCGGCCGAAATGGCCACGACACCGTCCGCTGCCAGCCGTTCGAGGGCCGACTGAAACATGCCGCGGAGTGCGCCACGGAAATTGACACCCTGACTGGAGACGTGCAAAGAATCGCGGCCCGTACCGCCGCCGGCCGCAGTCACCGTGGCGTTCCCGTGGCGGCCGGCAGCGGCACCGCCTTGAAGCCGCTCCACAACTGCTCGAGATCCCAGTATTCCCGCGATTCAGCGTCAAAGAGGTGCACGACGACATCACCGTAGTCCAGCACGATCCAACGGCCTTCTTCGTAGCCCTCGATGCCTCGCCGCGTGTCGTGCATCTCCTTCTTCATGACGAGTTCGATCTCGTCGGCCATCGCGTGGAGCTGCCGACGGCTTGCACCGGTGGCCAGCACGAAGTAGTCGAAAACGTCAGTCAGCCCGCGTAGATCGAGAACATGAACGTCGGTGCCGCGGGTCTCATCGGCCACCCGCGCCGCCGCCAGAGCCCTGAGGCGGGCGTGGTCAGTTGTGGCTTCGGACTTCGACTCGACCTTTTGAACTCCCTTGGGTCCCGCCTGGGCTGCGGCTTTGGGAGAATCTGGCTGATTGCGGGGGGTGCTCACTGGGATCACGGAGTCCTGGATGTGACGGAGACGATCCGGCGGATTCTACCCGGAATTTCCTGGGCTGCCCAAAGAACACAGCCGTCATCGGGAGCAGGCACGCTCCGCCGCCAGGGCGATCCCGGCGAGGACGAGTTCCGGCATCTCAATCGCCCCAGGAAGGCTATCTCGCACCACGCTGCGCCACCCTCCAGTGAGGATGACGTCGACATCCTCACCGAGCGAAGCGCGGGCCTCCGCGACCAGCCTGCCGATCGCCCCGCGGGTGCCCCAGCCGATGCCGGCCACGATCGCCTCCTGCGTCGAACGGCCGGGCATGACAGGAGGCGTTTCCATCGCATGCTCCATGGCTGCCACCGCCGGCAATCGGCTCGTGCCTTCCGCGAGGGCCCGGGCCATGAGGGCTGGTCCAGGCATGATGGCGCCCCCGAGAAAGACTCCCTCTGGCGACAGGAGATCGACCGTGGCAGCGGTGCCACAGTCGACGATGATCGCCCCGCACCCAGGCCTTCGAACCATGCCGGCAGCCGCGGCGGCGGCTAGACGGTCGATACCCACCCTGTGAGGCTCGGCGACCGCAACCTCCAAGGGAAGATCGCCGTGTGCGATCCGCCGCTGCCGCAGGGAACGGTGCCGAGTGGCGGAGAGTTCGGCGATCGCTGCCTCCAACCGGGCTGCAGCAGCGTCATGCACGCTGGCCACGAGCACCACCGCGGCGGTGGGCGCTGCCTGATTCAGCCAGGTCTCGAGATTGGCCTGCCGAAATCCATGGCTATCCAGATCCTGTCGCTTTGTGACCGTTGGCAGCCGCAGACTCCCAGAGGCAGCACTCCCCAGGTCGGCAATCACGGCCAGTTTGATCCTCGAGTTGCCCACATCGGCCAAGAGCACGGTGCCGCCAAGACGCCCAGATGCTGGGATTGGAGTGGTCATGAAAAGACTTTCACCCACATCTTACGCCGCTGCGTCCAACTGCGCCACAACGGCGGCGAGCAGACGGTCGAGCCCCTGACCGGTTACCGCACTCACGGCGATCACGTCACGATCGATGGCCGCCGCTAGCGCGGCCCGAATCTCCTCAGCGCCGGGGAGTTCGGCCTTGCTGACAACGACAATCTCAGGCCGCCGGCCCAGGGATTCGTCGTAGCGAACCAACTCCATCCGGATGGCACGATAATTCGTGAGCGGATCGCTGCCATCGACAGGCACCGGTTCGACCACGTGCACCAAAATTCCGGCCCGCTCCACATGCCGCAGAAACTCGTGCCCCAGCCCGATTCCCGCATGCGCGCCTTCGATGAGTCCCGGGAGATCAGCCAGCACAAAACTGTGATCCCGCGACACTGCCACGATCCCAAGCATCGGTTTCTTGGTGGTGAACGCATAGTCGGCGATCTCGGGTCGGGCCCGGGAGAGTCGCGAGAGAAGCGTGCTCTTTCCGGCATTTGGCTTGCCCACGAGACCAACGTCGGCGATTACCTTTAATTCCAGGCGGAGGCGGCGGACCTCGCCCTTCTCTCCCGGCGTGGTCTCACGCGGAGCGCGATTGGTGGACGACTTGAAGTGGAGATTGCCCCACCCCCCTGCTCCGCCCTTCGCGACCACGATCGCTTCTCCCGGAACGGCGAGGTCCTTGAGCACGAGCCCCGTGGCCTCGTCGATCACGACCGTGCCAGGCGGAACGAGCAGCACCAGGTCCTCAGCCATACGGCCGTGGCAATTCTTGGGGCTCCCAGACTCGCCGCTGGAGGCCCGCCACTGCTGACGATGGGCGAGCGGCGCCAGGGAATCAACGCCCGCCTGCGCCCGCATGATCACACTGCCACCGTCGCCTCCGTTGCCGCCGTCGGGGCCGCCGAGAGGGATGTATTTCTCTCTACGAAAGCTCTTGCAACCGCGTCCGCCGTTGCCTGCCGCCACTTCAAATTGCACGCGGTCTACAAACACTCTCAGCCAACGAGCACGTTGATGCGCCGGCCCTCACGGTCGAAACCGACGACGCCGTCGACCAGCGCAAAGAGCGTGAAGTCACTGCCAGTGCCGACATTTTTGCCCGCATGGAACTTCGAGCCGACCTGCCGAACAAGGATATTGCCCGCCCGCACCTGCTGGCCACCGAACTTCTTCACGCCCCTTCGCTGAGCATTGGAATCGCGGCCGTTGCGGCTGGAACCCTGACCTTTTTTATGTGCCATGTTTTTTCCTGCGCCGTGGCGGCGCTCCTCCAGTGAGTGGTCCGGTGTGTGACCAGTGTGTGATCGGAAGGGGTGTGAAGAGGCACCTGGCAGGCTGGTTGCTGGACCGCCGGCAGGTCTACTCTTCTTCAATTTCGTACTGGAAAACCCAGGCGTGGTCAATGCCCTCGGTCAGTTCCGTGGCCTTGCCATCCTCGATCACTTCCGTCGCCCGGCCATAAAGAGCCGGGCCTCTCGGCCCGAACAAGCCGGCAACGAGCCGCTGCCGCTCCCCGAGGTCTTTCTTTGCCAGGATTGCCTCCCTGATCACGTCAAAGGCCGCGAGACCGTCGCTCCCCAGGAGCCGCTGCCGGTTGACATCGACATCCTCAAGCGCAGAAAGCGTCCGGGCCATGGAGAGTTCCCGGCTCAGGCTCACCACCCGCGGTGCGGCAGGACCAAAAAAGGCCTCTGAACGCCTCTGCCTTTCGCCAGCCGGGGCCTGGGCGAGTGCCTGAAATACCTTGGCAAGCGACTCGAGGGGCTTCTGCTCCACGGCTTCGGGCGTGAGGCCGATCGTTGCCAAGGCCTGCCGACGAGCGGCATCGCGGTCCGCATCGACCGGCGCCGCGAGCGCCCGCGACAACTCCTCGAAATGCTCCACCCCCAGATCGCCAAACACGGCCCGCACCAGCGGGCCACGGGAGGTCGGTTCCGGAATGGCGGCCGCCGCCAGCACGACCTTTGCCAGCGGGATAAGGTCGCCACCGCGATCCACGCCCCCCCCCTTCGCTTCCGGCACGACCAGATCGGCCCACGACAGGCCAAGGTCTGCCAGCCCCGCCACGGGCCGCGACTTGACGGTCTGCGGCCGACCCAACGCCTCCAGCAACTTCCCGCCCAGCGTCATCCGCTCGAGCATGCCGGCGTAGCCGACATGCATCTCCTGGTCGATCTCATCGCGATCGTCGCCCGGCCTCCAGAAGTCGAGTTGTAGGGCCTCGGCTGCGTGCTCCATTTCGGCAGCTGGCGGCAGATTCCGCGCAAACGTAGCCCCTGCCTGCGGCCGCCAGCGGATCGCGTTTGTAAGCCCGCGGACGGAGACGGTGAAAAAGTTGATTCGCGGGTCGACATCCTCCCAGACAGCGACCCCCCACCGCTCGCCGCCGGGGGGAATGTCGCTGGCGGCCATGCTGGCACTGTCAAACAGTTCCCTCGCTGGATCCTCACGACGCCGGATCGGCCCCATGGCATTGGGAATAACGCGGTCGAGGTAACTGCGATACGCAGTCTCCCCTTCCGACTCGGTCAAACCCTCCCGGCTCTCCAGCACGAATTGCGGCAGGAAACGTACGGGCGTCTCGAACGATTCGATGGTTCGCTTGGTGGGATCGTCCTTGTCGATAACGGTCCGCCGACCGCCAGTGTTCCGCACCCTGTAGACGAGATACCACATCCGCTTTCGCTGCAGGCGGCTTTCGGAAGCCGGCACGTCCACGTCAATCAACCGCGGCGGTTTGAAGGCGAATTCCAGGCACCAGATATCCCGCTGGAACTCAAGGGTTTTCGCCTGTTCAACGAGGGTGGTATGCGACGAGGCCTGCTTGGGCGTCCAGACCTGAGCCTCGGGATCGCGGGTCACCTCATACAACTCGCCGCGGAGTGCATGGGAATCGCTACTTGCGCGGGGGGGGATCACCGTCAACGCCCCAGGAGCCAGTCGGCGAAAGCCGTTTTTCCGGACGGGTGCGGGTTCGGCCGCTGACGCTGGCGTCCCTCGATGATCCGCCGTTAGCAGCCCAGCGGCCGCTCCAAGTGCCAGTGCGCCAGCCACACCCCAGCGGGCCACGACCGGGCAAATCATGTTTTTCCGCAGCATTTTCATGACACCCATGGCCGCTTGCCCCCGCCAAATCCTTTTAAAATCCTATCGAAAACAGGCTTCGAGGGCCCGCATTCGACAAAAACTACCCAAACACCCCAAAGTCGCTTGCCTTCCAGAACTTCGCAAAGCAGAATCTCAATGTGCGAGATCTCCGACGGCGCTCCTCCTGGACGACAAAAACCGAAGAGGCAGCGGAATATTGGCCTACGCTGCGGGAGGTTTCCGAAAGACACTCCGGCGGCACTGTGCTGTCCCCTGGCATCCCCATCATCCTCCCTCTCACGCCTTTCGGCATCTGACACGACCATGCTGGAACGGAACCGTCTGCAGCCTCCCCGCCCATCCTCTCCGTCGCCGACGACGGGCTGGGGCGACAGTCTTGCCGCCGGTTGCAGCGGGCTGTTTGCGTCACCGGAAGACTTTGACGCCACGGGCATTCTAGCGGGGGTCGATCCCTATGAGTCCCGTTACTGGTGGATGCCGGAACTCTTCACATCACTGACCGACTCCGCCGAAGCCGTCATGGCCACACATGGCGGAGAGTCTGCCGCCGCAGAGACAAACCAGGACGCCGGCGGCGTTCGTCGATCGGGACTCGCCGAGCGACTGCTGCGGGCCGGTCAGGCCACCCGACGGGCAGGCTCGAGAAGTCCAGCAGCCGCCTGATCGACCTCGGCGGCAAGGGCTGCATAGTCAGCGGCACCGTGCGATTCGGGGGCATAGTCGAAGATCGACTGCCCGAAACTGGGAGCCTCGGCCAGACGGATGTTGCGGCGAACCCGTGTCTCAAACACCCGAGCCGAGCCCCACGCGGGATGCTTGGCCCCGGATGACGCGAAGAATGACTGCACGTCACGGCCAACCTCCGAGGCCAGGCGTGTGCCAGCCTCATACATGCAGAGCACCACTCCCAACAGCCGCAGCCTGGGATTCACGTGTTCGGCGACCAGTTCGATGGTCTCCAGGAGTTTGCTCAGGCCGTGCAACGCGAGAAAATGAGGCTGCAGTGGCAGCAGCACTTCGTCCACCGCGGCCATGGCGTTGAGCGACAGGAGCCCCAGTGATGGAGGGCAGTCGATCACCATGTAATCAAACGGCTCACGAGTGGTTGGCGTGGGATTGCATCGCGGGTCTGCCTCTATCCGCTGGCGAAGGATCAGCTCTCGGCCGCTGCGGGCCGCAAGCGCCATTTCGACCGCCGAAAGATCGATGTGGGAGGGCACCACGCAGAGATTGTCACCGGCAGCCACCGTCGCCGCCGCAAGCGGGTGGCCCTCGACGAGCACGTCAAACGCCGAGAGTGGGTGCGATCCGGGCAATACGCCCGCGTGCAGCGTGGCATGTGCCTGGGGATCGAGATCGACGAGGCAGACCCGCCGGCCCGCTCGGGCCAGTGCCACGGCGAGGTTCACGGAGGTGGTCGTCTTGCCAACGCCACCCTTTTGATTGGCCACGGCTATGGATCGCATGCAACACCTCGGTACCGTAACGTCCGCGGGTAGTTCCACGGACGGGCGGGGAGCATAGGGGTCGGCACCCACCGCGAAAAAGCCCGATTTTGAGCGGAGCGAATCCCTATCTGGCCGCCGAAAGCGTGGCCTGAATCCACTTTTCCAAGCCGGGACCGATGCGCCCCAGCCCAATTCGCCCGGGCTGCCCAACCATCGCGAGGCAACCGCCCGCTGGGTCGAAGTCGATGGCGAGTGTGGTTTGGCCAGTGCCGCGTGGCTGCATTGCCGAATCGGCCCCGCCAGCCTCAGTGAAGACGAGCGCCACGTCCCATGCCTCGGCTGGTAATCGAGTCTGGGACGCCGCAGACGGGCTCGTTCGGTCGGCCAGCCAGTCAAAATTGGCATCCTCCACAAGCCCGCGACGGAGGTGAACGAGTCCTGGGGCTTTCGAGACGTCGATCCGTGTCTGGGCTGCCAATCGGCCCGGCCCCGCCCCCGGCCGAACCAGCAGCAACTCGACCGTGGGCGCTGAGGCAATCAGCCGTGCCGCGGGAGCACCGTAGAACTCCAGGCACCGTCGGGTCTGCTGCCGCTGAAACCAGACGCCGGTGACCGCCGCCGCCACTCCCATCAAGAGCAGTCCAGTCACCAACCAGGTTCCTGGCGGGGTGCCGGCGGCGTTCCTGACGGCGTCTCGGGAGTCTGATGATCGGGACATTGAGCCGGCTCCTTTTTGGCCGACTCTCGGGCTGGCCGCACCCATCGCCGCTGCACTGTATACTCGCAATCCCCGGGTAGAAAAGTCTGTCCGTTTCGTCTGTCCCTCACCGCTGCCAAGCCGTCCATCTGGAGTCGCCGCGCATGCCAAACGCGTTTGATCCCTATCGCGAAGCCCTCGTCGTCGAAAACCACACGGTCTGGCCAAGCGACTACGAAGATTGGTCGGAAGGAGACAAGTCTCGCGTCGAAACGCTGCTGCATGCCGCCCCGCAGGAGGCTGCAGAACTCGACTATCATCGGCAGCACACCGGCTTCGCCCGGGTGATCACCGTTACTCCCGCCGACCTCGACCGCGTGAGCGTGGCCTGACCCGCTTCCAGCCTCACTTGTGTTGAACGACACCATCACCATTCGCGTCCATTTGCCGGCGGACGCCTCCCCGGCCGATCGTTCCTACGACATCGTCGTCGGGAGCGGAGTGCTCGGCTCGATCGGTCCGGCAGTCGCAGCGGCCGGCGCGGGGCGAGTCGTCGTCATCACGGATGCCGCCGTGGCCAGTTCCCACGCGGCGGCCACGGTCGCCTCGCTGCAGGCCGTCGGCGTCGACGTTGCCACCATCACCGTGCCATCGGGCGAGGGCACGAAGTCGGTCGACGCATTGGCGCGACTCTGGAACGAGATGGCCGGCCTTGCGGTCGATCGCCACACGCATGTCGTCGGCGTGGGTGGCGGAGTGGTGGGCGATCTGTCGGGCTTCGCCGCTGCCACCTTCGGCCGCGGACTGCCCGTCTGGCACGTGCCAACCACGCTCGTTGCGCAGGTCGATAGCGCGATCGGAGGCAAGACAGGCATCAATCTCGTCGCGGGGAAAAATCTCGTTGGCAGCTTCTGGCAGCCCAGCGGCGTGATCGCCGATGTCACCACGCTGGCCACCCTGCCCGACCGTGAATTCAAGAGCGGACTGGCCGAAGTGGTGAAATACGGAATGATCCTCGACGCCGGTTTTTTCGACTGGCTCGAAGCCAACTCTCAAGCGATCCTAGCCCGGGATTCCGCGACGCTCGGGCATGTGGTCAGCCGCTCCGCCGCGCTCAAGGCCGGCGTTGTGGAACGGGACGAACGTGAGATTTCCGGTCTCCGGGCGATCCTCAACTATGGGCACACGTTCGCCCATGCCTATGAAACAGCCGCAGGCTACGGCACGCTCCTCCATGGCGAGGCCGTCGCCATCGGGATGGTTTCGGCTGCCGCACTCGCTCGCGCGCTCGGGCGGATCGGCCCCGAAACAGACACCCGGCAGCGACGTCTCCTGCAGGCATTCGACCTGCCGGTGGCTGTGCCTTCCGGGCCCGGCTTCGCGGCCGACTCGCTGCTCGACATCATGGCCCGTGACAAGAAAACCGTCGGCGGCAGACTCCGATTCGTACTCCCCACGCGCATCGGCCACGTGGAACTGGTCGCTGGAATCGATCCGACAGCAGTACGGGCGATTCTGAACCCATGACTCGCAGCGTCTGAATGGTGATCGACTCCTCTCGAGGAACACCGTAATGCAACGCACCACACAATCCAGTCTGGCGATCGGCGTGCTGCTGACCGGCGTCATGGCCTGGGCCGCCTTGCCGGCGCAGGCGCAAAACGATTGGCAGTATCCCGACCCATACTTCGGGATACTGGAGATCGAAAAGTCGCATGATGCCGCGACGGCGCGACGGTATCGCGGTGAGGTCAATCCCACGCCGAGGTCGAAACGGGGCGCGGCTCCGGCGGCCGAGCAGACTCCCCCAGGAGAACCGGCGGCAGCCACCCCTCCTCATGCCGGTCGGCCCCGTTGGCGAAACCGTTGGCGGCGATAGTGCTGCCGCAACGCGTACCGACACACACCGGGCGACAACACTTGTAAGAAGGCTCTTCACGCACCTATAGTCCTTTCCAGTTGGGCGGTCCGCACCACCACGTGTGGTCCGCCGCGACGATCGCACACGGGGCACCGGAATCCCCGACTCCCGGAGGCTCCGTCTTGAAGATCACCTTCGCCTGTCCGAGTTGTGCGAAGCCGCTGGTTGCGGACGCGTCGCTCGCGGGCAGAAAAGGCCGTTGCCGCCATTGCGGACAGAGCGCGATCGTGCCTGACGGCCGTCAGCAGTCGCTCGGTCAACAGCAGGCACGATCGGCACCGGCGGCACCCGGCGCCGATTGGCGGACGGCAGTCGCAAGCCAACTGGCACCGGCAACAAGTCAGGGTACGACGACAGCCGGTCGCGTCGTCGCGGCGCCGTCCGTGGATGAAACCGGCGATTACAAACTCCGCCCTGTCACGCCGGTCAACGTTCCAAAGCTCGCAGCGTCGGAGTGGGACGACGCCGAACTGGGACCAGCCATCGACTCGTCGGTGGGGGGCATCTTCACCACGCCGGTGACCGTCGCCCCGTCATCGGCCGTGCGGCCGGTGCCGACAGGCCCATCGACGGCGTTCCTCGCCTACCGGTCGTTCTTCAGCCTGCTGGTACGGGCCACGACCTGGATCAGCGAGACGAGCTATACGGTGTCGTTCATTCTCATCATCCTGGCGGTCGCCAGCGGGATGATCGGCCGGCATTCGCTCGCCGCAATGGGGTGCGGTGCGATCGTCGCCCTCAATCTCGTCGGGCTCGCGGGAGACCTCGCGAGCCTCGTGACGCTGTCATTCCGGAAAAACCCCATGCAGGGCGTGCTCTTCCTCATCCCGCCGTTCACTCTCTACTACCTGTGGTCGGACTGGCAGCGTTACCGCGACACGGTCAGCAGGATGCGGATCCCGTTTGTGATGCTCGCCGTTGTCGTCGCGGCCTACATGTTCGTGCCATGGCTTCACGGCGGCAAAGAGAGCACGGGACCGATCAATGCGTCTGTCAAACGGGTGGCCGATGCTCTCGACGAGGACCTTGGGGGCGTCACGGGTGCCGTCAACGAGAGACTGAAGGCGGCGCGGACGTTGCTCCGCGAGGGACCGGCGCCGGCCCCCTCATCCCAGCCCGGTTCGGAAAGCACCAACCAGCCTACCCCTGGCCAGAGGCCTTGAGGGGCAGTCTCCCGGCGGGCGGTGCCACGCACCACGCCACCACTCCCGCAGGAAGGACCAACCGATGCGTGCAGCGAACGACTACTCCGGCCGCCCTGAAGCCCCGCACTCCGACGACGACGTTGAACTCGAAGCGGTGACGGAAGGCCTTGGTGACCCGGCCGATGCGGTCCGGGGAATTCCTCCGGAGGTCGGCCTGGCGACGTCGAAACTGCGGTCGCGGCTGGCCATCGTTGCCGGATTCCTGAGCCTGTTCCACCTCGTGTTTGCCGTGATCAAGGTGACCGGCCCTGCATCGACCACCTTCTCCGCGTCCGACGCGCCGACTTGGTCGTTGCTGCTGCGAGCCGCAGTGGCGGGGCTTGCGTTTGCGCTGCTGCGGTCGCCGCTGCAACTCAGTCGACTTCATGTCCGGTTTGTCGAGGGATGTCTGTTCGGGTTCGAGATGCTGGTCATGCTGGCCGCGCAATACATCTCCGCCATCGACCTCATCGATCGCGGTGATCTGGTCGACGCCGTCGCCGTACAGAAGAATGGCGTCATCCGGACGCTCATGCTCATGCTCTGCTACGGCATCTTCGTGCCCCGTGCCCCGGCGGCGACGGCGCGGATCGTGGTGACGATGGCCGCCGCCCTGATCCTCTGCCATGGGTTCGTGCTGCACCACGCCGACACGGCCAATCACGACATGGATGACCTGGCAAACCACCAGATCGTCATGACCAACGCGGTCTTCCTCATCATGGGGGTGGCGCTCTCAACGCTCGCGGCCTGGGTGTTGCGCGGCCACGAGGGCGACGCGGACGGTGATCGCGACTCCGGTCCGGGCGGACACGGCCGCGTGGGTCCCTATCGCCTGGTGCGTTCGCTCGGCGATCGCGGGGTAGGCCACGTCTATTTGGCGGAGCACGACGAGCTCAGGCGGCCGTGCGCGATCAAGCTCGTGAGGCCGGGAGACCGCGTGGCGACGGCCCGGTTCGAACGGGAGGTGCAGGCGGCGGCCCGGCTGTTACACCCCAACACCGTCAGCGTCTTCGATTTCGGCCGCACGGGCGACGGCACGGCGTACTGCGCCATGGAGTTTCTGCCGGGGCTCTGCGTCGCCGACATCGTCGGCCGGTCGGGGCCGATGCCCGCGGGCCGCGCCGTCTTCCTGGGCCGTCAGATCTGCGGTGCGATCGCCGAGGCGCACCGGCAGGGCTTCGTCCACCGTGACCTGAGTCCCGCGAACGTCTTCGTCTCGGTCCTCGGCGGCCGCTGCGACGTGGCGAAGGTGCTCGACTTCGGTGTCGTCGGCGGTGTGGCGGCCCTGCCGGACCCTGATCCGGCAGCCTCTGGGATGGTCGCCGGCACGCCGGAGTATGTTTCGCCCGAACAGGCCGTCGCCGACCGGGTCGTCGACGGCAGGTCCGACATCTACGGACTCGGCGCGATGCTCTACTTCATGGTCACGGGCCGCCCGCCGTTCCAGCGTGAGACGCCGGCCGACGTGCTGCGGGCCCATGTGTCTGAGCCGGTCATGCCGCCCCGGCAACTCCGCGCGGACATCCCGGCAGACCTCGAGGCGGTGATCCTCCGCTGCCTCGCCAAGCGGCCCGAAGATCGTTATGCGGATGCCAGGGCGGTGGCCGACGCCCTCGCGGCCTGCGGCTGTGCGACTGAGTGGAACGAGGACCACGCGGAGGCCTGGTGGCTGGAGAAGGCGTCTGCCCCCGCCGCCGCGTCGGCCGGGAGCCCGCTACCACAGGCCTAACCCGAGGCGATTCAAAGAGGAGATTCGAACGATGGATATGCAGCGACTGCTGAAGGCCACCATTCAGTTCAACGCCAGCGATCTGCACGTGCAGGTCGGGAGCCCGCCGACGGTACGGGTCGACGGCACGATGGTCGCCATCAACGCCCCGCCCGTCACGGCGGAGAATCTCCGCGAACTCGTCGCACAGGTGGCAAACGAGTCTCAACTGCAACGTCTGGAAAGCGATCGCAGTTGCGACTTCTCCTACTCCATTCCCGACGTCGCCCGATTCCGCATCAACGTATTTCACGAGCAGGACAATCTCTGCCTGGCAGCCCGCTCCATCCCGCTGAAGATCAAGTCGTTTGCCGAACTCGGACTGCCGGCGGTGCTTCAGGACATCGCCGAGGAGCAACGCGGCTTGGTGCTGATGACGGGCACGACGGGAAGCGGCAAGAGCACGACGCTGGCGGCGATCATCGACCATCTCAACCGCACCGAGCGCCTCCGCATCGTCACCGTCGAGGATCCGATCGAGTTCGTGCACGTGTCGCAGAAGAGCCTCGTGGCTCAGTGCGAGATCGGCCGCGACACCCCGAGCTTCGCGGAGTCGCTGCGGCGCGCCCTTCGGCAGGATCCCGACGTGATCCTCGTCGGCGAACTGCGTGACGCCGAAACGATGCGGATCGCGCTGCAGGCCGCCGACACGGGCCACCTTGTGTTCAGCACCATCCACACCACGAACGCCTCGTTCACGATGCAGCGACTCGTCGCCATGTTCCCACCCGACGAACGGGAACTGCTGCAGACGGAACTCGCCACGAATCTTGCGGCCGTTGTCAGCCAGCGTCTGGCCACCAACAAGAAGGACAAAGGACGAATTCCCGTCCTGGAGATCCTGCGGAATACAGCCGTGGTGAGTAAGGCGATCCTCGAGGGACGGATCGCAAGCCTGCCGCAGGCGATCGCCAACCGCGAAAACGGCATGCAGTTGTTCGACCAGCACCTCGCCGATCTTTACAAAGCGGACCGGATCAGCGGCACCGAGGCCCTCCGTCTGGCGACGAACCCCGAAGCTGTGGCGATGTTGATGCGCGGGATGAGCACGCTCGACACGTCATCGGGCCTGGTCCACTGAGCCACTTCGACAGACATCGAGCGGCCCACAACGACGGGGGCTCAGACGCATCCAGAAAACGGGTGCGCCTGAGCCCCACGCATGTGCAGCACGTGTCTTCAGTCGACTAGCGACGCTTGTCGCGGCGGGCCTGCGCTCGCTTGCCGGCGGCCATCACATGGCTGCCTCGACGGGTCGCCAGGCCTTCCATCTTGAGACGAGAGTTTTTGGCAGCCGTTCGTGCCGACCGCTGCTTCGTGGCATCGAACCGGATCGCCTGTGCGGCAGCCGCAGCCTTGGCCGGCGGGAGCTTGCGCTTCTTTGACTTTGCGGCGGCTTTCCCAGCCACCGGAGCAGCGGCCACCTTGGCGGGCGACGCCGGAGCCTTCGTCGCGGTGACGGCAGCCACCACCGACTTGGCCTTGGCCGCGGCCGGCTTCACAACCACGCGGTTGAGCGTGGCGACCTGACGGGACAGTTCCGCGCGGAGGCCGGCTCGCGATGCGCGGTTGCCGGCGACACGGGCACGCTTCGGCTTCTTCACGCGGGCGGCCAGTGACTTGGTCGCCGACTGCGCCGCGGTAGTAACGGCTGACGCCAACGTCTTGAGGTGCGCCTCGAACCGCTTCACGGCTCCATCGAAAAGATCGGCCTTGGCACGGCTGCGGGCATTGGCCTCGGCGACCGCCTTCGGGGCCCGCTTTACCACGCGGGTCTGCTGGCCCATGAGCCCACGCCACTTGTCGCGGGCCTCCCGCGCCCGCGCGAGCAGTGCGTGCACCTCGGCGTGCGCCGCCTTGGACAAGCCAGAGTTCTCGCTCATCTCAAGCAGTTTTCGTTCCGCCGCCGTGCACAGGCTCCGCAGGCGATTCTGTGCCACACCTGCCCCTGACGACATCGAACCTCGAGATGACTTGGCCATGAAACCTACTCCAGCGTGTGCATGAAAAGAACGGGTCACCCAGCCGCATCCGCGCACGCGGTGGACGGGAGGGCAAATCATACGCCACGACCCGCCCGGATGGCGAATCTGGTTACCACTTAGCCTCGACGGCCAGCCCGCCGAGATCGGCCATCGGCAGGGGTACCACCCGCACCTCCATCCCCGCAAAGTGTGTCTCGGTGCGGCTGACGGCCATGGAACTTGCCCAGGCCAGGTACCAGCCAAGGAACACCTGCGACGGATAGTGGGCGTTGTCGTTCATCCGCGAGAATCCGACGAACGTGGAGCAGACGTAGAGCGTGCCCTTCGCCAGCGGGTTTTCAACCATCTCGGCCGCGGCGAGAAACGGAATCGCCCCCACGAAGGCATGGCCGCTGACGCCGTTATTGTCGTTGAAGAAGTGCCAGCGGCTGCCGGCGGAACTGTCGTCCGCTGGACGAGAGGCACCGGTGGCCAGCTGCAGCACGTAGACCGGCGGAGCCCCGACGGCGAACATGCGAAGCGACCGTGAACCCCACTCGCCGATGATGTCGCCGGACGGCCGCCCCTCCAGCACGAGACCGGTGGCGGCCGCCGCGCCAAACACGGCAAGGGCATACTTACCTTCACCGATCGGTTTGCAATCGGAGAAGAATGTGCCGACATCAGTGGGCGCCACCCCTTGCTGCCAGGCGTTTTGCATGGTCGTATCAAAGCCGGTGTTGGCCATCAGCGCGCCGGCACCGAAGGCCGCCGTGACGCACGTGAGGCTTTCGCAGGAGTAGAAGTTGCGGTAATCCTCGAGCACCTTGTAGCCCGCGCGGGCCAGACGGGGATGCTGGCTGTGAGCCCAGGGCGGTTCCGCCGGCCCGCCGCCGATGCCGTCTTCCTCGAGCGCGGGCAGCGAGTAGATGGGCTCCGCCACGCCACCGGGAGCCGTGGCCATGCGGGCGGCGAGCGTCGTGGTGATGTTGGTGCGCTCAGCTCCGGAGCTGACCGTGGGCCAGCCCCCCGTCAACTCCACGCCACCGGGCGCCGACGTGGCATAGGCATCGGCGATCGACTGCGTCTCCACGATCGCGTCGATCCAGGCGCCGTTGGCGGCAGGCACGACGCGAATGACCACCCGCTGCCGCCGCGGCGGCCAGTCCTTGCCCGTGGTCGGCAGGCCGCGGACTGCGGGCATCGAGTCCTGCGGCTCGAGCCAGGCTGATTCAATCAGGCCCTCACGCGGCGGCGTCGAGCGGAAGTCGGGCTCGACCGTGCGCACGATCGGCCAGTCGGCCGACACAGTGGCGAGGGTCTGCCGCCAGAGCTTGGTGCCGTTGTCGCTGGGCAGAAACATGCCCCCCGTCTTCTTGGGCCCTGCCGTCGCGACGCCCGCGGTCTCGACAGCCGCCTCGTTGGAAGGCGTGTATATGGAAGGAGCAACGCTATCGACCAGTTCGAACTCAACGGCGAAGACTGCCGGATGCGGCCAGACCATGAGAACCGCCAGCGCCGCGCGCACCGCGATCCGGCAGTTCACAACGGCAGTGATGCGGGGCCGGTTTTTTGCCATGGTCGGGGTGGGAATGTCCCAACCGGCCGGTGACGGGGCAAGGCGGGTTTGCCACCGTTGCCGCAATGAAAGCTCCCTGCCCGGGCCGGTCTATCCCTCCCGGCTTTCCTCCGCCCCTGCCCCGCTTACGCCCCCGGGGCGGGCGGTGTCCCCGCGTCGATGAAGACCTCCACCTGTTGCCCGACGAAAAGGGGCGGCAGGCCGACCGGGTCGAATTCGTAGATCACCTGGAGCACGCGGGTGTCGACACGCTCGGTGTTTTCGCCGGTGAGCGACTTCTTCGGAATGACAAACGGCTCCACGCGGACGAACTTCAGCGGATACCGCACCTGGAGATTGCCACGCGGCACCGCCGTGGCTGGCAACTCGCTGCGGAAACGCGGGATGTCGAACTCGTCGATGTCGACACGCACATGCAGCGTCTCGATGTTGCCGAGGATCACCAACGGCTGGTTCGGCGGCGTACCGACAAACTCACCCGGTCGCACCTTCACCTGGAGCACCTCCCCGGCCACGAGCGCACGCACGACCAGTCGATCCAGTTCAATCTCGGCCTTGGCCACATCCGCCTCCGCCTTAGTGATCGACTCGCTGACAACATCGCGGTCATACTGCCAGGAACCGGCCTTGAGCAGGTCGAGATCAGCCTG
This sequence comes from Planctomycetaceae bacterium, assembly GCA_947449135.1. Taxonomy (GTDB): domain Bacteria; phylum Planctomycetota; class Planctomycetia; order Pirellulales; family UBA1268; genus CAMCQY01. The sequence goes on along the minus strand of CANFQO010000002.1, from coordinate 135,905 downwards.
AGACTTGTCGAGTTTGGCCTGCGCACCAGCAAGAGCCTCCCGCCGCGCTATCAACTCCTGCTCGGTGGTGACCTTGCGAGCAAAGGTTTCCTCGGTGCGTTTCAGGGCGTCGGCCTCACGGATCACCGCCGTCCTGGCCTCGTTGACCTGGGCCACGATGACCGGAATCTTTTCCTTGCGCGGCTCAGCCTCGAGCCGGATCAACTCGCTCTTCTCCTGCGAGACCATCGCCCGCTTCACAGCCAGTTCGCCCTGCAGTTGCCGGTCGTCGAGCCGGAAGAGCGGCTGGCCCGCCGTCACCGCGTCGCCCACCTTCACAAGCACCTGCACCACGACCCCGGGTGTGGCGGAGCCCACGGAGATGTTCTCCGTCTGCGCCTCGACGATGCCGGCCGCCGCGAGCGTGGCGGCATAGGGGCTGCGTGCCGGTTCGATCGGCGGCGGTGGGTTGTTGGTGATGGGGCGGGTCTTCGCGACATACCAGCCGGCGAATCCCAGCATTGCCAAGGCCACGAGTGGCAACACGTATTGCGTGAGGAAGTCGGCGAACGTCCGTCGCCGTTCCGCACGGCGGCGCGGCGGAGCAACAGATGCCGTGGGGTCGGCGGACGTGTCGGTGTGAACGGAAGCCATAGCACTAATGTACGAAAAGTCTCGATGGTGGGTCCATTCGAGCATTCCTGGGCTGAAGCCCGCTCGACCACGGAAGCCGCGAGCGGTTGCCCGTGCCGTGAAGCCGGCGTTGCTGACAAACGCAGGCAGGATGCCGGAGCGTCGTCAGCATCGAGAGAGCGAAGGCCAGGATGGGCCCAGCGAACGTCCAGCGATACGGTACGGGAAAACCCCGGCACGGCCCGCTAGGCAGGCCCTGCTTCCACGCTCTCGATGCGGCCGTCCTCCATCGTCGCGATTCGGTCGGCGAACGAATAGACCCGCGAGTCGTGCGTGACCACGATCACGGCCCGGTCGGGCTGCACGGCGATGTTCGAGATCAGCTCCATCGTGATCCGGCCGTTCTCCGCATCGAGGGCACTCGTCGGCTCGTCGCAGACGAGCAGCCGGGGTCCATGCACCAGCGCCCGGGCGATCGCCACCCGCTGCTGCTGACCGCCGGAGAGTTCGCTCGGCAGATTCGCCAATCGGTCGCCGAGGCCAAGCTTATCGAGCACCTCGCTTGCCGCCTCGACGGCCCGCGACCGGTGCCAGCCGGCGATCAGAAGCGGCACGGCGGCATTCTCCGCGGCAGTGAGTGCCGGCAGAAGGTTGTAGGACTGAAAGACAAAGCCGACGTTCTCGCGGCGAAACCGCACCTTGCGGCCGTTGCTCATCGCCACCAGATCCTTGCCCAGCACCACCACATCGCCGGCCGACGGTTCGAGCGTACCCGCCACGATCGAGACCAGTGTCGTCTTCCCACAGCCGCTGGGGCCCGCGAGGATGAGGAGTTCGCCGTAGGAAACGTCGAGATCGACGCCCCGCAGAGCCCGGGTCAGCGAACCGCCGGTCCCAAACTCCTTCGTGACGCCGCGCACGTGCACCGCCACGTCAGGAGTATCGGCGGCGACGGTGGTGCGGGAGCTTGTCATAACGTTTGTCTTGAACATCGGACTCACCCGCGGAACACAATCGCCGGATCGACCACGAGCACCTTGCGGATCGAGAGCAGGCTCGCCAGCAGCACGATGAAAAATACCGCCACGGCGGTGATGGCCAGCACCTGCCAGGGCATGAAGAAGGCGAGCTTCGTAAAGCCGCGGCTGCCCCAGCCGAAGAGCGCCGCCAGCCCGACGCCGATGCCGTAACCCACCAGGCCCACCTGCACGGCCTGCGAGAGCACCATCAGCAGGATCGTCCAGTTGCTCGTACCCATCGCCTTGAGGGCACCAAACTGGCGGATGTTTTCGACGGTAAAGAGATAGAAGGTCTGACCTGCAATCGCCGTCCCCACCAGAAACCCGAGGAACACGGTGATCGCAAAATTGACCGGGATGCCGGTCTTCATCAGAAAATGGTGGATTGTCTTCCAGATGAACTGATTGCGGGTGAGGGCCTGAAGGCCGGTCTGCTCCTCGATCCGCCGGCAGATCTCCTGCGGATCCGTGCCAGGTTGCGGCTGCGCCAGCACGAAGGAGAGCACCTTTCGCTCAGGCGGCGCAAACAGCACCGCTTGGCTGTATCGCGTGTAGATGATGGGGAAACTCTGGAACGTGCGAAGGGCTTTGGTGAGGCCCACAAGCACCGCGCGACGGTCGTTCATTTCGAACACTCGCCCGAGACGGTACGGCTCACCCGGCCAGATCAACTGGTAGCCGGCGTCGTCCATGATCACCGCGTCAGGCTTGCGAAGGTCGGCGATCGACCCCATGAAGACTCCCTGCGGTGCGCCGACCAGCGTGGCGTCGTCCATGCCCAGGAGGATCATCTGATGGTAGTCACCCTCCTCCATCCGCGCCCGGGCAAGGCCCTTGTAAAACCGCACCGCCCACTCGACACCGGACACTCCCTTGACGCGAAACAGGCATGTGTCGGCCAGTGGCTTGATGTCGTCGATGAACTGGACGTTTTTGTCCATGACCCAGATGCCGGGCCCTTCCACGTCGCGGATCTGGCTGACGGTGAGCGACATCAGCCCGCAGAAGATCGACGACTGCTGCGCGATCAAAAGAGCTGCGAACATCACGCCAAACACGATACCGAGGTATTTCACCCGGTTTCCGATCAGCATTTTCCAGGCGACCCAGAGCATGCCCGGATTGTAGCCGCATTCAGCGCACGTGACTCCTTCTCCGCGCCGTCTGCGTTGTCACGCGACGGTCTGCTATCCTGTGGCATTCCCAGCTCCCATAACCATACGCTAGCCCCCGCAAACAGGTGCACCCGTGCCAGGGCCGGCCGACACTGCCGCAGAGCCGATCGACGACCTCCGCATCCGAGAGATCCTCTCCCGCTGGTGGGGCTTCGAGACGTTGCGGCCGCTCCAGGCCGACGCCATCCGGGCGGCGCTCGGCGGCCGTGACTCACTCGTCGTCATGCCGACCGGCGGTGGAAAAAGCCTCTGCTACCAGTTGCCGCCACTGGTGAACGAGACGACCGACGTCGTCGTCTCGCCGCTGGTCGCACTCATGAAGGATCAGGTCGATGCCCTGGAGGCGATCGGCTATCCCGCCGCGGCGCTTCACTCGGGACTGTCACCGGACGAGCGACGGCAGATCCGCGATCGGTTGGCGGCCGGTGAACTCCGGCTGCTCTTCACGGCGCCCGAACGATTGGTGAATTCCGGTCTGCTCGACCTGCTCGCCCAGGTGGGCGTGAAACGATTCTCGATCGACGAAGCCCACTGCATCAGCCAGTGGGGCCACGACTTCCGGCCCGAATACCGGCAGCTGGCCCTGCTCCGCGAGCGATTCCCTTCGGCCAGCATCCATGCCTTCACCGCCACCGCCACGCCCCGCGTCCGCGACGACATCGTCAGCCAACTCCAACTCCGCGAGCCCGAGGTGCTGGTTGGGATCTTCGACCGTCCCAATCTCGTTTACCGCGTCGTGCCGAGGACCGACCGGATGGCACAGACGCTCCAGGTGCTCGGCCGCCATGCCGGCGAAGCCTCGATCGTCTACTGTATCTCGCGAAAAGAGACCGAACGCCTCGCGGCCCGGCTCGCCGCCGAAGGAATTCTGGCGCGTCCCTACCATGCCGGCCTCGACACCAAGGAACGGCATAAGACGCAGGAGGCCTTCTCGCGTGAAACGATCGACGTCGTCGTTGCCACCGTCGCCTTCGGCATGGGCATCGACCGCTCCGACGTCCGCCTCGTGCTCCATACCTCGCTCCCCAAGAGCCTGGAAGCCTACCAGCAGGAGACGGGCCGGGCCGGACGCGACGGGCTTGCCGCGGAGTGCGTGCTGCTCTACTCCTCGGCCGACGTCTTCAGCTGGGAATCGCTCGTCCGCAAGAGTGCCGAGGAGTCGGACCTGGAGCCGGCCGAGGCGGAAAAGCTGATCGCCGGACAGGTCGGCCACCTCCACTCGATGCGGCGGTATGCCCAGGCCGCCCGCTGCCGCCATGCCGCACTCTCCGAATACTTTGGCCAGGCCTACGGCACGGAGCCCTGCGGCGCCTGCGATGTCTGCCTCGATGAAACAGAAAGCCTGCCCGATTCGACGGTCACCGCCCAGAAAATTCTCTCCTGCGTGGCGCGGGTCGGCGAACGGTTTGGCGTGCGACACGTCTGCGAGGTACTGCGGGGCGCAAAGACTGAGGGCATCCAGCGGCACGGTCACGAACGGCTCAGCACATTTGGGCTCCTCTCCGCGCTCGATCAGCGGGCGGCCGAGAATCTCGTCCATCAACTGCTCGATCAGGACCTGCTCTCGCGGAGCGGCGGCGACCGCCCCGTGGTCGCCCTCAATCCGCGATCATGGGAAGTGATGCGGGGTGAACGGTCGGTCGTTCTGATCGAGCCGCGGGCGGGCACCACCCGGAAGGCCAAGGCCGACGTCGACGACTGGCAGGGGGTCGACCGTGATCTCTTCGAGCGGCTCCGCAAGTGGCGGCGACGAGTGGCCGATGCCCGCGGCAAGCCGGCCTGGACGATCCTTGACGACAAGTCGCTGCGGGCCATCGCCCGCGAGAAGCCCTTGTCTCCCGCCGCCCTGCTCCGCTGCAAGGGCATCGGCGAGAAGCGACTGGCCGACTTCGGTGCCGCGGTGCTCGACCTCGTTGCCGGCCGTGACCCTGCGTAGGTGGGAATCACCCTTCGCCTAAATACGCATCGCGGACGCGGCGGTCGTGGGCCAGTTCCGTGCCGCTGCCGGTGAGCGTGATGCGGCCGGTTTCGAGGACGTAGCCCCGAGAGGCGAGCTTTAAGGCTGCCCGGGCATTCTGCTCCACCAGCACCACGGCGATGCCACGGGCCGACAGGCTGGCGATCACCTCGAAAATCTTCGCCACGACCAGCGGTGCCAATCCCAATGACGGCTCGTCGAGCAGAAGCAGCCGCGGCCGGCCCACGAGCGCCCGTCCCAACGCCAGCATCTGCTGCTCGCCTCCCGAGAGCGTGCCTCCCATCTGTCCCATGCGCTGCCCTAGCACCGGAAACAATCCGCAGATCTCGTCGATATCGCGTCGCATCTCGGCGCGGTCGGACCGCGTGAAACCGCCGAGTTCGAGGTTTTCCCGAACGGTCAGGCGGGGAAAGATCCGGCGGCCCTCCGGCGCATGGCCGATGCCGAGCCGCACGATCTCGTGTGGTTCGAGCCCCGTGACCGACCGGCCCTCGAACCGCACCTCCCCGCCCCGCGTTGGCACGACCCCTGAGATCGCCATGAGAAGCGTCGTCTTGCCGGCACCGTTGGCGCCGATGATCGCCACGAGTTCGCCGGCGGCGACTTCCAGCGACACTCCGTCGAGCGCGCGGATTGGGCCGTAGCCTGCCTCGATATTCTCGACCTCCAGCATCGGGGGCTCCATGCTTCTCGCTCCGGCGGGGCTCACGCCTCGCTGCCCAGGTAGGCCTCGATCACCTTCTCGTCCCGCCGCACCTCGGCCGGCGTGCCCTCGGCGATCTTCACGCCATGGTCGAGCACCGCCACGCGGTCGCTGATTCGCATCACCACGTTCATGTGATGCTCGATGAGCAGCACCGTCACGCCGCGATCCCGGATTCGCTCGATCAGGCGCGCGAGATCGTCCGTTTCAGATGGGTTCATGCCGGCAGCCGGTTCGTCGAGCAGGATCAGTTTGGCGCCCGTGGCGATGGCCCGTGCAATCTCGAGCCGGCGCTGGTCGCCGTAGGGAAGTTGGCCCGCGATCCGGTTGGCATCGCCGGCCAGTCCCACGAAGTGGAGCGATTCGACCGCTGTGGCCTGCGCTGCCGCCTCGGCACGCCGGTTCGCAGGCGAACGGAAAAGCATGGCCGGCACGCCTCCGGGAATGGTGCGATCGAGGCCGACAAGGACGTTTTCCAGCACGGTCATGTTGGAGAAGAGCCGGATGTTCTGGAACGTCCGCGAAATGCCGGCGCGGGCCACCACATGCGGAGACCGACGCCCCCGGCTCCACACGGCAAGCGTGCCGGCGGTGCCGAGAATCCACCCCGCCACCAAACCGATCCAGCCACGTCGCCGGACGCGGGCCTTGCCGGCGGCCAGTCGATCGAGCACCTCCTCCTTCACCAGCGGCCTCGCCGCTGCCGACTCCGGCACGCCGGCCAGGTCGGTCGTGTGGGGCACCGTACCCGGTCCCGCGCGTCGGGCCGTCACCTCCGCTTGCAGCGCATCGCGGACCGCCTTGGCCTCGGCAAGATCTCGCTTGATGGCCAGCACATCTGCGCCGTCGGCACTGACCACCCGCCACTTGCCGGCCATCTGGTCGATCGCCAACTCGGCACGGAAGTAACCGCGGAGCCGCTCGGCAGCGCCCGACAGCGTGAACGGGTCGCCTGTAATCATGCCCCGCTTCACCACCGCCAGCCACAGCCTGTCGACATCGACAGCGGCAGCGGAGAAGAGCAAACCCGTGAGCAATCCGACGCCCATCGCAGACCAGAACGTACCTGCAGTGAACGACCGCTCCAGCCTGCGGCCCTCGAACCGCACCGATCCGCTCGTGGGCGCATAGATGCCGCTGATGGTGTTGAATGCGGTCGTCTTGCCGGCGCCGTTGGGGCCGATGAGCGAAACGATACTCCCCGCCGGCACCGAGAGATCGAGTTCCGACACCGCCACCAGCCCGCCAAACCGCACCGTCACCCGATCCACATCGAGCAGGGGCGAGCCGATGTCGCGCAGGGCGATGCCGGCGGCGGACTCATGTGGTTCAGGCTGACGGTTCATGCGTGCCCCTCGTGGAGTTCGGCGGCCAGGCGACGTGAGGGAACGAGCCCCTCCGGCCTGTAACGCATCACCAGCACCAGCGCCAGCCCAAACACAGCCAGGCGCCACCCACTAAAGGAGAGCAGGCTTGATCCCGATGGATTGATGTTCATCTGCTGAATCCATGAATCCGCCCATGGCGCCAGCACCGTGTCGAAGCCGACAAGGATCGCCACGCCCAGGATCGTGCCGGGAATGCTCCCAAGACCGCCGAGGATGACAGCACAGAGCACCATGATCGAGCGGTTGAAGTCGTACGCGTTGGGATCGGCGGTGGTCGAGAGACTGGCGGCGTAGAGGCAGCCCGCCAGTCCGGCCACCGCCGACGACATGGCGAATGCCGAGAGCTTGACCCGCGTCGCCGAAATGCCCATCGCAGAGGCGGCCAGTTCATCCTCGCGGACAGCCACCCACGCGCGACCGAGCCGCGACTGTTCCAGCCTCCGCATCGCCACCACGACGCCAGCCAGCAGCAGCAGGGACAGGTAATAGAACCACCGCGGATCGATGGCAAACTCGAGACCAAGATCGATACCAGCGATCTTTACTCCTGCACCCGGGGGCGGCACAGGGTTGAGCCCCTTCATGCCGCCAGTGATCTGCTCGAGGTTGCGGAGCGTCACCTTCACCACTTCCCCGAACCCGAGCGTCACGATGGCCAAGTAATCACCCCGCAGCCGGAGCGTCGGAGCGCCCAGGGCCAGTCCGATGCCGGCCGTGGCCAACACGCTCACGATCGTTGCCGCCAGGAACCCGATCTGGAACGGATACATCGGCACCGTGAGGATCGCCAGCAGGTATGCCCCGATGCCGAAGAACGACGCGATCCCGAGATGCACCAGCCCCGTGTAGCCCACCATCACGTTGAGCCCGAGCGCCAAAATGCAGTAGATGAACAGCGTGGTCACCTGCCCGCCGAGCGCGCCACCGAGCGCCGGCACCACGAGTGGCGCCACCGCCAGCACTACCAGCGCCACGAGGTCCCACCGCTCACGCACGAAGTCCCACATGCCCGCCCATCCGGTCGCGGCGGCGTTCGGCTGCTGCACGTTGGACGGAATGGACGTCATACCTTCTCCTTCGTCCGGCGTCCCAGCAGGCCTTCCGGCCGGAATACAAGGATCACGATCAGGATCGCAAACACGATTGCGCCGGTCCACCGCTCACCGACATACGCGCTCGACAGTGAGCGAACGAACCCGATGACCAGGCCTCCGACGACCGCCCCCGGGATGCTGCCGATGCCGCCGAGCACTGCGGCAGTGAAGGCATAGAGGCCATTCTGAAATCCCATCTGGAAGCCGATGGTGTTGATGTAGAGCCCATAGATCACGCTCGCCGCCCCACCGAGCGCCCCGCCGATGAAGAATGTCGCGGCGATCACACGGTCGACATCCACGCCCACCAGCGCCGCCGCGGTCGGATCCTGCGACACCGCCCGCATCGCCCTGCCCAGCCGGGTCGTCCGAACGAGAAGCGACAGACCGAGCATCAGTGGCACGACGACGACGAGGACGAGCAGGTCCTTCCAGGTGAACTGCAGCCCATCGCCCGGGAGCAGGTTTGTGGAGGGGAGCAGTTCGGGAAACGAACGGTCGGAAGGGCCGAGCCAGAACAGACCGATGTTCATGAAGATGAACGACACACCGATCGCAGAGACGAGCGGAGCGAGCTTGGGGGCGTTCCGCAGCGGCTTGTAGACGATCCGGTCGACACAGACATTCAGCGTGCCGCAAAACAGGCCGCAGGCCACGACCAGCATCGCGATGCCCAGCCACGTGGCCGTCGGCCCCGCCGTCGCAAGCCCGAACGCCGTGACCAGCGACAGAGCCAGACAGGCCCCCAGCATGATCAGGTCACCGTGGGCAAAATTGATCAGGCCGATGATCCCGTAGACCATCGTGTAGCCGAGCGCTACGAGCGCCACGAGCGCGCCGTTGGTCAGTCCGATCAGGCACTGTTGAAGGAAGAACTGGACAGACACGGGCGGGCTTTCAGAAAACGGGACGGCTGTCGTGCGAGAGTTTTACAGCGCGGGCTCCGCCGGTGCAGCACCATTTGCGGCCGCGTCACCGGGTGGGTCTTCATCGGCCCCATCCACTTCCGCATGGGCGTCGACATCGAGGATCTCCTCGAACTCAAAGCGGCCGTTTTTCACGACGCTCACCGTCAGCGTTCGCATGGTCGTGTCACCGTTCGCGTCGAAGCCCCAGTGCCCGAGAGCACCGTCGAAGTCGCGGATTGCCAGGGCTGCGTCGGAGATAGCGCGGCGGTCCTTCGTGCCAGCCTTTCGGATCGCCTCGAGTACCACGCAGCCAGCTTCATAGCCGTAGACAGCGTAGGCCTCTGGCGTTTCGTGATACTTGGCTCGATACCGGTCCACGAATGTTTTTCCCTTGCCGGTGAGCTTCTCCGGAGGCAGGCCTCCGAAGGTGACGAAGCAACGCCCCTCCAGGTTGGCGGCCCCGGCCGAATCGATGAACACCTGTTCGCGGCAGCCATCTGGCACCAGGAGCAGCGCCCCGATGCCGGCGCTTGCCATATCCTTGGCGAGTTGCCCCCCTTTGCTCTGCGTGGTGCCGCCAAAGTAGACGAGGTCGGGCTTCGCTGCCTTGATGCTCGCCATCAATGACTTGAATTCCTGCGCCTTGGCGTCGATCGAGTCGTGCCCCAGCACCTCGATGCCGATCTCCCGGCACCGCTCGTCAAAGAGATCGGCGAGGCCTTTCCCGTAGACCTCATTGTCGTCAAGAATGCAGACGGTCTTCACGCCGCGGCGTTTGGCCCAATCGGCCGACAGAGGCCCCTGCAGGTCGTCGGCAGGCACGACCCGCGCGTAGTTGAGACGTCCCGTGGGCCGGTAGACGTCGGGCTCTCCCGGCGCTCCAAGCCCTGGCTTCGTGAGCCCCACGGCCGTGTTGGCCGGCGACACCATCAGCAGGTCGCCCAGGTTGAGGATTGGCATCGACACCTTCGCGGCGCCGGAATTGAACGTGCCGATGTAGGCGACCACGTCGGGATCCTGAAGGGCGCGGCGGGCATTGGCCGCCTCGGCCTCGCTCGTCCACTGTCCAGCTGCGGCCGTTGAATCGTCGAGGTCGAGATACTCCACTCGATACGGCCCGACCCTGCCTTCGGCCTCCTCGAACGCCATGCGGATGCCACGCACGATCGTATCCGACTGCTGCTTCGCGCTGCCGGTTCTCGGCAGGCTGGAAACAATGGTGACGAGCGTGGGATCGGCGGGCCTGCAGCCGGCCATGAGTAGGCCGATCAACAGGCAGACCACGGCTGGAATGGATGCGTTCATGCACCGTGAATGTAAAAGCGATGGAGAACAACCGTCAAACCGACCCGTTGATGGTGCACCGCCGGGATAGGCTCCGCTTTGATGATCTGGCGACGGTTCGGGGCTGCCCGTGCCCCGTCGCCGGACGTTCGCTACGGCCATCCTGGCCTTCGCTCACTCGATGCTGACTGCGCTTCGGCTGGCGGCTGTCGCGCCGTCGCCGCCGTCCCGGCGTCGGCTCCGGCTTACAAGAGCCGTGCAGAGCACGGCTCCCAATCTCTTGCCTACGCTGGTCAGCAACGCCGGCTCCCGGGCCATGGGCAGCCCCTCACGGATGGGTCTCCCATAAAAGCCCTCGGCGGGAGCCGGGGGACTCCGGGTATGAACACCATCCTGCTTGCCATGTACAGCCGGGCTCGCCCAACAAACCGGAGTCCCCGGACTTCCGTCCGGGGCTTCTTGCCTACGCCGAACGAAAAGCCCGGAGCGACACCCCCCCACCTACCGCTTCACCAGCCGCCACGCTCTGTGAATCCGTTCGTTCCTGAAATCCTCGGGGATCGTACGGTTGGTGATCTCGCGGAAGGTGTAGAGGGCCGACAGCCGCTCCTCAGCGAGATGAAATCGGCGAAAGTTGGTCGAGAAGTAGACGACGCCACCGGGAGAGAGATTCTTCGCCACCAGTTCCAGCAACTCAGCGTGGTCGCGTTCGACGTCCCAGGGCGTCTCGCTCTTCGCCGACCGCGAGTAGGTCGGCGGATCGACCACGACGATGTCGAAGGGCGGCTCGCCGCGGTTGGCCCGATGCTCGAGAAAGGCCCGGGCCTCGTCCCGCACGATCCGGTGGCGGCCAGCGTCCTTGAAGCCGTTCTTCGCGAGGTTCGTCCGCGTCCAGTCGAGATAGGTGTTCGAGAGATCGACACTCACCGTTTCCTTGGCCCCGCCTGCAGCCGCATAGACAGAAAAGCTGCCGGTGTAGCAGAAGAGATTGAGCATCCGTTTACCGGCGGCCTCGCCGCGGACCATGGACCGCGTCTGCCGGTGGTCGAGGAACAGTCCCGTGTCGAGGTAGTCGGAGAGGTTGACCTCGAACACGAGATCTCCCTCCTTCACGGACAGCACCGCCTGTCGCTGATCGACCTTTTCATACTGACCGCCGTCACGCTGCCGCCGGCGCATCTTCAGAAACGTCTGCGTTGCCGGCACTCCCATTTCCATCGCCGCGGCCTCGATCATCTTGTCGAGCCAGACGTCGTGCTCGATGTCGGTGCGGTCGTGTGGCCGCTCGTATTCCGCCGCATGCAGCCAGCCGGCATACCAGTCGATGACCAGCGGGATCTCGGGGATGTCGCGGTCATAGACTCGAAACGCCTCGATCCCCTGCCGCCGCGCCCACTTGGAGAGATGCTTGAAACGTTTGGCGAGCCGGCGGCGGAAGTCGCCAATCTGATCGTCGGTCGTGCGGCCGCTTCGGTGCGGTAGCGGAGCGTGTCTGGGAGGAGACATCTCGCCGGGCGTATTGTCGCCGGGACGGCAGAAGTCTCCTTGCGGGGATCTTTCGCCGTCACCCGTAGCAGAGCCGCCTTCCTCTTCAGGGCGAAAGCTCCAACGCTCGTCGAGCTTCCGCCGATCCCGTCGCTCAGCATCGGAGGTGCCTGTGTCTCCCGGGGGATGTGGGGCGTGGGCGGTTGGCTGTGCCGGTTCTTCTCGCCTTCTGATCTCCACTTCCAGCAATCGACACGCGATCGGGCCGTTATACAGCGGCACACGATAGGTCGGACGCAGGCCGAGTTGGCCGGCCGCCGGCGTGTCGGCGGCGAGAATCGCAGCCCGCCACCCACCGCAATGCTGTACCAGCCAGTCGCCGAACCGCCTGAAGAAGGCGGCAGCCCGTGGCAGCGGCAGGCGTTCGCCGTAGGGCGGATTCGTGACCACCAATCCGCTCTCACCGGCAGGTCTGGCCTGCTCGAAGTGTTGCACGTCGATCGCGATGCCTGAAGACACACCGGCAGCCTCGGCGCAGGCCTTCGCCGCGGCCACCGCCTGAGGATCGAGATCGCTTGCTTGAAAGCGGGCCTCCGGCTCCCGAACGCGTGCTTCCAATTCCGCCACCAGCCGATCGAACAGGCCGCGGTCGCAGTCGCGAAACCGATAGAAGCCGTGAGCCTTCCGCCGCGCGCGATAGAGCCCCGGTGCGATACCGGCCGCAATCGTCGCCGCCTCGATCACAAGCGTACCGGAGCCACACATCGGGTCTAACAATGGCTCGCCGCTTGACAACGCCTCGGTGTGCTCGCCGGCACGCCACCAGCCTGTGATGGCGAGAATGCCGGCCGCCAACACCTCCGAGAGCGGCGCGTCGACCTCCCCCATCCGCCAGCCCCGCTGGTGAAGCGATCGGCCGGCCGCATCCCGGAAGATCGTCGCGGTGTCGCCCACCAGATGGAGCCCCAACCGGAGCGTCGCCCCTCTGAGCTGCACGCTGGGACGTTTGCCGCTGGGTGTGCGGAGCTGGTCAACGATCGCATCCTTGACGATCTGGGCGGCGTAGAGCGAGTGCGTGAGAAACGTATCGTGGATCGCGGCGTCGACACGGAGGGTCTCGCTCGTCTTCAACTGTTCGGTCCAGTCGACCTCCTGCATCGCGTGATAGAGCGAATCGGGGGAGTCGACACGAAACCGTCCGAGCGGCTCGAGCACCCGGATTGCCGTCCTGCTCTCGAGCACAGCCCGGTAGAGCGTTTCTTTTTCCATGCCCGGAGCAGCGGAAAACTCGATCGTCCGTCGGCCGATGCGGAGATCCTGGGCCCCCACCCGCTCAAGCTCCCGCGCGAGAATCCATTCAAGGCCCTCGAGCGTGCGAGCGGTGAATCGCGGCGGCTCGTCAGTCGACGGTGCCGGCAGCGGACGCGGGACGTAGGGCACGGCGGGAAAGGAAACGGGCATACCCGAGAATAGATTGCCCGGGCTGAAAAAGCGATCGCCTTCGAAAAGCGAAACACCTCACGGACGGGCGGCCACTTCCGCGAACCGATCCTGGATCGCCTGCACTTCCAACTGCTCAGTGCGGAGCGCCTCCATCGCCAGCACGCAGGCCTCCGCCGCCGGCAGGGTCGTGATGCACGGCACGCCGTAGAGCACGCTCGCGGCACGGATGCGGCCCTCGTCCGTTCTGGCCCCCTTGCCCCGCGGCGTGTTGAAAATCAGTTGCACACGACCGTCGATCAGCGAATCAAGCAGGTTCGGATGCCCCTCCTGCAGCTTTTTCACGATCTCGACGGCGATGCCGGCCTCGGCGAGCGCCCGAGCAGTGCCCGATGTTGCGATGAGCTCGAAGCCCATTGCCACGAGCCGACGGGCCAATCCCACCATCATCTCCTTGGCCTGGGGGCTTGCCACGCTCAAGAAGATCCGCCCCTGCTGCGGCAGCAGGATGCCGGCCGCAATCTGGCTCTTGGCAAAAGCGATGCTGAAGCGGTCACTCACGCCCATCACCTCGCCGGTGCTCCGCATCTCGGGGCCCAACGCGATGTCGACGCCGGCGAACTTCACGAACGGAAACACGCTCTCCTTCACGCTCACGTGGGCCGGCAGAGGATCAGACTCAATCCCCTGCTCCGCGAGCGTCATTCCTGCCATCACCTTTACCGCCACCTTCGCCACGGGCAGGCCCGTGGCCTTGGCGACGAACGGCACGGTGCGACTCGCCCGTGGGTTCACTTCGATCACATACAGCGTCGGCTTACCGTCCTCCTTCTTGACGGCAAACTGCACGTTCATCAGGCCGACCACACCCAAAGCCCGCGCCATCCTTGCGGCGGCCTGCTTGATCTCGTCGACCACCTCGACCGACAGGCTGTGCGGTGGAATGCAGCATGCCGAATCGCCGGAGTGCACGCCCGCCTCTTCGATGTGTTCCATCACGCCTGCAATGATCACGTCGCGGCCATCACAAATACAGTCGACGTCGACCTCGATCGCATCCTCGAGAAACCGGTCGATCAAGACCGGCTGCCCCTGTGCCACGGCAAAGGCCTCAGCGACATAGCGCTCGAACTGCGCGTGGTCGTAGCAGATCTCCATCGCCCGACCGCCGAGCACGAAACTGGGCCGAACAAGCGACGGAAAGCCAATCCGGCCCACCTCGCGGCGGGCCTGTTCGAGCGTCCTCGCGATGCCGCTGGCTGGCTGCTTGAGGCCCAGCCGGTCAAGCAGTTCGCGAAACTTCTCCCGGTCCTCCGCCATCTCGATCGTATCGACACTGGTGCCGATGATCGGCAGTCCGGCGGCGAAGAGCGCCCTGGCCAGATTCAGCGGCGTCTGTCCACCGAGCTGCACGATCACGCCGTCAGGCTGGATGCGGTCGGCGATATTGAGGACGTCCTCACAGGTGAGCGGCTCGAAGAAGAGCATGTCGCTCGTGTCGTAGTCGGTGCTCACCGTCTCGGGATTGGAATTGACCATCACGCTCTCGATCCCCATCTCACGCAGCGCGAAGCTCGCGTGGCAGCAGCAGTAATCAAACTCGATGCCCTGCCCGATGCGGTTGGGACCGCCGCCGAGGATCATCACTCGCTTTTTGCCCGGCTGCTTCGGACGGGCCTCGTCCTCGTCCTCCCACGTCGAATAGTAGTAGGGAGTCTGGGCCTCGAACTCGGCGGCGCAGGTGTCGACCGACTTGTAGGTGGCCACGATCCCACGACGTTTGCGATCGTCGCGAACGTCCAGTTCAGACGCGCCGAGCATCACGGCCAGCTGCCGGTCGGAGAAGCCGGCCTGCTTCGCATGGCGCAGGAGCGCATCGTCAATCGCTGCGAGCGTCCCGACTGTCCGGATCAGGCTTTCGATCTCCACGATCTGCTGGAGCTGGTCGAGGAACCAACGATCGATGGCGGTGAGTTCATGGAGCTCCTCAACGGTCATGCCGGCTTTGAACGCGTAGCGGAGATACCAGACCCGGTCGGGGTCGGCCGTCGCCACGCGGGCACGGATATCGTCGATCGCCGGCTCCGCCGCGGTGCCCCAGAGATCCTTGCCGTCGCAACCGAAGCCGAAGCTGCCGACTTCCAGACCACGGAGCGCCTTCTGGAAGGCTTCCTTGAACGTGCGGCCGATCGCCATCGTCTCACCGACGCTCTTCATCTGCGTCGTGAGCCGACTGTCGGCCTCGGGGAATTTCTCGAAGGCGAACCGGGGCACTTTCACCACGACGTAGTCGATCGAGGGCTCGAAGCAGGCCTTCGTCCGCCGCGTGATATCGTTGGGCAGTTCGTGCAGCCGCCAGCCCACCGCCAGTTTGGCGGCGATCTTCGCGATCGGGAAGCCGGTGGCCTTGCTCGCCAGCGCGCTCGACCGGCTGACACGAGGGTTCATCTCGATCACGATCATCCGGCCGGTCTGGGGATGCACGGCGAACTGGATGTTCGAACCGCCGGTCTCGACGCCGATCGCCCTGATGACGGCGAAGCTGGCGTCACGCATCCGTTGATACTGCCGATCGGTGAGCGTGAGAGCCGGAGCGACCGTGATTGAATCGCCGGTATGCACACCGCAGGGGTCAAAGTTTTCGATGGAACAGATCACGACGGCGTTGTCGTCCGCGTCGCGCATCACCTCCATCTCGTATTCCTTCCAGCCGAGGATCGATTCCTCGACGAGCACCTGGCTCACCGGCGAGAGGTCGAGGCCTCGCTGTACCTTTTGGTCGAACTCCTCGCGGTTGAACGCGATCCCGGAGCCGGAGCCGCCAAGCGTGAAGCTGGGCCGGATGACGGCCGGCAGGCCGATCTCGGAGAGCACCTCACGGGCCTCGGACAACGTCCGCACGATCCGTCCCCGGCAGGTCTCGAGCCCGATCTTCCGCATCGTCTCCTTAAAGATCTCGCGGTCCTCGCCGCGGCGAATCGCATCGCTCCGGGCCCCGATCATCTCCACGCCATGTTTCGCGAGCACGCCGTGACGTTCCAACTCCAGGGCAAGGTTGAGCGCCGTCTGGCCGCCGAGTGTCGGAAGCACGGCGTCGGGCTTCTCGACCTCGATCACCTTCTCCAGCATCTGCCAGGTGAGCGGCTCGATGTAGGTGCGATCGGCCGTGCCCGGATCGGTCATGATCGTGGCCGGGTTTGAATTCACCAGCACGACGCGGTAGCCGTCCTCGCGGAGTGCCTTGCAGGCCTGAGTGCCCGAATAGTCGAATTCGCAGGCCTGCCCGATGACAATGGGCCCGGACCCGATGAGCAGAATCGTGTGGAGATCGTCGCGGCGGGGCATGGAAAAACCTGAGGTGCGCGCAAAACTTCCAGAGGTTAGCATTCCGACCGCCCAGGCTTCAACAAAGAGCTACAATCCTCGCAGTCCGCATCATTTCACCCCCGCAGTCACCGTTTCACGGAATCCTTCTCCCATGTCCATCGCCACCCCCTCGCTCGACACCCTTCGCGACACGCTTCCGGATGAACTGAAGGACATCCGCCTCAATCTGTCGAGCGTCTTGGCCGGCGAAAACCTCCAGCCCACCCAGGCCTTCGGCGTGGCGATGGCGTCCGCTGCCTTCGTGCGGTGCAAGCCGCTCAGCCAGGCGCTCGAGGCGGATCTGCGGGCCGCGGGCGATGCCGATGCAGCCCCGGTCCTCTCCGACGCCATCGCCGCGGCCGGCCTGATGGCAATGAACACCGTCTACTACCGCTTCCGCCACATGCTCGGGAAGGAGTCCTACGAGGCCCGCTCTCCTCGGCTCCGCATGAGCCGTATGGCCCAGCCCGCGACGAGCAAGGCCGACTTCGAACTGATGAGCCTGGGCTGCGCGGCGTTGGCCGGCTGCGAGCTCTGCATCAAGAACCACGAGGCGAGCCTCGTGCATCTGGGGGTGAGCGAGGATGCCTGCCACGACGCCGTCCGCATCGCCGCCGTCATCAACGCCGTCGCCTGCGGCCTGCCCGCGTGAACTGGCGAACGACGCCACGGCAGAATGCCATGGCTCCCTTGATGGCGGCTCACCCGCCGAGTTCACGCAAATATTCCAGCGTGTAGATGCCGCTGGAGTGGCCGTCGGAGAACTCGATCGAGTAGGCGTACTGACCGACCGGTTTCATGCCCGCGATCGCCAGCGGCGCGACCTCCTCGGGCTTGAGCACCGGCAGCAGCGCCGGTGTCGCGGGCTGCACCCGCTGCTCACGGCAGGTCGCGCACGGACAGGCGTCCCTGAGGAGTCGCGGTGAATACTCGGCCTTCGCGCCGTCGCTCCACGCGATCTCGATGCCACCACGGTCGAGCCGCCGGATGCTCTGCGGAATGGGCTGTGTCATGACTGCCTTTCTGATGGCTGCTGTTCTGCTGGTGTCGCACTGCGGCGATCGACGATCCGCCGTGCCTTGCCCTCGAATCGCGGCAGGCTGCCGCTGGGAACCGCCGTCACCTCCACCCGCAAACCGAGCCGCAACTGCATTTCGCGGGCGATGCGCCCCGGGTCGGAAAGCCGATCCTCGATTTCAAGATGCAACACATCGAGGCTTTCACGCGTGGATGCCGTGAGCCGATATTCGACGACCTCGGGAAAGCTGCGCACGATGTCGTCGATCGCCCCGGGAAAAATATTCACGCCGCGAACCACGAGCATGTCATCGGCCCGTCCGACGACTCCCCCCTCGAGTCGGACCCACGGGCACCCCCCTGCCGCGATCTCCTCGGCCTTGGGCCAGCGGGGCCGCACGAGGTCGCCGGTGCGGTAACGAATCACAGGCGCGCCCGCGCGGCCGAGCGTTGTCAGCACCAATTCGGAGAGTTCGCCAGGCCCTGCCGCCCGACCCGTTTCCACGCTCAAAAACTCGGCGTGAAACCATGGCTCAATCACGTCGAGGCCGCGACCCGCCAGATCGCCCACGCCCCACGGCCCCACTTCCGTCGCGCCAGCATGATCGAGCACTTCCGCTCCCCAGGCCGCCCCGATGCGAGCCCGCACCGCGGGCACAGAACCGCCCGGCTCTCCCGCCACGATCACAAGTCGAACATTCAGGTGCTCCAGATCAAGCTTGTGTTCAGAAGCGACCTCGGCGAGATGGAGGCTGTAGCTGGGCGTGGCCACCAACACGGTCGCGCCCAGAGAGCGTGCCAGTTCCAGCCGCGCCAGCGACGTCATGCCCCCGGTGGGAATCGCCATCGCCTGCCGCGTGAGCACCGCGTCGAAACAGCTCCAGAAGCCCACGTAGGGACCGAACGAGGAAGCCACGAGTACCCGATCACCAGACCGCACCGCGCCGCGCTCGAGGATCAATTGCCAGCAGGCCATCCACCACGCCCAGTCATCGGCCGTGTCGAAGACGGGCAACGGCCGACCGTGCGTGCCGCTGGTCTGGTGAAACCGCACGTAGCGATCGGAAGACCAGGTGAGATTTCCAGGGAGGCCCGTCGCAGCGGCCGCACCTACCAGCTCTTCCTTGAAGGTAAACGGCCAGTCTTGAAGCGCATCGAGTGACGGCAATTCGGGCGACACCCGCTTAAGCTTGGCGGCATAAAACCGGTTATGCGGCACGATCTCCCGCACGAGCGCCCGGAGCCGCTCGAGCTTGAGGGCATCGAGCTGCTCGCGGGAGGACGACGCTGAGAAGGATGACGGGACTGTCATGGAGGCATTATGCCATGGAGAGACCGTATACACGCGACGGCTCGGCATCGTGCCGACCGTCGCTTGGCCGACCTCCGTCGGCTGGTGCTAACCCGGCCCTCCGGGCCTAACGATGTGGCCCTCTGTGCCTTGATGAATCCGTGAGGGGCTGCCCATGGCCCGGGAGCCGGCGTTGCTGACAAGTGGAGACAGGATGTCGGAACGCAGTCAGCATCGAGTGAGCGAAGGCCAGGATGGCCGTAGCGAACGTCCGGCGACGGGGCATGGGCAGCCCCGAACCGTCGCCAGCGTCTGCCCGGCGGTGCGAGCCAGTTGACGCCCCTACAGTCCCGGGATGCCCTGGGTCGGCGCGTTTTGCAGCGGCGGCTGCAGTCCCTGAAATGGAGCAGGCGACGGCGGTGGCAGCACCAGCCCACCGCCCTGTGGCGGCAACTGCTGCGGTGCTGGAAGCGACTGGGGCGGCGGCGCCGGAATCGGCCGTGGAGCCACCGGCTGCTGCACGACGGGCACTGGCGGCGGGGCGGGCAGACTGCCTGCGGCAAGCCGGGCCTGCTCGGCCCGTGCCACGACGATCTCCGGCGGAATGGCGGAAGTGTTTGTCATGGCGAGATCGACGATCCGCTCGTCGCGAATCTCCCACGGCCAGAGGTTTTCCGTCACGAAGTCGAGCGGAAAAATTTCGTACCACGGAATTGGGAACGGCTGCCGCACCGTCAGCGTTTCGTAGCCGTCCTTCACCAGCCGAATCTTCCGCGTGCCGTAATAGATGAAGTCGGTTGATACCGGCGTGGTGCCGATCTGGTAGTCGTCGACGTAGACAAGCGCTCCCGGCGGGTTGCTGCGAATCGTCATCCGCCGCTGCACACAACCCGTGGCCAGAGCCACCGTGGCCAGAGCCAGAAGACAGCCGTAGAATCTGGCGGAATGCCCGCAGAAAGAACGGGGTTTGATAGGCATGGAATGGTCCTTCGCGGCCGGAAACCAGCGGCGGGAACCATAGAATTCCGGCCTGCCCGCCGCCAGCCCAGCCGGCCCTTGCGTATTCTGCCCGGGCAATCATGTCTCGCCCGGGCCGCGCCATCCGGCTAGACTTCGCTCTTTTCCGCCACCCGCCCGAGGCATGTCGACGCGTGGGAAAAGTCACGAGTCTGGTCTATTGCGACCGCACCGACATCGGTTGCCGCCGCTCGAGCAACCAAGACGCCAAGGCCGTGCTGCCGGCGAACCCGACGCAATTCCGCCTGCGTGGCTGGTTTTTCATGGTGGCCGACGGCATGGGGGCCCATGCCGCAGGTGAGTTGGCCAGTGCTATGGCAGCCGACCGCGTACCGAAGATCTACGAGGAACGCTCCCAGTTCTCCCCGCCGCTTGCCCTCCGGCTGAGCCTCGAGCAGGTCAACGCCGAGATCAACGCCAAGGGTGAGAGTGGCTTCGAATTCCGGGGGATGGGCACGACCTGCACGACGCTCGTGCTGCTCCCACGCGGCGCGATCGTCGGCCATATCGGCGACAGCCGCTGCTACCGCATCAGGGGCCGCAAAATCGAGCAGTTGTCCCGAGATCATTCGCTCGTCTGGGAATTGGAATCCGCCGGAGGCATGTCCCGCGAACAGGCTGCCGAAGCCGCGCCGAAAAACATCATCACGCGTTCGATGGGACCGCACCCGACAGTCGAGGTTGATCTGGAGGGGCCATTCCCGGTGAACGCGGGCGACGTGTTCCTGCTGTGCAGCGACGGTCTCTCAGGACAGGTTGCCGACAATGAGATCGGTCTGCTCGCTGCCGAACTGGAACCGCAGGAGGCGACGTCAGCGCTGATCGGCCTCGCGCTGGTGCGGGGCGCTCCGGACAACGTCACCGTGGTCGTCGCCCGGGCGGGCGAGGAGGAGGCCTCGAAAACCTCTCGCATGAACGAAGCGTGGCCGCTCAGCGAGGATGCCACCACAAACCAACGGCAGGCTCACCAGTCCTGGATAGCCTTGGCGGTCGCAGGCGCCTGCCTGCTGGCAGCGCTGATGTTCAATCCACAGAGCATGCTCACCAAGGAGGCGTGCCTGGCTTCGGAGACCGTGTGGGCGATCTGCCTGTTCGGAAGCATAGCGGCCCTGATGGCAGCGATCGCCGCGCTGCTGTTTGCCTTCTCCGGATTTCTTGTCAGACCTTCGCGGGGACGGATGCTCAACCCGGGTGAGTTCCTCGGCAAGGGGCCCTACCGGCACGACGACTGCACCCCAACCGAACAACTGATGGAGAGAATTCTGGCGAGCGTCGAACACTCAGCCGAGCACCTGCCGCCCCCCGACCGCGACCGCACGCTGTCGATCGTGGCCCGGGCGCGGCAGCAGTCCGCTGCCGGATCATTCCACGAGGCGGTGACGGCGGCGGCCGAGGCCATCGCGATCCATACGCATGCCATCGAGGCGTCGCGGAGCGACGAAACGATCCGCACCTCCGGCCATGCGCCCCCCGCGCCACACGATCCTGCCTGAGTCCTCGCCTTCCGATCGAGGCACCTCGAGGAGCTACCGTGAAGATCATTACCCGCTACGTGCTGAGCGAACTGCTGCAGGTCTTTCTTGTGGCACTCTCCGCCCTCACGCTTTTCATGCTCGTTGTGGGCCTGGTCAAGGAAGCGCAGCAGCAGGGCCTGGGGATGATGCAGATTCTCGCGCTCATTCCCTACGTGCTGCCAGAGGCGATGCGGTTCGCCGTACCGGGCACGATGCTCTTTGCCGTGGCCAGCGTCTTCGGCAGGATGTCCGCTTCCAATGAAATTACGGCGCTCAAGGCCGCTGGCATCACGCCCATGGCCGTGATCTGGCCGGCAGCCATGCTGGCCGTTGTGGTGAGTCTCGTGTCGGTATGGCTCAATGACATCGCCGTGTCGTGGGGCCGCGACGGCGTCCGACGGGTAGTCATCAGCAGCGTGGAGGACATCATCTACGGCCGGCTTCGCCAGCAGCGTTCGTACAGCACGTCGCAGCTTTCGATCAACGTGAAGGGCGTCGATGGCCGACGGCTCCTCCGCCCGACCCTCTCTTTCCAGCCGGGCGGCTCCAGCCCGCCCGTAACGGTATCGGCTGCAGAGGCATCCCTCCGTGCCGACGCCACCGCCGGCACGCTGACGATCACGTGCCGCGACGGCACCGTGCACGTAGGCGACGTGAAGGCAGTGTTTCCCGACACGATCGAACGGGTCGTGCCGCTCGATGCCGTCAGCCGGAAAGGCAGCACCTCGACAAGCCCCTCCGAAATCGCCATGGCCGATTTCCAAAAGGCCCGCACCGAACAGCTGGCGACAATCGATCAGTTCGAACAGGTGGCGTCGGGAAAGATCGCCATGGGGATCGTTACCGGCCACGTGGAACAGACGGTGCCGGCTGCCGTCGAAATCGACCGGCAGCAGGCCACGTGGGCGAAGTCCCGGCTCACCCGCATCATCATGGAGCCCTGGCGGCGGTGGGCCAATGGCTTCAGCTGCCTGTGCTTTGTACTGGTGGGTGCACCGATGGCGATCCGAATGCGAAATGCCGACTTCCTCACCAGCTTCTTTCTCTGTTTCCTGCCGATCCTGATTGTCTACTACCCGGTGGTCATGCTGGGAGTCTCCCGCGTGAAGTCGGGCTCGCTGCCCGCCCCGGCCGTCTGGATGGGTAACGTGCTCATCACCCTCTGGGGCCTGTGGCTGCTTCGCAGCGTCATCCGCCGGTGACCCGAGACGTGCTGGTGCTGCGCCGCCGGGATCGTTCTCTTCTCGCTCCTTTTCCATCCGCATGATTTCTGGCAGAATCTTGTCTCATTCCCCGTTCACGAAGGAGATTTTCCATGCCCCGTCCCGTCACACTGTTCACCGGCCAGTGGGCCGATCTGCCACTGGAAGACCTGGCCCGCAAGGCCCGCGAGTTTGGCTATGGCGGCCTCGAACTCGCCTGCTGGGGCGATCACTTCGATGTGACCCGGGCCCTCGAGGAGAGCGGCTACTGCGCTGCGAAACGAGACACCCTCGAGCGGCATGATCTCTCCGTGCATGCCATCTCCAATCACCTCGTGGGGCAAGCTGTCTGCGACCGTATCGATGAGCGGCACAAGTCGATCCTGCCGCCGCACGTCTGGGGCGACGGCGATCCCGCGGGCGTCAACAAGCGGGCCGCCGAGGAGATGAAACGCACCGCCCGCGCCGCCCAGAAGCTTGGCGTCTCGGTCGTCAACGGCTTCACCGGTTCGAGCATCTGGCATCTGCTCTATTCGTTTCCGCCGGTGCCTGACTCGATGCTGAACGCTGGCTTTCAGGAGTTTGCCGACCGTTGGCACCCGATCCTCGACGTCTTCGCAGAGTGCGGCGTACGGTTTGCGCTCGAAGTGCATCCGACAGAAATCGCCTTCGACACGATCACGGCGCAGCGGGCCCTCGAGGCAATCGGACGCCGTGAGGAATTCGGTTTCAACTTCGATCCAAGCCACCTCCACTGGCAGGGCGTCGATTCAGTCGAATTCATCCGCACCTTCCACGACCGGATCTATCACGTCCACATGAAGGATGCCGTCACGCTCCTGAATGGCCGCAACGGCATCCTCGGCAGTCATCTCAACTTCGGCGATCCGCGCCGGGGCTGGGACTTCCGGTCGCCGGGCCGCGGTGGCGTGGACTTCGAGGAGATCATCCGCGCCCTCAACCAGATCGGCTACGAGGGACCGCTGTCCGTGGAATGGGAGGATTGCGGCATGGACCGCGAGCACGGCGCCGCCGAGGCGTGCGAGTTCGTCCAGCAACTCGACTTCGCGCCCAGCAAGCGGCAGTTCGACTCCGCCTTCGCCGAGGAGAGTTGAACCACGGCCGAAATGCGCTCCCCGGAACATCGCCGCGCTGTCGTACTGCTGCTGGCAGTGGCGGTCGTGACCGCACCTCTGCGGGCAGTGCCTGCGGCCGAACCGGCCGTCGCGTCAGGGTCGGTCGTCGCCAAGAATTCCGCAGCAGCCACCGGTAGCCAACTCGACAAGGATTGGGCCGTCACCGTGGCCGGCCTGCTACGCCGCTGCCAGATCGGGGGCCACGACGCACTTGCCGCGATCATTCGGGACTGGCAACTGCCGGAAGAAGCTGACCGTCAGTACATCCTGCAGATTCCGCCAGTCCCGCCTCAGACCATGCAGCCCGATTGGATTGACACCCCATTCGAGCAGGCGATCTGGGATGATTTTCTGACAGCTCGTCGTGACAGGGCAGCAGGCACCTTCGCGCTGGCGGTAGCCGCGAGCCAGTTGCAGGCGACGCCGTCGCGACGCCCGACCGGGGCCGCCGATTCCACGCCGCCGTTGCTCGAGCATGACGCGACCGAGGCGATCAGACTCCTCTACCGGGCACTCCGCGACGACCCCGACCACACGCGTGCGCGGGAGGCAGGCGGCTGGGTGAAGCGGGGGGAGCAGTGGGTGTGGCCCGAAGCCGCGAGGCGGCTCGACAAGGGTGAGGAATATTCGCCTGAGTTTGGTTGGCTGCCACGCGGCCGGCAACAACGCTACAAGGCAGGTGAACGCTACGAGAACGGCCGGTGGACGAAGGCCGGCGGCCAAAAGCAAGAGCAGGAACGGACACCGCCTTCCCGTTCACCGATGAGCAAGCTCCCCGACATCGACAGGCAGGGCTGGAAGTTCACCTCCGACCACTGGCAAATCACCACGACCGCCAGCACCGAGGCGGCCGCGAACCTGGCGATGCATTTGGAAGAGGCCCACACGGCTTGGCTCCAGGTGTTTGGGGGATTTCAATATGAGCCAGCGGAGTGGGAGCGACGACTCGAGGGCCGGGGACGGCCGAAGCCCCTTGATCCGTTCGTCGCCAAGCTCACGGCAGACCGCCAGGACTACATCGCGTCGCTCGAACCGCTCGAGCCCAGCATCGTGCGCACGCTCGGCATCTATTGGACACCCACGAACACCGCTTGGTTCTTCGCGGGCGAGGGGCAGGAGCCGGCCACGGTACACCATGAGGCCACCCACCAACTCTTCGCCGAGACACGTCGCACCAGCACGCTCGCTGGCGAACGGTGTGGCTTCTGGGCGATCGAGGCGGCTGCCTGCTACATGGAGAGCATGGTGCCGACCGAGTGGGGCTGGACGATCGGCGGCCGCGACGCTGGACGCGCCCCGATGGCGAGGGAACGGCTGGTCGAGGATGGCTTCCATGTGCCGCTGGCGGAGCTCACCGCGATGGGCCGGCGGGCCTTTCAGGCCAACGAACGGCTGCCACAGATCTACAGCGAAATCGCCGGTCTTGCCGACTTCTTCATGAACGGGCAGCGAGCAAGGTACCGCCAGGCCTTCGTGGAATACCTCGTGCGCATCCATACCGGCACGGTCGAGACCGACACGCTATCCCGTCTCTGCCGGAAAAGCTATGAGGAACTGGACGACGAGTACCGACTCCACATGGCGCGGTAGCGCACGCGTTGACGGCGGTTCCTGCCGGCTTCTACACTTCCTCCCACGTACCACCGACTCGCTCTTTGGAGAAGATCGTCCCATGGCTGCACCTTCAGCCCCAGCGGCCCGTCCGCCCCATGCCACCGACATCGATCGCCTCGCGATCGACACGATTCGCACCCTCTCGATGGACGCGGTCGAGGCCGCCAAGAGCGGTCATCCTGGCACGCCGATGGCACTGGCGCCAGTGGCCTACGCCGTGTGGAAGGACTTTCTGCGGTACGACCCGGCCGATCCTGCCTGGCCAAACCGGGACCGGTTCGTGCTCTCCTGTGGCCATGCGTCGATGCTGCTCTATTCGCTGATTCATCTGGCGGGCATTCGTCGCGGGACCGCTCATGATGCATCAGGGAGTGGCTCCGCCAACGAGCCGGCCGTGTCGCTCGAGTCGATCAAGAAGTTTCGCCAACTCGACAGTGTCTGCGCGGGCCATCCCGAGCATCACATGACGTCTGGCATCGAAACGACCACCGGACCGCTCGGACAGGGCTGCGGCAACTCCGTCGGCATGGCGATGGCATCGCGGTGGCTCGCCGCCCACTACAACACGCCCGGCCACGTCGTCTTCGACTACGACACCTACGTGCTCTGCAGCGACGGAGACCTGATGGAGGGCGTGGCCTGCGAGGCCGCTTCCATCGCTGGCCATCTCGGCCTCGCCAATCTCTGCTGGATCTACGACGACAACTCGATCACGATCGAGGGCGAAACCCATCTCGCCTTCAGCGAGAACGTGGCGAAGAAGTTCGAGGGCATGGGCTGGCGCGTTGAGCACGTGGCCGACGCCAACGACACTGAATGCCTGAAGCAGGCGTTGCAGGCCTTCAAAAACGAGCAGCAGAAGCCGACACTCGTCATCGTGAAGAGCGTGATCGGCTATGGAGCCCCGAAGAAGGCGGGCTCGCACGAGTCGCATGGTGCTCCCTTGGGCGCAGATGAGATCAAGGGGGCCAAAGCGTCTTACGGCTGGCCGGTCGATGCGCAGTTCCTGGTGCCGCCGGAGGTGCCGGAGCAGTTTGCCAAGACGCTGGGAACTCGCGGTCACAAGGCCCACGAGGCCTGGCGGCAGACCGTTGCCGAACAGGCCAAGTCGCACGCCGGCGTGGCCGCGGAACTGGCTGGCTTCCTCTCGGGCAAGCTTCCTGCCGGCTGGGAGTCGGCCATCCCCTGCTTCCCCGCCGACGCCAAGGGGCTCGCCAGCCGCGTCTCGAGCGGCAAGGTGATCCAGGCTCTGAGCGGTGCCGTGCCGTGGTTCCTCGGTGGCTCTGCCGACCTGGCGCCCTCGACGATGACGCTTGTGCCGGGAGCCGGCGACTTCGGCCCGGGCTCCTTCTCGGGCCGCAACCTTCACTTCGGCATCCGCGAACATGGCATGGCGTCGGCCTGCAATGGCATGGCGCTCTCCGGCCTGCGGCCTTACTGCGCCACGTTCTTTGTGTTCCTCGACTATCTGAAGCCGGCGCTGCGGCTCTCCGCGATCGGCAACCTCGGCGTGATCTACGTGCTCACGCACGACTCGATCGGTCTGGGCGAAGACGGCCCGACACACCAGCCGATCGAACAACTGGCCAGTGCCCGCGCCGTGCCGGGGCTGAGCGTGTTTCGACCAGCCGATGCCAACGAAGTGGCCGAGACCTATCGCGTGGTCATCACACGTGCCGATCGCCCCGCTGTGATCGTGCTCTCCAGGCAGAACCTGCCCACACTCGACCGGGCCAATTACGGCTCCGCCGCCGGTGTGGCCAGGGGCGCGTACGTGCTGAAGGACGCCGCCGGCGGTAAGCCCCAATGCATCCTGATCGGCACCGGCAGCGAGGTGCCTCTCTGCCTTGAAGCCGCCGAGAAACTCGCCGCGGAGGGCGTTCACGCCAGGGTCGTGAGCATGCCGAGCTGGGATCTCTTCGAGGAGCAGGACGAGGCGTATCGGGAAAGCGTGCTGCCTCAGGCAGTGACCGCGCGAGTCGCGTGCGAGGCGGCCTGCGGCTTTGGGTGGGATCGCTGGATCGGCCCGCGTGGCCGCTTCGTGGGCATGACGAGCTTCGGTGCGTCGGGCCCGGCGCCGGCCCTCTACAAGCACTTCGGCATCACCGCCGAGGCGATCGCCGCCGCTGCAAAGCAATCAATGGCGGCCAAGTAAGCCGCACTGCTACGGCTGGTCTTCCGAGTCGCCGATGACCGCGTCATCCTCGTCGATGCCGGCGGCGACTTGGCCGTCGTGATTCTTGAAGAGGTGGTCTCCGGTGTGGAGATCCGACGGCCCGAATCGCTTGATATGGCCGTCTTCGAAGAGCACGTGGTGAAGCCCGTCGGGATGGTTGCTGCTTCGCTCGCCACCGTCGTTCGGGGCGTCGGCCATGAGCGGGTGATGGGTCCGCCTGAGATCGCGATTTGGCTGCAACTCGCCGGAAGCGTCACGGTGGCCGAGCGTATAGCCATAGTCGCCCCCCATCGTCCGCACCATCTCCTCGAACTCCGGAGTGCCAACCGCCCGCTCGAGTTCCTCAAGCGTGGGCACACGGAACGTGCCGCTCCGGGAGAGCGGCGTGTCGGGACAGACAAGCGTGCCATCGTCAGCCACGAGCCGCTGCTCGGAAACAAGCGTGGGGGCATACAGGCCGGCCCGAGATAATGGCCCGGTGCTAGGCGGGGTGGGGAAGACGCGGTGGGCATCGGCATAGCCTTGGAGCGCCCCCGACGTTTTCAAGAGATTCCGTTCCGCCCGCCGGGCGCGGGCCTGCGAGATCGAGTCGAGCAGCAGCGGCGCCACGAGCACACACGCTGCGAGCGCCGAAGCGGCGATGATGACGCGATCGATCCAGCCGCGGGCGCCACGGCCTCGCGGCAGTGCGTCTTCAGCGGACATCCCCCGCGGCATCGGCAGCGGCCGGCTGTCTTGAATCCGGACAGCAGCCTCCTGCTCCACGATGAACCGCATCGTCCGGCCAGCCAGGCCGGATGGCGCCGGCAGTACATCACGGTCCCCTGCCAACGGCTCGAGCGCCAACCGCAACTTCTCCAGATCGCGACTCAGTTGCGGTCCACGATCCGGATCAGCAAGGGCCAGTTCAATTGCCTTCGATTCGGACGGCTCGAGAGCCCCCAGGAGGTGGCCGACAAGATCTTCTCGCATAGAAAACACTCACATCAGTCGTGATTGGCGACGAACCATCGGTGGGGCGTCAGGTTCGTTGAAAGCACTCATCGTTCATCGTCTGTCGGTCTTGTCCTCGTTCAACGCTCATGGCCGCTTGCCTGCCATGACTCGTTCAGTTTGAGCAGGGCGGCGTGCAACCGGCTTTTCACGGTTCCCACCGGAATCCCCAGCGCATCCGCCGCCTCGCGATACTTCATACCCTGGTTGTAGACGAGAATCAGGGCGCTCTTCAGTGGGTCGGGGAGTTCCTCGACCGCCGCTCGCACCCAGTTTTTCGCCTCCTCTTCCTCCAGCTTTTGGCCCGCCGTCGAATCGCGTCCCGACAGCATCTCCACGAGCGAACCGACGTCGCCATCCCCGCCGGTGCGTTGATCGAGGCTCACCATCCGGTGGCGACGATTACGACGTTGGGCATCGATGGCTTGGTTGGTGGCGATCGTGTAGAGCCAGGGGCGAAACCTCCGGCCATCCTCGAAATTCTCCCGCTTCAGGTGAACCTGCAGAAACGTGGCCTGAAACACATCCTCCGCCATCTCCGCGCTGCCGAGGTAGCGACGGAGGTAGCTAAACAATTCGTGTTCGTACCGGTGAACGAGCGACTCGAATGCGGCCGCATCGTCTCCTGCACAAACACGCCGAATCAGTTCCTCATCGGTCAGCCCCGCTCCAGGAACCAAAGGTTGCGTCAACGGCTCGACAACCGAACCGCCGCCGGACCGGTCGTCGTGCCCTGAACTGGGGTGGGACTCGTGCAAATCCATCTGTCCTACGCGGGCACAGCGGGAAGGGTTCGCGGAAAAAAAGATCGTCGTAAGATCGCTCGGCGACCCCCTGGGAGGCAGACCGCCCACGCCCGAGTATAGCCACCATCTCGGGGGTGCGGGGAAATCCTGCCTCGCCCTCTCGGGCTTTCGTGGTATCGGTCTGCCGCGGGCGGATTTGACTTTTTTGGCCCATCTTTCGACATTCCGGCACCACGATTCTCGCAGCATCTGTGGCACAGCACCCCTCCAACACGGACAAGGCCCCATGGGACAACGCCCACATTCCCGGCAGACAGCGGCCTACCGTTGGGCGACCTCTGGCGACATCAATGCTTTTTTTGGCCTGTCCATTGATAATCTCGCCGACCTGGTACTGGCGGTCTCCCTGCTGGCGACCGTGTTCGATTATCCGATCCAGTTCGCCCTCTCGCACTTCGTGCCGGGGACGGCCGTGGGGGTGGTGGTCGGTGACCTGATCTTCACCTGGATGGCCTTCCGCCTGGCCCGGCGGACCGGGCGATCAGACATCACGGCGATGCCGCTGGGACTCGACACCCCGAGCACGTTCGGGATGGTTTTCTTCGTGCTCGGACCGGCCTATGCGGCGTCGCTGGCCGGCGGCATGGAGCGTGAGGCCGCCGCCCGCCACGCCTGGCATATTGGTATGTGTGCGATCGTCGCCAGCGGAGTGTTCAAGGTCTGCTGTAGCTGCATCGCTGGAACCGTCCGCAGGCTCGTGCCTCGCGCAGGGCTGCTTGGCAGCCTCGCGGCGATCGCTCTGGCGCTGATCACTTTTCTGCCGCTCCTGGAAATCTTTGACTCGCCGCTG
This sequence comes from Planctomycetaceae bacterium, assembly GCA_947449135.1. Taxonomy (GTDB): domain Bacteria; phylum Planctomycetota; class Planctomycetia; order Pirellulales; family UBA1268; genus CAMCQY01. The sequence goes on along the minus strand of CANFQO010000002.1, from coordinate 105,897 downwards.
GTGGGACTCGCCTCACTGGGCATCGTGCTGGCGGCACTGACGGCCCAGATCCCGTTCCCGGCGCGAATTCCCGGCGCCCTGGCCGCCCTGCTGGTCGGCGGCCTGATCCACGCCATCGGCACGGCCAGCGGCTGGATTCCTGCCGACGCCGCGCATGCCGCCATCGATCCCCAGGCAGCACTCTGGCCGGTGGAATGGCTGTCGGCACTCAAACTTGAATGGCTGGAGGCCTGGCGGGACACCGTGAAGTATCTTCCGATCGTGATCCCGTTCGCGCTCGGCACGGTGGTGGGGGGCATCGACTGTACCGAGAGTGCCGCGGCGGCCGGCGATGAATACGAAACCGGTCAGGTCATCGCCGTCGAAGGATTCGCCACGATCCTTGCGGGGGCCTGTGGCGGCGTCATCCAGACCACTCCCTACATCGGCCATCCCGCCTACAAGGCGATGGGGGGACGTGCGGCCTACACACTTGCCACGGCGGTCTTCATCGGTATCGCCGGGCTCACCGGCACGTTTGCCTACCTCTACCAAGCCATCCCCGGACCGGCCATCCTGCCGATCCTGGTCTTCATCGGCCTGGAGATCACCGCGCAGAGTTTCCATGCCACACCACAGCGGCACTATCCGGCGGTGGCGATCGCCTGTGTCCCAGCGCTCGCGGCGCTGGTGTCGATCCAGGCCGACAAGCTGCTTGCCGCGGGGGCGGTGCCGACGGGACCTCTGGTGCGTGAACTCTTCTCGATCCGGCTCCTCGCTTCCGGCTTCATCGTCACGAGCCTGCTCTGGGCTGGCATGGTGGTATCGCTTGTCGACAGGAAGCTGCTGGCGGCCGCAGGCTGGTGCATGGCGGCCGCGGCCTGCACGCTCTGCGGCGTGATCCACTCCCCCTTCCCCGATGGCCGCCTCTTCCTGCCGTGGGACGTTGGGCCGCTTCCCGCCGAGGCGGCCGGCCGCGGTCCGCTCGCGCTCGCGGCTTCCTACATGCTCTTGGCAGCGATCTTCGCCGCATGGCACGCATTGCTGCGGATCGCGTCTCGCCGGGAAGCCGCATGAGCCGCTTCTCACCCGGAGTCCCCCGGCTCCCGCCGGGGGCTTCTTGTTTCTGGGCACGCCACCACCGACGGTAACGTCATTCGTGACAAAAAGCCCCGGACGGAAGTCCGGGGACACCGGGTCGTTGGGCTTTTCCCGGACTGGCATAGCACGTGGGATGGTGCTTACTCCAGCCCGTAAGCACCCGCCATCGGGATGTCGAGGCCGGTGCGGCTGGCGAACTGCGTCCGCGACAGGAATCGTGGCTCGAGGTTGAACGTGAAGCCCACGTTGTTGCGGCTGTAGTCGACGTTAAAGCCAAACGTCATCAGGAACGACTCGCCGATCCGCACGAGCTGGAAATTCTGCCCGATGTTGTTCCCCGTCAGGTTGATCGCCGTGCCGAAGGAGCTCGCCCACTTGGGACTCATCCGATAGGTATAGGACCCGGTCAGGACGCTCGCCTGAATCGGGCCGCCGAATTCATTGAACCCGATGTAAAAGCTGCCCCGCGGCGTGCGGTTGAGCAGCGCGCCAACGGTGTAGAGCTGCTGCCCACCGGTGAAGAAGTCGACGTCGGCCGTGGAGAGCAGCGTGGTGCGGTCGCCCACGTGCCAGCGGAAGTCGTACTGCCAGAGGCCGAGCGTCTGCCCGAAGTTCTGGCTCGTCGTCGGAAAGAGTTCGCCGTCCACGTCGAAGACGATCCAGTCGATGATCCGGCGGTTGCCCATCGGGCCGCGCTTCGTCTGCCAGCGCTGTCGGGCTCCCAGCCGGAAGACGCTGAGATCGTTGGCAATCTCCGTCGGACCGGTCACCCAGCCGCCCATGCCGCGGCGGACGGCATAGGTCCGCGGGTCGTACTTGTTGCTCGGACCGAAGACGAAGGGCGTACCCAGCGGCGTCGTCTGCCCGGGGATCGCGCCGTAATCCCAGTAGGGAATGTTGCGGCGGTATTGGTTGATCGTATCGTCGTCGATCTGATCATAGAGCGGGAACTGATCGATGCTCTGCGAGCTGTTGGCATAGGAAAACTCCGCCTCCCACACCACCTTGTGGGCGATGCCGTGGACGTTCCAGAGCTGGCTCTCCACTGTGTTGTCCGACGTCCACATCGGCAGCGTCGACCGAATACCCACTTGCCCATACGCCCTATCGATTGGCGATTGCGTGATGTCCTGGCCCCAGTGCGCCAGTTCGCCAAGCGCGTAGGGGACGATCTTCACCGCCCCCGCCTGGAACGGCAGGTCGATCTCGTGCCGCGTCGCCAGCCGCTCGCCGATGACGTTGTTTTCATAGGGGAGCGTCGTCCAAATACCGAGCCCCTGCCCTGCCGTGGGCGTCTGTGGCAGGTTCTGCCGCACGTACGACACGCCGGAGTGCTGGTACCAGGTCAGGGTATCCTGCAAGAGCGGTTGTCCCAGCCAGTAATGGTCGAGCCGCGGCCACCACTCGCTCTGGGTGAAGAACGGATTCACTCGGGCGCTGGTGAGCAGTCGCAGTTCGCGGTTCTCGATCGGCCGCCGTAGGTCGAGCCACGTGCGCTGCTCGTAGCCTTCCTCCCACTCCGCCTCGTAATATTCCTCGAGGAAGTTCATGTCGCTGATCCAGCCAGCCGTACCACGGAGCTGCCAGCCCCCGAAGAAGCTGTCGGTGCTGCCGCCGAGATCCTGCCGGTGTCGCCAGAACGAGCGGCCGCGGAACGTCCGGTCGGGATAGCCGGGATACGTGAAGTCGCGACGGTTGAGGCCGAGGTTGTCCTGACCGACGTCACCGATGAACCACGCGTCGAGGTCGCCGCTGGTGGGCCCGCCGTAGCCGAGGAAGTCGGACCGATTGTAGAGCAGCGACGTGCCGCCGCCGGGGCCGCGTTTGCTGAGGTAGTCGACGTCGAAATCCCAGTCGACCCCATCTGGCGGCCGCCGCCAGCCAAAGACCTGAAAGGCGTCCCAACTGGTGAGCAACTGCGTACCGAAGATGCGGTCGTTCTTGATCTGTGCGTTATTGATATAGAAGGTGGGCTTTTTCGCATTGGTCGCCAGTACCGGCCACCAGAGCACCGGCACGCCGCCAAGCGTGAAGGTGTTGCCGCGACTGGTGATGAACTGTTGATGCTCGACTGCCGGCTCACCCGTCACCGGGTCTATTGCCGGCTGACCGCCGGGACCGGCCAATGGCACCTGCTCATCGGTAAACTCGAGCTCACGGGAGCGAAACTCCCAGCTTGGCACCCCAAGGCGGCTGGAGGTGAGGCCGGTTTTCTGGGCAACGAATCGGCTGCGGTCGACCTGCCGCAGCACGTCCGCCCGCAGCCGCACCACTCCAGAATAGTTGTCGACTGGTGTGAGCACCGTGGCGCCGGTGATCACGCCGCTGGACCTCGGCACGTCGTAGAACATGCTCATCGCCTCGACAACACGCTGCCCCTGCCGGAAGACAACGTTGCCCTCCATGTAGAGTTCCAGCGGCACGTCGCCGGCCTGTGCGGCGTTGCCCTCGAGATCGGGCTGGGATTGCCCGCGGGTCCAGATCACGAGCCGGTCGGCGGAGATGTCGAGCGGGCCGGCCGGGTCAACGCCATCCACGACGAGGTTCACGCCAGAGTTGATCACCGCCACCCACTCGCTCCCCGTCGGGCTGGGGAACCAGCGGATGTTGAGTGGCACGCTCGACCTCGGGAAGGCTCGCAGCCGACGGGCGGTGGTGGCAGCGTTTACTGTCGGTACCGGAGCCGCACCGAATTCACTGAACTGCGCCCGTTGGATCGGCTCCTCTGCGGCAGCATCGTTCTCCGTGTCGGCGTTGTACGCGACCGGCACAACACGATCAGCCGGCGCGTCGTAGATCGGGGGCGTGCCAGCGGCCGGCACGACGCTGGCAAAATCGAGCGTCGGCTCCCGCTGCATCCAGAAGCGTCCCGTCCAGCGCGGACCGCGGACGGTCGTTGTGCCGGCATCGGCACCGGATGACGCAGACTGTACGGCGACGGCTCCCGCCATCCTCACGAGCAAGCTGCGGATCGGCGCTGATTGCGGCTGTTCTTCGTCGCCTTCGTCTCTCGCTTCACGGTCGACCGATGGCCCCGTTTCCTGCTCGATCCACACCACCGCTTCGTGAGCGGTGGCTTCTGTTGCTCCCTGCCTGATCCGCACACCACCGGTCAGGTGCCACACGTCATAGGAGCCCTCCGTCCACCGCGAGGCCTGCGTGGCATTGATCGTGACGTTCTCCTGCGGATCCGCCGATGGAACTTCAATGCTGCCCGCCTCCGCGATGGCCGCTGCCAAACCGCGTGCCGGTAAGGCCGCGAGCACGCCCGCCGTCGCTGTCTCACGCAGTGGCAGAGCGGTCGCTGGCGACTGAGCCGCCGCGTGCCGCGTGACTCCGTGCACCGTGATCATGACCAACGCCAGCACCACGACCCGCGCGTGTGAACACAGTTGCGGAGCGCGTCGCGTGCGCGCAGAACCTCGGCGCGATGGGTTCAAAACCCGATGTCGCGGGGGCGCAGCGGTGGCGTGATCAAACAGAGAAAACACGCGTGCGAAAGCGTCCTTGGGTTGGAAAACGGGCCCGTTCGGAAAAAGCGCGGGACTATAGGAGTGCCCGCGCCGACGGGTCAAGGCGTTGCCACCGGCCAAGAGGCTCCGCAAGTCGTGGCTACAAAGGGGGTTACCGACGTGCGGGCACCGTCCCGGCCCACATTAGTCGCAGACTGGCCCCTTCGTGATCTGCTCCACACCGCCCTCGCAAACAACGTAGCGTGGGCGATCCGGGCAAGAGTGTCCTTGGCAATGCAGGCAAGTTCCATCTTCACGTCGCCTGCCCAGCCTGCTTCTCCCAGCCGCGGTACCATAATCCTCCGGATTGCGTGGATCGCTCCATGCCCGCCACTCCAGCGACTTGCCAGCGCCACCCCGGCCCCGCCCGACATCCCCGCCGCCTGTCTTCCCTGCCATCCCCTGACACGAAAGCCGATTCATGCCCCCGGTTGCCGATCGTGTCGCGAGGTGGCTGGTGCGCCACCGCAATCTGCTCGCCATCATCGCGCTCGTGACGACGATCGCGTCTGTCGCCCAATCACGGCGGCTTGAATTCTCCCGATCGATCGACACCATGTTCGACCGCACCGATCCAGCGCTCCAGCCTTACCGACGGATGATTCGCACGTTTGGCTCGAGCGAGGTTGTGCTGGCAGCCTACGACGATCCTGAACTCTTCTCCACGGCGGGCATCGAACGGCTGCGGAGTCTGACCGATACGATCGCGACACTCCCAGGCATCGCTTCGGCGACGAGCCTGGCCGACACCCCGCTGGGCAACCGCATCATCGAGATTGAGACGAGCCCGACGGCGCGGCGGTTTGTCGAACTTCTGGAAGGGTATGCCGTCGGCACCGACCACCGGACCGCGGCCGTGGTCTGCGTGCTCGAGGCCCCTCCCTCGATGCAGACAGACGCCCCTGCGGCTGCGTCCTCACCGCCACAATCAGACTTCCGCGCCGATGCGATTGACCGCGTCCGCGCCGTCGTGGCGGAGCTGCCTGCGGGCACCGTCGCCGGGGAGCCCGTGATGCTCCGCGACGGTTTCGCCATGCTCAAACGCGACGGCAATCTTCTGGGCACGGCCAGCGCCCTGCTGGCTGGTTTCGTCCTGCTCGTCTCGTTCCGCAGCCTACGCTGGCTCATCGTACCGTTGGCAGTCGTGCTCCTGTCCCTCTGGAGTACGCGGGGCGTGCTGGCCGTGATCGGCCTCAAACTCACGATGGTCTCGACCATGCTTTCCGCGATGGTCACGGTGGTGGCGATCGCCACCGTGGTGCACGTGATCGTGGAATTCCGGCGACAGCGAGAGGAGGGGCTACCTCCGGCCGCGGCACTCGAGCGGGCGATGTCGATCCTGTTCTGGCCGGTGGTAGGCTCGATCGCCACCGACGTCATAGGCTTCGGGTCGCTCATTGCCAGCCGCGTGGGGCCGGTCCACGACTTCGGCATCATGACGAGCGTTGGGGCGGTGATGGTGCTCGTGGCGGCGGCACTCGTGGTCCCGTTCCTGGCGCTCTACGGACGTTTCGACGCGGATCCTCAGCGGGCCTGGGGCGAGGGCGTGCTCGAACTGGGGCTCGACGGTCTGGTGCAGCGGATCGTGCGGCATCCTGGCCCCATTCTGCTGGGATCGACGCTGCTCGTGACGGTGGCGGTGATGGGCATGCGTTGGCTGGAGGTGGAAACCGATTTCACGCGTAACTTCCGCCAGTCGAGCCCGGTGGTCGCTTCCTACGACATGATCGAGTCGCGGCTGGGCGGCGCCGGCGTATGGGATGTGCTTCTGCCGGCTGGCGAGGCGATCGACGGGGAGGTGCTTGGCGCCATGGCGAGGCTGGGGCACAGGCTGCGGACCGAGGTCACGATTCCCAATCCCGAAGGCCGTCCCGTGCCAGCCCTCACGAAGGTGATGAGCCTGGCCGACGTGGTGGCGGCCGTGTCGCCGATTTCGCTGGAACGATTGCAGAGCACGCGGCTGGGCAATTGGCTCGTGAACGGGGCGCTCGACCTGATTCAGAAGCAGGTCCCACAACTGAGCCGCACGTTCATCGGCCACGATCCCGAGGACGGGTCGACCTGGCTGCGGATGATGCTGCGGGCCCACGAACGCCAGCCCGCGCCACAGAAACGCGCCATCATCACGCAGGTAAACCGGATCGTGTCCGATGAATTTCCAGCACGGGGCGACCGGCCCGCCGGAGAGGTCACGGGCTTCTTCGTGCTGCTCTCGCAACTCGTGGACCGGATGCTCTCCGACCAGTGGCTCACGTTCTTTCTCGCCGCTGCGGGAATTTTCCTGCTCCTGGCAGCCAGCTTTCGGAGTCTGCTCCTGGCAACGGTGGCGCTTGTGCCCAACGCCCTGCCGATCTTCGTGGTGCTCGGCCTGCTTGGCTGGGTGGGAGACCGCATCAACATGGGAACGGCGATGATCGCCGCGGTCTCCATGGGGCTATCGGTCGATAGTTCCATCCACTACCTCGCGGCCTTCCGCCGCCGTCTGGCAGCTGGCCAGACGATTCCCGCCGCGCTCGAAACCGCCCACCAGACTGCCGGCCGGGCGATGATCTTCTCAACGCTCGCGTTGGTGGTGGGGTTTCTTGCGCTCACCACCAGCGGCTTCATCCCCACCGTGTCGTTCGGGGCGCTTTCCTGCCTCACGCTCACGGGCGGGCTGTTCGGCAACCTCGTCGTGCTCCCCGTGCTGCTCTCTCTGCTCGCCCCCTGGCTTGAGCCGGGATGTCGTGCCGCCGAAAACCCGCTACATTCGTCGCTTCCTTCCCCCACCGTCAGGAGCGACCGATGACCCACGAATTCTCGCACCTCCGCACCGGCGGCGCCGCTGGCGGCATCATCGCCGATCCGGCCGCGCGGCCGACAGCGATCGAGGCCGACGCCGTCGTGACATTTCTCACCGAAGGTGGCGTTGGCTCCGGTGCCATTGCTGAGATCGATGCAACCACCGGCGGACTCCTCTCCCGGCTGGTCGCTGCTGGCGAGATCACCGGCAAACGGTATGAGTGCGTGCCGATCCTTGCCGCCCCCGGGCTCAAGGCTGGCCAGATCGTGGTGGTGGGCCTCGGCAAACGCGAAGAGGTCGATGCGGGTGTGATCTACCGAGCGGCGGCAACCGCCGCTCGGCATCTCGCCGGTCGGCCACGGGCGAAGGTGGTATTCGTTGCCGATGGCTCCTGGACGACCAGGCAGACGGAGCAGGCGGTGGCCGGTGCGGCGGTCGGCATGGTGGGCCAGGATCTCTACCGGACGGAAAAGAAACGGACACGCTTCGGCAGCACCGTCTGGCTGGTGGCGCCACCCGAAGCGGTCGCCCGCGGCGTGGTGATCAGCGAAGGAGTGAACCTCGCCCGGCGGCTGGTCAACATGCCGCCCGACGACCTCTATCCCCAGACCTTTTCCGAAGAAGCGGCCTCCGCGGCAGGTCGCACCGGCATGGAGGTCGAGATCTGGGACGAGGAACAGTTGTCGCGGGAACGCTGCCAGGCGATCCTCGCGGTGGGACGGGGCAGCAACCGACCTCCCAGGCTCGTCATCCTCCGATACCGTGGGCCGGGCGCGCAGGCCGACCAGCCCGACTTGGCGTTCGTTGGCAAGGGCGTGACGTTCGATTCTGGCGGGCTATCGCTCAAGCCGTCCGAGTCGATGCTGACGATGAAGTGCGACATGTCAGGAGGCGCCGCCGTCTTGGCGGCGGCCGCCACGATCGCTGCCCTCAAGCTACCGGTCAACCTCGTGGCCGCCATCGGCTTGGTTGAAAACATGACCGGTCCGGCCGCCTACAAGCTCGGCGACGTGATCACCGCACGGAGCGGCACGACCATCGAGATTCACAACACCGACGCGGAAGGACGGGTCGTGCTGGCGGATGTGCTCGATGTGGTCCGTGGCTTCAAGCCAAAGCGGATCATCGATGCTGCCACACTCACGGGTGCCTGCATGGTGGCACTCGGCCACGATGTCGCGGGGCTGTTCAGCAACGACCAGGACTGCTGCAACGATGTCGCCGAGGCAGCCCGCGCCGTGGGGGAGCCTGTCTGGCAGTTGCCGATGTATGCCGACTACGATGACCAGATCAGGAGCGACGTCGCCGACATCAAGAACGTGGGCGACGGTCGTTGGGGTGGCGCGATCACGGCCGCGAAGTTCCTTGAGCGGTTTGTGGGTGGCATCCCCTGGACCCATGTCGACATCGCCGGACCGGCATTCGCGGAGAAGCCCCGCCCCTGGACCGACGGCGGTGGCACCGGCTCCTTCGTGCGGCCGCTGGTAGAACTGGCGCGGGGACCGGAATAAGTTCGGGCGACACCCCCTGCCCTACAGCAGGGTCCCCAATTCGTCGACGAGTTCGCTGAACCGCGTCAGCGCGATCGCCACCGGTTCCGGCTTCTCAAGATCCACGCCCGCATCGCGGAGCAGATCAAGCGGCCACTTCGAGCAGCCGCCCTTGAGGAACGCCAGATAGGCCTCGAGCTCCTTCTCTCCCCCCTCGGCCACCCGCTTGGCCAGCGTGATCGCTGCCGACAGGCCGGTGGCATACTTGTAGACGTAGAAAGCGTTGTAGAAGTGCGGGATGCGGAGGCACTCAAGTTCCAGTTGCTTGTCGATGGCAAACCGCGGGCCGAAGTAGGCGTCGAGCAGTTCACGGTAGATCGTCCTGAGCCGTTCCAGCGTGAGCGGCTCGCCTGCCTCGGCCGAGGCATGGCTCTTCCGCTCGAACTCCGCGAACATCGTCTGCCTCACGATCGTGGCGCGGATGGAGTCGATCTCCCGCGCAATGATCGCAGCCCGTTCTTTGGCCGATGTCGCCCGCGTGAGCAAGAGCCGCGTCAGCAGCTGTTCGTTGAACGTGCTGGCCACCTCCGCGACGAAGATCGTGTAGCCGGAGTAGTGGTAGGGCTGGGCTTCGGCCGAATACCGTGTGTGCATCGAGTGGCCCGCCTCGTGCGCAAGCGTGAATACATGCTCGATCGCCTCCTCCTGGAAATTCATCAGGATGTAGGGGTCGGAGTCATAGGTGCCCGAACTGAAGGCGCCCGACTGCTTGCCCGCATTGGGGTAGCGGTCACACCAGCGGCCAAGCAATCCGCGCTCCAACTGCGTGCTGTAATCAGCCCCGAGCGGGGCAAGCGATTCGATCACCACCCGCACCGCGTCGTTCCAGCTGTGTCGTTGCTCGAGTTCAGGCACCAGCGGCACATAGCAGTCGTAGTGGTGGATGTCTTCGAGCCCGAGAATCCGCTTTCTCAGGTCGTAATACCGGTGGACGGCGGGCAGGTGGGCGTGGACTGCCGTGATCAGCTGATCGTATACGGCGATCGGCACGTTGTCGGCAAACAGGGCCGCCTCGACGGCGCTCGGGTAACGCCGGACTTTTGCCGCATAGACATCGCGCTCGTTGGAGCCAGACAGGGTGGCGGCCAGCGTGTTGGCGTGGGCTTCGTACTGGGCGTAATACTGCTGAAAGGCCGTTCGTCGCACCTCCCGCGAACTGTCGTGCAGGAGTGTCACGAACGTCGCATTCGACAGTTCAATCTGATTTCCATCGCCGGTGGTCACGCTGCCGAACTTCATATCGGCGTCGGTCAACTGCCTGAATACCTTTCCCGCGGTGCCGGCAAAGCTACCCTGCATTGCCAACAGTTTTTCCTCCGGCTCCGAGAGCACGTGCGGCCGCGTTCGCGTCAGCCGTTCAAGGAGCAGTCGGTAGTCGGCGAGCACGGGAAGCTTCATCCACGCCGAGAGCGTTTCGGGCGGGATCGCCATGATCTCTGGGCGAATGAAACTGGCCTTCTCGCCGGCCAGCGTGGCGACATGCTGGAAGCGACCCGTCATCCGCTGCGGGTCCGCAGCCGCCTGGTCCTCACTGGCCCGCAGGTGGGCATAGGTGCCAAGCCTGTCCCCCTCGCGGTCGACGCTCAGGTCGTAGGCCAGACACTCCGCAAGCCGCTCGGGCGACGAACCGAGCGTGCCGGCGAATGCCGCAAACCCCGGAATCCGCTTCTCCCACTCGGCCAATGCTGCCGACCATGCGACATCAGACGAAAACAGACTGCTGAGATCCCATGTATCTCCCACGGCCACGTCGCCCCGCGCCGGCAGCCTCTTCACCGCACCATTCACGTCAACCATGTTTCACCTCAGTTCAAGAATACGGACTCGTCGGCTGTCCTGATACGTAGATTCCGTGAGGGGCTGCCCGTGTCCCGGGAGCCGGCGTTGCTGACCAGCGCAGGCATGGATGCCGGAGCGCAGTCAGCATCGAGTGAGCGGAGGCCAGGATGGCCGTAGCGAACGTCCGGCGATGGGGCACGGGCAGCCCCGGCCCACGACGTGCGACCGTCATAACCTCCACACCGCGCTGCCCCAGGCCAGTCCGCCGCCGAAGCCACAGACCACGATCGTGCTGCCCGGCCCGATCCGGCCGGTACGCCAGGCCTCGTCCATCGCGAGCGGAATCGAGCCGCTCGACGTGTTTCCATAGCGGTCGAGATTCACCAGGAAGCGGTCGGAGGATATGCCGAGGGCTTCGCGGGCCCCATCGATGATCCGGGCGTTGGCCTGGTGCAACACGAAGAGATCGATCGCCTCCATCGCCACGCCCGACCTCTCGACCACCTGACGGATATTTTCCTCTGCCAGCCGAATCGCCCACTTGAACACCGCGCGGCCATCCATTCGCATGAACTGTTCCCGCCGTGACAGGCCCTCGGCCGTGACCGGCTGCCGGGAACCGCTCATCGGGCAGGCGAGCAGGCCCGCGCCGCGGCCGTCTGAACCGAGCGAGAAGGCAAGCAATCCATGCTCCTGCCCAGAACTATCGGGCGGAACCGCCTCGAGCAACACCGCGCCTGCCCCATCGCCGAAGAGAGGCCACGTCTTGATGTCCTCGGGATCGACGACTCGCGAATTCGTGTCGGCGCCCAGCACGAGCGCCAACCGGCTCGATCCGGCTGAGAGGAAATTCGCTGCGGTCACCAGTGCATAGGCAAAGCTTGCGCAGGCGGCGGTCACGTCCATTGCCGGCGCGTCGAGCCCCAACTTCTCCTGCACGATGCAGGCGGTGGAGGGGATGCACATGTCAGGCGTGAACGTGCCGAGGACGAGCAGGTCGACGTCCGCGGCCGTGGCATGAGCGAGCGCAGCCCTGCCGGCCATGGCGGCCAAGTCGCTGGTGGCCATCTCCGGCGGTGCACACCGGCGCTCATGGATGCCCGTGCGGGCAACGATCCATTCGGGATCACAGCCGAGCCTGGCCAGATCGGCATTCGTCACCACATTCGACGGCACGCTACTGCCGATGCCGGCCAGCCGGAAGCCCATGGCCCGACCGAATCGGGACCTCCTGGGCGAAGTAAGAATGTCGGACATCGCGGCAGCCGCCTCCGGTCAGTTTCGCGGTGCCGCCGATCGACGGAGATGCCGCGGCTGGATGATATCCGTGGCCAGCCCCAGACGTCGTAAAAGCAAGATCTCGTAGTAGGTGAGGTCAAACTCCCACCACTTGTGCTGCACGCTCGCGCTGGCCGGATCATGGTGGTGGTTATTGTGCCAACCCTCACCGGCCGCCACGAGCGCCACGAGCCAGTTGTTACGGCTGTCCTCGCCGGTTTCGTAAGTCCGATAACCGAACAGGTGCGACAGCGAATTCACGCTCCACGTCATATGCCAAACGAGGACCGTGCGAACGAACGCGCCCCACACCAGCCAACTGATACCCAACTGGACGCCGTGGACCCAATCGCCTCCGGCGATTCTCCCCACCACCAACCCCGTCAGCGCGAAGGCCGCTGCATGGGCCAGGTAGATCCAGAGCGTGCTCGTCGGATGCCGCTCCAGAAACCGGAAGTACCGGTCGGCAAGGATGTCGCGGGCGTACTTGTCGAGAAAGGCGAGCGTGCGGCGATCGGGGGCCCGACGGAACAGCCAGCCGACATGGGACCAACTCACGCCGTCGCGGGGTGTGTGCGGATCCTCAGGCTCGTCGGAATGGACGTGATGGAGCCGGTGCGTGGCCACCCAACGGGCCGGGGTGTCTTCCAGACAACACAGAGCGACCGTTGCAAGCGTCCGCTCCAGCCAGAGAGGCACCTTCAGACTGCGATGGGTGAGGAGACGGTGATAGCCCAGATTGATGCCCATGCCGAACACGTGCGTGCCGACCAGCGCGATCACCAACCCCGACCAACTGAAGCACCATGGGAGCAGCGCAAAGCAAGCCAGCAAGTGCACCACGAAGATCGGGAGCAGGTACTCCCAGTGCACGTTGCTCCAGCGGAGCCCCCAACTGGAAGCGTTTCTCGACAGACTTCCGACGGCCCCGACTGCCACTGGTCCATGGCCGGCCACCGAGCCAGACGCCACCACGGGTACCGCAGATGTTGAGTGCATAAATCGCCCGAGCATGGCAGGAAAAAAAGGTGGAACCGACAGAGGCCATTATCGGGCTGCGGTGTGGTTCCACAAGCGGCGGGCATGATCGCCGGCAACGGAAGCGGCCGCGGCGCGAATCACAATCGCTGCAACCCTCCGTGTCAGATCATCATTTCCAACGGTACTGAAGTAATCACTCGCCATTTACGGGCCCTGCCGGCACAACAACATCACCCGGCACTCCTTTGGCTTCGGCCTTCTGCACCATGCTGTTCCGACCAAGGTGGATCTTCGCATATTCTTTGTCGGACACAACGTAATACCAATCGGCGAACCGACCGTTCAGGTCTCGCACGCGTTTCTGTGCGGTCTTCACTTTGTCGTCGTAATCGTCCTGCTTGCGACGGTTCTCCCGCTCCACCCGTCGCCGGTTCTCAAGCGCCACCTGGGCTGCCGCCTCGGCTTCGTCAGCTTTCTTCAGGCTCTCGGCCGCATCCGGCTTGTTCTCCTCCGCAGCCCCTTCACCGTCCTTCTGAGCGGCATCGTCGGATCCAGCGGGCGATTCAGGCAGCGGATCGAGCGTTGGTTTCTCGAGCAACTTCTCGTTGAACCGCGCCATCACGAGCAGATAGCGACCGCTCGTTTCGCCGGCGTCATTATTGCCGGCCTCGGGACTGCCGGCGTCCTTCGCCTTGGCCGACTTCCCTTCGGCCGCCACCGTCGTGGGTGCACCGAATCGGAGCACGTATTCGACGCCGTCCTTCATTCCCACAATGGTCTCGCCATCGGTCGAGAGAATCTCGCCCGTCTTCAGCGGCAGAAAACCCTTTTGCTGCATGGAGGTGACCGCTTCTCGATCATTGGTGAAGCTCTCCTCGGCCTTCAGTTCGGAGCTCAGCCCCGAGGGCTTCCGAGCGACGTCGACGATCTTCAGATCGCCGAGCGCATTGCGCAGGTCGTTGAGCTTGCCCGAGGCAAGTTCCTCCCCCTCGGGCAGTGCCTCCTCCTTCGACTCCCCATCCTCGGAAAAGGCCTCGAGCCGCGCCAGCGACCACTTCGCATCCTTGTCGTCATACGCCAGATCGACCCGGTACTTGCGATCCAACTGCACACCAACCCGCCCGTTGGATTCGACTGCCACGAGGGAGTAGTCCTCGAGGCCGAGTCGCCTCACGTCCCAAGGCGAGAGTTTGAGCAGGTCCTTTTCGATCCAGTCGTCAAAGTCCGTCGTGAATTTCGAGGTGTCGACCTCCACGCGATAGACAGGATCCTGACCGGCCTTGCGGACAAACCGCAAGGTTCGGCCGGAAGCGTCGCCGCCGACCCGCCGCTTGTCTTCCTTCCCGACGATCAGCCGGGCAAGTTTGTTGCCGGAGCCGTCACGAATTTCGACCAACTGTCCGATGCCGGTCATGCCCGGCTTGATCTTTTCCGGATCGGGCTCGATGACGCCGTAGGTCTCGTGATCACCAGGGGACTTGCTCACCAAATCGAGCATCTTGAGATCGACGAGTGCCGTGGCTGCTGCTGCGAGTTGTTCCTTCGCGTCGGCGGGGTAGTTCTGATGGGCCGGGAGCACCCACACGCCACCCGACTGCATCACCTTGAAGGGGTGCAGCGTGGAGAGTTCATCATCGTACGACACGATCTCGAGGCTGGCCGCCTTCGCCGCATCCGACAACTCGGGAAAGAGCACCCGCTGCTCCTCGGGCTCGACCTTGACGCTCTTGAACCGCGGCTGCACAGCAGCTCCGACCAACAGCATGCCCAGACCGCCAAGCAGAAACATCCCGGTGCGGAGCAGCACGGGCGTCAGGACCCCGGCTGATTCGTGGTCATCTACCTGCCGAAACCGCTTTTCGTGTGTGTCGTCATGATTCATGCTGTTGCCCCTGCCTGTCGTGTCCATCGTATACACCTGACTTCCAACCGGCTGAACCCGCCTGCCTAAGCTCCTCTGATCGCATCCCGTCCCGCGGCCCCGAGCCGCCGGAGCATGTTCACCGCAGCCGCGTCTTGGCTACGCCTTCGCGCTCCAGCGCACGACGCCGGAAATAGACGAAGAAGGCAACGACCAGCGGCGGGATCGGCGGCAGGAGTACGGCCAGCCACTTTTGCCGGTCCTGCTCCTTGCGGATTTTCGACTCCAATTGACGTTCCACCGCCTCGACCTCGGTGTCCCGCTTTCGCTTGAGTGTCTCGATCTTGGTATCGAGTCGACGCTGCGAGAGCCGCTGCCTGCTGGCGAGTTGCTGCACCGCCTGCATGGCGGCCTGCGGATCGGCATCGCCCGCTGTCTCCATCTCCTTGATCTTCTTCTCGAACTCGCCGACTTCCGCCTGCATCGAATCATTCGCCGCCCGCTCCGCCTCGTCGAATTCGGCGATGAACTTCTGCCGCTCACTGTCTGCCATTTCACGCGCGGTGGCCACGGTGTCTTCAATGCGCTCGAGCGTGCGGTGCTTCGGCTTTCGTTTGCGAATCTCGAGAAAGCGGTCGTCGTCCGCCAACGAGTCGAGGATGTTGAGCACGAACGTGACGTTGTCGAAGTTGAGCCCAAACACCTCATCTGGCCGGTTGCGGAGGCCGAAGATTCGGCCGTCCATGAGGTCGATGTCGGAGACGACGACGGCGCGGATCGGCTTCGAGGCTGCTCCCTCGGCCTTCACCGGTTCGGCTCCGGCCTCGGCCGCGCCCGCTGCGGGCTGCCTTTCGATCGCCACAGCCAGCACCATCGACTGCTTTGCCTGCTTCTCGAAGATCTGCAACTGCCGCATGTCGCCGCGGTTTCCCATCACCTGGTCAACTTCGATCGTTCCGGTGAAGAGACCCGTCTGCACCAGCGGCGTCCAGGCGACGTTGGCCTTGTCGTCCTTGACGAGGGCTCCCGGAAACGGGAAGAGCACCTCTTGTAGCCCCGCTGTGATCGGCTGTCGGGCGTTGAACCCGGGGATTTTCCCCGAGGCATCAGACGTCAGGTTCGAGTCGATGAAGACAAATTCATCGGGAAGCTCGAGCTTTGGATGTGGGTTGTAATCCTGACAGACGATGAGCGGATCGGAGCCTGTCTGCCCCATGGCTGGACGGCCGGCTGGGGCCATGAGCTTGAGGCCAAGCGTCTCCCACAGCTGGCCGATGTCGCCCTTGGGCTGCTGCTGCGGCTGAAACATCGCCATCGGACCGCCCGGGCCACGCCGGGGCTGCAACGTGCCCGGCACCCCCTGCATCAGCACCGGCAGCGGGTCTTCGAAGACCGCCACCGGCTGGCCCGCGCGAACAGCGGACACGAAGTGGTTCATCTGCTCTGGCCCGAGAGACGACGGCTGCACGGCGAGCAACACGTCGTAGCGGTCGGTGATCGGCGCCGACGCATCGACCTGCACCACGTCGTACTGCTTCTCAAGTTCTTCAAGCACCGGCTGCCGCGGCCGCTGCTGGCCGGTGGCCATGTCGAAGCCGCCGAAAAGATCGGCGTCTGTCGTGAGAACTCCGAGCCGCTTTCGCTTCTGCTGGGCGACCGTGCAGATCGAGCGGACGAGCTCGTATTCGACGGGCGTGCCCTTGTCGAAAAAAGGCACCACCACCTTCTCGAGGCCGCTCGTGAAGGCACAGCCAAGAAAAATGTTCTCGTCGCGATAGGCACCGCGGACCCGCGACAGCACGCTCACCGGCTCGATGCCGAACTGCTGCGAGGCGAGCGACGCGGCCTCGGTCTTGGGATCGGTGGAGATCACCTCGACGTTGACCTTGCCACGGCCGAGCTGCTGAAACTGACGCAGCATGTTGAGGAGGTTCAGCCGCGTCTGCGTGTAGTCCTCCGGCACGGTCGGACTGACGTAGGCCTTGATGTCGATCGGACGGCTGGTTTCAAGCTCGCGGAGCAACCGCCGGGTGTCGGGGGAGAGCGAGCTGATCCGTTCCTCGGAGAGATCGGCACGAACATCCATGCCGCGGAAGAACATGACCACGCCAACGGCCGCAGCGGCGAGGCCGAGCGTCCGGACGATGAAGTGCACGCCCATCTTTGCGCCATCCCTCCGACTGGTCCAGTGGCGGCGACCGATGAGCACCATCGCGATGTAGAGGCAGACGGCCACGATGCCGAGGAAGTAGGCGATCCCTGAGAGGCTGACGATGCCGCGACCGAAGTCGGTGAACTGTTCGGCAAGGCTGCACGGCCGGACCCACTTCGCCAGCCCCGGCGACATCACCGACCCGGCCTGATCGGCCACGACCAGCGGTGCATTGAAAGCCAGCCCGAGGATGAAGGCCACCGTCAGGTTGTTCGTGAGGAAGCTGGCCACGACGCCGATGGCGATCATGGCGATGCCAACAAACCAGTAGCCGAGGTAGT
Organism: Planctomycetaceae bacterium; assembly: GCA_947449135.1. GTDB lineage: Bacteria > Planctomycetota > Planctomycetia > Pirellulales > UBA1268 > CAMCQY01. Next base: position 88,581 of record CANFQO010000002.1, on the reverse strand, counting down.
TTGAGAGCAACAGGCCGGCGTCGGGCGTGCCCCACAACAGCAGGATCACCAGGTTGCAGATGCAGGAGAACAAGAGCGCCACCGTGTAGATCCCGACCGCCGCGAGATATTTTCCGAACACCACCTCCCAGTCGCTGGCGGGAATGGTTAGCAGCAGTTCATCGGTGCCCTGCCGTCGCTCCTCGGCCCACACGCTCATCGTGATGGCGGGAATGAATACCAGCAGGATGTAGGGCAGGTAGCGGTTGAGCTGATCGAGATTCGCGAGGTTGGAGTTGAAGAACTCCGGCGGCCAGAACGCCGCCAGCGATCCCAGCAGCACGAAGACGCAGATGAAGACATAGCCGGTGGGGTTGGAAAAATAAGCGACGAAGTTTCGCTTGAATACCGCGTCGAGCACATTCCACTTCATGATTTTCCGTCCTTCAAAACTATTCTGAACACTGTTTTTGCCGACGTCGGGGCGACGACTGGCGATCGGGAGGGGCTGCCGAACACACGGCATGCGTCACACGGAAACGCCACGCGTGAGTTCATGGAACCGCTCGTCGAGGCCGCGGCCTCCCGCCCGTAGTTCCTGCGGCGCACCGTCGAACCGCATCCGGCCCTCCGAGATGAGAATCACCCGGTCGGCCAACGCCTCCACCTCCTGCAGGATGTGGGTGGAGAGCAGAATCGTCTTGCGTTCGCCCAGCCGGCGGATTGTGTCGCGGACGCCGCGGATCTGGTTGGGATCGAGGCCGCTGGTCGGCTCATCGAGAATCAGCACGTCGGGCTCGTGCAGCAGCACCTGTGCCATACCCACACGCTGCCGGTAGCCCTTCGAAAGCTTGCCGATAGCCTTGCCGATCACGCTCCCCAGTTCGCACTGGTCGACGACCGCCTCGATCCGCTCTGCCCGATAGGCTCCCTTGAGGCCCCGCGCGTCGGCGAAGAATTCAAGCAGGCTGCGGGGCGTCATGTCGGGATAGAGTGGGCCGTTTTCGGGCAGATAGCCCAGCCGAGCCGCTCCGGAAAGCCTATCCGTCGACATGTCATAGCCGGCGATGCGGGCGGTGCCGGCGGACGGGGCCAGATACCCGGTCAGCATCTTCATGGTCGTGCTCTTGCCGGCGCCGTTGGGGCCCAAAAAGGCGACGATCTGGCCGCGTGGCACGCTGAAGGTGACGTCCTCGGTGGCGATGAAGGAGCCGTAATATTTGCAGAGACCGTCGGCCTCAATCATTGCGTCCCGGGCGTCGGTGGCTGATTGCGTCATCGTGTTGAATGAATGTGCTGGAACCATAGAGGGGGCACGTGTTGGTCTCGGCCCCATACCCCCGACATTTTTTCCGGACGGGGCACTTCCGGCAATCCCCATGATACAGGTCTGGGCACATTCGGCCCGCCCCCGTTGGCCCGATCGGCCTGCAGACCGTGAATTTCCGGCCGCTGCGGAATCTGCGGGGGATGGCCGTGTGGCTGCGGGCTGACGGCACGAGCGGCCTACCACTCCGCGAAGCTGCCGTCGCCGTGCCGCCAGACGGGATTCCGCCAGCGGTGGCCGACGGCCGCCCGTTCCTTGACGAAGTCCTCGTTGACCTCGATACCGAGCCCCGGTCCCTGCGGGATCTTCACGTGTCCGTCGGCGTAGTCGAAGACCTCGGGGTTCTTGATGTAGTCGAGCAGGTCGTTGCCCTGGTTGTAGTGGATCCCCAGGCTCTGCTCTTGGATGAAAGCGTTGTAGCAGTTGGCATCGAGCTGCAGGTTAACGGCCAGAGCGATCGGGCCGAGCGGGCAATGCAGGGCGATGGCCACGTCGTAGGCCTCCGCCATGTTCGCAATTTTTTTCGTTTCGGTGATGCCGCCGGCGTGGGATGGATCGGGCTGCAGGATATCGACATAGCCCTCCTGCAGGATCTTCTTGAAATCCCACCGCGAAAAGAGCCGCTCGCCGAGAGCAATCGGCGTGTTCGCCATCATCGCAATCTCCTTGAGCGCCTCGGCGTGTTCGCTGAGTACGGGCTCCTCGATGAACATCAGGCGATAGGCCTCCAGTTCCTTGACGAGCACCTTGGCCATCGGCTTGTGCACCCGGCCGTGGAAGTCGACTCCGATGCCGAAGTGCGGACCGACGGCCTCGCGGATGGCGGCCACGTTGGCGATCGCTCGGTCGATCTTGTCGTAGGTGTCGATGAACTGCAGTTCCTCACACGCATTCATCTTGATGGCGGTGAATCCGAGCCGGGCCCGTTCCTGCGCCTGGGCGGCGGTCTCGGACGGCCGGTCGCCGCCGATCCAGGAATAGACGCGGATACGATCGCGAACCTGTCCCCCGAGCAGGGCATGCACCGGCACGCCGAGTGACTTGCCCTTGATGTCCCAGAGGGCCTGGTCGATGCCAGCCAGCGCGCTCATGTGGACCCCGCCGCCGCGGTAGAATCCGCCGCGGTACATCACCGTCCAATGGTCCTCGATATTTCGCGGATCCTTGCCGACGAGATAGTCGGCAAGTTCATCGACCGCCGCCGCCACGGTATGAGCGCGGCCTTCGAGCACGGGCTCACCCCAGCCGGCGATCCCTTCATCGGTCTCGATCTTCAGGAAGCACCAGCGGGGCGGAACGATGTAGGTCGTGAGCTTCGTGATCTTCATGCGGGATACTCCTGTCGTGGCAAACGCCGGTCGCAGACGCTGGCCACGACCTCAAGAGGCGCAACCATTGGCCTCGGCCGTCCACGCTGCCAGCCGATGTGCGACCGCCAGTCGGCGCTCATGTCGGGAAAATCGTTGCGGAAATGGACGCCGCGGGTTTCATGCCGCTCAATCGCCCCTCGAATCATCAGCCGGGCCACCTCGAGCATGTTCTGCAATTGCCAGCCCTGAGGCTCGGCAAACTGTCGCGGCAACACGTAGCGGCACCAGCCTTCGACCGTCTCCAGCGCCTCCGCCAACGAGTCGCCTGCACGTTCCACGCCGACGTGCCGCCACATCAGTGCCCGCAGCGAGTTGCGGATGTCGGCAAGATCGAGGATGCCGTTGCTCTCGGTCGCGGCTCCATTCCCGTTGCCGTCGACCGACCGCGGATTCGCGATCGAAGGCACCCGGAACTCGTGCCCGTCGCCGTCCTCCCTCAGAATCTCTGCACTGGCCGTCTCGCCCGCCCGGGCACCATAGACCAGGCCTTCCAGAAGGCTGTTGCTCGCCAGCCGGTTGGCGCCGTGCAGGCCGCTGGAGGTGACCTCGCCGGCCGCGAACAGGCCCGGGATAGTGGTGCGGCCCTGGGCGTCGACGGTCACTCCGCCGATCATGTAGTGGGCGCCAGGCCGCACCGGGATCCGGTCTCGTGTCAGGTCGAGTCCGAACTTCCCGCAGATCTCCGCCATGCCGGGAAACCGACGCCGCACCATCTGCGGATCGAGGTGGGAGAGATCGAGAAACACGTTGGCCTGATGCGTGCGGTGCATGACGACCGTGATCGCCCGGGCGACGACGTCCCGGGGCGCGAGCTCCGCCCGCGGGTCGAAGTCGGGCATGAACCGTCGCCCGTCGCGATCGACAAGCCACGCGCCCGCACCGCGGACGGCCTCCGTGATCAGGCTGCGGGCGCCGCCGGCGATGTAGAGCACCGTGGGATGAAACTGCATGAACTCCATGTCACGCAGTTCTGCGCCAGCCCGCCACGCCAGTGCCATTCCGTCGCCGCTGGCGCCGGGCGGATTCGTCGATTCGCGATAGAGCTGCCCGGCGCCACCCGTGGCGAGGATCGTGCGCCGGGCCCAGACGAGCGTCTTGCCGTGCGCTGGATTCCAGACGAGCGCGCCGCGGCATGCCCCCTCGTGGGTGACGAGATCGATCGTGAAGGTCTCGGGCCAGACTTCCAGATTCTCAAGTTCCCGCGCCCGTTCGATGACAGCCCGCATCACCTCGCGGCCGGTGGCGTCGCCCAGCGCATGCACGATGCGGTGATGGCTGTGGCCTCCCTCGCGACCCAACTCCAGGCTGCCGTTGTGCGAGTCAAACCGCGTGCCCCAGGCGATCAGTTCGGCGATCCGCGCCGGAGCCTCGCGCACGACCGAATCGACCACATCCTCGTGACAGAGTCCGCCGCCGGCGGTGAGCGTGTCGGCAACATGATTGTCGAAGCGGTCCTCCGGGTCGACGACACTGGCAATCCCTCCCTGCGCCCACTGGCTCGACGAACTCTGCAGATCGTCCTTCGTGACCACCGTCACCGAAAGCCGCGGATCGACGGCCAGCGCCGCCCGTAGGCCAGCCAGGCCTCCGCCAAGAATGAGCACGTCTGTGAAGCAGTGCGGCACCCGCTTCGGACCGAAGGCCGCCAGGTATCGAGGGCCTTCGAAGAGTTGGCCATGATGGCTCGACTGCATTATTGATCCTTGGCACCCGGTTTGGAGCTCATGCCCTGTTCGCCGCTGGCGCCCTGTTCGCTGCTTGTACCTTGGAGGAACGCTTTGAACCGTTCGCGATAGTCGCTTGGTGGACGGCTACGGCGGCCTTCCGCCTGGCCCCCCTTCGCGTCGGCGGGGACATCGCGGGAACTCTGCACGCCCGCGGGTCGCAGACCGAGGCTGCGGAGCACCCGCTCAAATTCACCTCGCTTCTGCGGATCGGGGCTTTCGGCCTGCCGTCGCATGGTTTCCCAGCGATCAAGGAACGCGCGAGCCTGGTCACGAGTCCAGCCGAGTTCATCGAGAACATCAGTTCGCCCCGACTCCACCGTCGTGCGGAGGTGCTCGATGGCGAGGTCGGCCGCATTGCGAGCGTTCTCAAGTTCCTGCTGTCCCCATTCAGTTTCGCGGGAAGGAGGCGAACCCTGGGCAGCCGGGCCACCCGGCTGCGGGGCCGCCGCACCTTCTGACCAGCCACCGCCGCCAACGGGACTCGACTGGCTGGCACCCTCAGGCGGTGGACCTCCCGCCTGCTGGCCACTCGGCTTGCCGCCGGACTCGCCCTCCTGCGTAGGGTCGCCCTGCGACTGCGCTGCCCCCTGGCCTACAGGGCCATCAGCTGGCTTACCGCCTTTTTGTTGTCCGTTGTCTTCTGAACTTTCGCCAGCTCCCTCTCCCTCACCCTGCTTGCCCTCACCCTGCTTACCTTCGCCCTGCTTACCTTCGCCCTGCTTACCTTCGCCCTGCTTACCTTCGCCCTGCTTACCTTCGCCCTGCTTACCTTCGCCCTGCTTGCCTTCACCCTGCTTGCCTTCACCCTGCTTGCCTTCACCCTGCTTGCCTTCACCCTGCTTGCCTTCGCCCTGCTTGCCTTCGCCCTGCTTACCTTCGCCCTGCTTGCCTTCACCCTGCTTGCCTTCGCCCTGCTTACCTTCTTGAGCACCATCGGCGCCTTGTTGCCCTTCAGTCGATGACTGAGCCCCGTTTTGTTCCCCTTCGGTTCCGAGCTTCGAAGGACCGTTGGCCTGTTTGCCGTCGGCGGCTTCGCTCTGGTCACCAGCAGGCTGACTCTTCCCAGCAGGCTGACTCTCCTTTGAGGAGGCCTCGCCGGCCTTGCCATCCTTCTTGCCACCGCCCTCTTTCGGTGAGTCTCCACCGTCCTCTGACTTCCCGGACTTCATCCCGTTGGCCGCATCGCCTTCGGCCTGACGTTGGTGATCGAGAATCCGCTCCATCGCCTCGCCATCGTTGGTGCCGTCGGAGGCCACCGCAGACCGCGGCTGCCGCTGGACATCTCCCTGCTTCCCGCCATCCTGCTGGCTCTGGCCGTTGCGTGGGCCCTGCCGACTCTGCGACTGCCCACCTGCGTTGCGGTTTTCAGCTTTGCCGCTGCCGGGACGATCAGCACCCGATTGCTTTGCCTCGCCCTGCTGACTGCCCTGCTGGCCACCTGCGCCCTGCTTTCCATCACCCTGTCCACCGTTTGGCTGAGTGCCACTGCCGCTCTTTTCTGCGCCGCCACTGCCCTTTCCAGATGAATTGTCTCCACCTGCCTCACCACTCTGCCCCTGTGACGATCCAGGCTGTTTGTTCTCTCCCGCCTGCGGTTGCTTTCCGCCCTGCTGGCTGCCACTCGCGGCACCGTTCTGTTGCCCCGACTGAGGTTCGCCCTGTTGGCCGCTGTTCGGCTGCGGCTCGGTTTGTTGTGGCTCGTTTTGTTGTTGTGGAGACTTCTGCTGCGAATTTTTCTGTTGCTGACCGCCGGATCGCTCAGGGCTCTGCTGACGCCGCTCGTCAGGGCTCTGCGCACCAGCCGCCTCGGGCTGGCCACCCGCGGGCTCTTCACCCGACGATTTTTCTCCCTGTCCGGCAGCCGATTCCTGCCCTTGGCGGTTTTCTTGTTCGGCCTGATCTCGCTCTCGATCACGGCTCTTCGTGTTGCCCGGCCCCTCATCCCCATCGGAGCGAGACTCGTCGCCCTGATCGGCACCTGGTTCGCTGCTGTCGCCTGCTTTTCCCCGGCTCTTCTCCGTCGCGTCGCCGGCAGACCCGTCACGCTCTGGTTTCTTTTGCTCACCTGCTCGCGGCGGCGTCTTTTCCGGTGGCCGCGGCGGCGCCGAGGCGTCGATCTGCAGCACCTTCCAGGGCGTCTGCGTGACGTTCGGCTGGCCGGGGCGCGTGTCGACGGCGACTCCCCGGTATTCGAGCCTGCTTCCCTGCCCCGCGCCGAGCCGCTCCGGCACAAGCTGGAGCACACCACTGAAGGCCGACTTCCGTTCACTGTCGGGCAGCACGATCTCTGGCTGCACGGCGCCGCCCTGCACCCGCGTCTCGATACCGACACGGGCAAGACCGAAGTCAGGATCGAGCGCCCGCACCCTCACCGTCACGGGGGCACCCGGCGGCACACGGGCCGGCGATTCCCGCGGTTCCTCGATCGAGATCTCGGGAGCCAGATCGGCCTGCACTTCGATCCTGTGTTCGAGCTTCTCCGTCTCCACCTGCTCCCGCCCAACCAGTGCCGTGCCACTGGGCTGAAAGAGGAGCCGATACGACGCATGCTCGGCCGCGGTCCGTTCGCGATTCATCTGCATGACGAACGAAGCGGTCGCCCGCGTCAAATCGCTCGCGCTCAACTTCAGCTTCAGGTCGCGGCTGCCATCGCACTCAAAATCGATCCACGCTGACTCGAGCGGTTGGTTGCTCTCGGCGATGATCACGACACGCGTGCCCTCGACGGCCCGCAGATCGCCCTGCCAGGCCACCGTCTCACTCTCACGCTGCATGTACTCCGGAAACTCGTATCGCACCTGCCGCACCAAGAGCGTCGGCGAATCGACGAGCGTCATACGAACCGGTTCGCTTCGCGTATCGCCGGCCTGGATCGTGAATGACACCGACTGATCGAGCCCACGGGCCGAATCGGGCAGCACGGCGGCATACCGCTGTCCCTGGATGGCCTCACTGCCGACCCGGGTCATCTCGACCCGCCATGGCACCGCCGCCCCGTCAACGACACCGCTATCGAGCAGTGGTGTCACCATGATCATCGGCCGCTCATCCGGCCGCAGGCCACGGATCACGCTGCTCACCACCAACTGCCGACCACGCACGAGCGTTGCCCCGCCCGCGTCGATCTTGATGCTACGCGGGTCGTGCGGATCACTGCCGTCAGACGCCATGTCACCGCCTGCACCCGCCGCGACGCCAACGGCCCCTTCTCCAGGCATGCGCCACGACAGCCGGGACGGCTCAAGACGCACACGCGTCGGCGCTACGATGCGGGTCCACGGCGCGAGCAGCCGGGCCGTTGTGGTCAGCATGCTCTTCGGCGCGGCCAGTGAGTAGACGCATGCCAGCCCGACAAGCAGAGCCAGTGCATACGCCAACCGCACCGCCAAAGAGCGATCAACAACGGTGTCCGAGGGCACCGCCGAGAGCCGCTTGGCCGCCCGCCGCTCCAGAGACTTCACGATCGTGGCGGCGTTTCCCTCGGGATGGGCCTTCACGAGCACGGTGTTGACGAGGTCATTGTGAAGTTCGGGGTGTTCCCGCTCGATCACCCGCGCCGCGTAGACCAGATTCACGCGATACCGCACGAGCGGCAGGATCCAGCGGATGGCTGCCGCAACGGTTGCCGCGAGCCCCAGCAGGAGCCACGTCCACCGGGCCCACCGCGGCAGACCGCCCGACACGACCCAGTGTTCGAGCGCCACGCCACAGGCCACCCAGACGAGAATCCCGACGCCGGCGCCGAGCAGGAAGGTCGTGAACGCGACACCCTTGTAGTCGGCACTGGCAGCGGCGAGCCGTCTGGCGAGATACCGCTCCGACTTGGAATCGGAATCGCCGTCATCGCCCCACGCGCCGACGGCAAGCGGCTCAGTGGTTGGGTGTGAAGCCGTGGACATGACTCGATTATATCGGCAGCCGCAACGATCCGCTGTTCCGCGTTGACGTCCGTCGGAAAAGCCGCCTAAGGTAGGCTTCGCCGCGCCGTCGGATCGGCATCCCAGCCGGCAAAGGAACCCCCCATGACCCTGCTCCCCGACGCCGAGACTTTCAAGCGTCTGGTGGACGGTACTGCCCGCGGCGTGGGGCCGACGGCAACCCGCCTTGCCCTGGCCGGAATTTCAGTGCCCTACGGCCTCGCGATCGGCTGTCGCAATGCGGCCTACGATCATGGTCTGCTGCCTACTGCCCGGGCCCCGGTGCCGGTCGTGTCGGTGGGCAACCTGACGCTCGGCGGCACCGGCAAGACGCCACTGGTGGCTTGGCTGGCACGGGCAGTGACGGCCCGCGGCCTGCAGCCGGCCATTGTGAGCCGTGGCTATGGTGCCGCCCGCGGGGAACGCAGCGACGAGGCGGCTGAACTGGCCATCCTGTTGCCGGAGGTGCCACACGTGGCCAACCGCGATCGCGTCGCCGGCGTCCGAGCAGCCGCAGCTGCAGGAGCGGCGGTCGCACTGCTCGATGACGGCTTCCAGCACCGCCGCCTGGCCCGCGACCTCGACATCGTGGCCGTCGATGCCACCGATCCCTTCGGCGGCGACCGGCTCTTTCCCCGGGGTCTGCTGCGAGAACCGCTCTCCGGGCTCGCCCGCGCCGGAGTTGTCGTGCTGACACGGGCCACGGCGGTCGATGCCCAACGGCGCAGCGAGATTCGCAGGCGGCTCCAAGTCGCCTGCGGGGGCAGGCTGCCGCCGGTCTGGGTCGAGGCTGCGCACCGCCCTGTGCACCTGCGGTCGGCGACTTCCGGCACGCAGCCACTCGAGCGTTTGGTGGGTGCGCGGGTCGCCGCCTTCGCGGGGATCGGCAACCCGGGAGCATTCCGCACGTCCCTGGCAACGCATGGCGCCGAACTGGTCGGCTTTCGTCCCTTTCCCGATCACCACACCTATGGACCCACCGATCTGCAGTCAATCGGCGACTGGGCAACTGGGCTCCGTGCCGATCTGGTCATCACCACCCTGAAGGATCTGGTCAAGGTGCGGGCCGATCGACTGGGCGACATCCCGCTCTTCGCCATGGAGATCGCGCTGGAACTCCTCCCGGATGGTGACTCCGCCGCCAGTCTCGAAGCGTTGCTTACAGCGGCACTTGAGCCGGCGGTTCTCCGGGCAGGGCAACCTGTCGGAACGGTCCGGTCTCTTTGCAAAGAACCGGCATAAGAAATCTCTCATGAATGTTCCGACTGCCATGCAGACCGCCACGACGCCATCGGCCGCTTTCGCAGACACCGCTCGCGACGTCGCCCTGATCGTCAACACCTATCAGAAGCCCCGTCATCTCGGGCTCGTGCTCGCCTCGATCGCGGCCCAGACTGGCGTCGACGGCCGGTTCGAAGTGATCATCAGCGACGATGGCTCAACCGATGGCACGGCTGCGCTCGTCCGCGACTTCGCCGCGCAGGCTGGCTTTCCCGTGCGGCTCACGTCGCAGCCGCACGACGGGTTCCGGCTGGCACGCACACGAAACGCCGGCGCCCGCCTCACCGCCAGCGACTATCTGTTGTTTCTCGACGGCGACTGCATCCTGCCCCGCGATCACGTCGCTGCCTATCTGGAGCGCCGCCGTCCCGGCCGGGCACTGCTTGGCTACTGCGCCCGCCTCCCCGAGGCCACAAGCGCACAACTCCGCGACGAGATCATCGTCACGACCGATCTGGCCGGGCTCGCCCCTGCCTCCGAACGGCGGCTACTGGCCAAACGCTTTCGCAAGGCGTGGTGGCACGCGGCGCTCCGACATCCGTCGAAGCCGCGGCTGGCGGGAGGCAACTGCGGCATGTGGAGGCACGACTTCGAGGCGGTCAACGGCTGCGACGAGCGGTTCGTGGGCTGGGGGCAGGAGGACGATGACCTCGGCCTGCGACTCCGCGCAGCCGGAGTGCGACTGGAATCGATCCTCGATCGAACCTGGTCACTGCATGTCTGGCATCCGGTCGACACCTCAGCCACGCCCCGCTGGCGGGATGGGGTGAACGTGCCCTACTTTCTCCGCCGCGGACGGCTCACCCGCTGCCGCCGCGGGATCGTCGAACGTGCGTCGCACGACCTTGTCTGGGGGCTGCCGGCCGATGCAGCCGATACGCCGCTCGGACGCAAGCTGCTCACGTTGCTGGGCAACGCACCGCAGGTTGCTGCCGGTGCACCGTGCGAGGTGGAGGTCGTGCTTCGACCGGGCCGTGGCCGGTTCACGCGGCGGGCCGAATGCCGCATGCTGATCGTCCAAGGGGATGACGACGCACCGGAGGCGTCCCTGCGCCGGCGGGCCGATCAGATCCACGTCATCACAGCAGACCAGCAGTCGGAAGCCGATCTGTCCGACCGGCTGAAGGAGATACTCGCAGGGTGCGGCTGACGTTCCGCCGCTCCTACTTCTTCTTCTCGTTGTGGAGCGTGTGCTTCCGAAGCCGCGGTGAATATTTCTTCACCTTCAGCTTCTCCCCGCCCGACTTGCGGCGTAGGGTGTAATTCTGGTCGCCCGTCTCCGCACAGACGAGATGGATCACTTCGAGTCGCTTCTTGCCCTTGGCCATGACCTATCCTTCCGATTTTCCTGGAACGTGGGACTGCGAATCGTACTCCTCGACCGGCCAGACCGCCAGCCTGAGTAACGGCGACGGGCGGAACGGGCGTTTTCTGGCAGTTGCCCCCAGGATGGGTTGCCCGCATTCCGTGCCTGGTTTGCGATCGCATCGGGCACCACACTAGGCTGCCGGGGCGTCGAAAATCGATGGCGCACGCGGCAGCTACCGGATACCGGGTTCAGGCACGACCACCATGACAAGCCCTCCCCCTGCTGATTCGGTCGGGCCGCCCCCGGTCGTGAGGCCGGCGGTGGTGGGCCCGATCGCCGGCCCGCGGCGATCGTTCGTCTCGGGCCTGCTCAAGACGATCCCCGCGTGGCTGGTCAGCATGCTCGTCCACATCATCGTGCTGCTGACGATGGCGTTGTTCGTCAACAAAGCGCCGAAGCCGGAGGCACCGAGACTGATCACGGCCAGTGCTCCGGGGGTCGTCGAGGACTTCGCCGAATTCGAGGACCAGATTCAGATCGATGAAGCGGTCGTGCCTGATCAGCCGATGGCAGACGATCTCGCGCTGCCATCTGAGTCGGAGCTACAGGATGTGGCGGTCGTCACCGATGCGAATGATCTCGATGCCGCGCAGGGGTCCGTTGACATGGTCGACATCGCCATGAATCGTGGCGCCACGTCCGATCTCCTCACCGCTGTCGGCACGGCCGGGGGAGACATCGCCGGGTTCGGCGCGCGGACGAGCTCTGCAATGCAGTCGGAGCTGATCCGTAGTTCCGGCGGCGATCCCATCCTGGTCGATCGGGTCGTTGAAGCAGCGCTCACGTGGATGGCGAGGCACCAGCTCGGCGACGGCGGCTGGTCGTTCGATTGCACAACCAACCCCAACTGCCGGGGGCAGTGTGACAATCCCAAATCCAAGACGCACCTGAACGACCGGGTGGCTGCGACATCGCTCGCGCTGTGGCCCATGCTGGCCAAAGGCTACACGCACATGGGCACCGGCAAGCAGGCGAAGCACCGGATCGCCATGGAGAACGGGCTTTCGTTTCTCGCCCGCCACGTCATCGAGGGTCAGGGCAAGGCCTATCAGCACGGGGGCAACATGTACTCACAGGCGCTGACGGCGGTCGTGCTCTCCGAGGCCTACGGCATGACCCAGGATCAACGCTTGCTGAAACCGGCGCAGCTGGCGATCAACTTCATCATGGAGGCGCAGGACCCTTCGGGTGGCGGCTGGAAGTACAAGCCGAAGCAGCCCGGCGACACCTCCTCCGTTGCCTGGCAATTGGTGGCACTGAAGAGCGGCAACATGTCGCAACTTCGAATCAACCCGCTTGTGATCAAGAAGGCGACCGGGTTTCTCGACTCGGTCGCGGCCGATGACGGAGCCGAGTACGGCTATGAGGATGCCACGACGCACCGCGGCCCCCTCAACGCTGCCGGACTGCTCTGCCGGATCTTCACCGGCTGGAAGCAGGACAACGATGCGCTGCGTCGCGGAGCCATAAAACTTGCACAGCAAGGCCCGACGGACGACATCTACTACACGTACTATGCCACGCAAGTGCTCTTCCACTTGCAGAAACAGTTGCCGCAGGAGTGGCGGTCGTGGCAGAAGTCCATGACCGAGATGCTGGTGAAGGCACAGGCCACCGCGGGGCACCGTCAAGGAAGCTATTTCGACGGCCTGGACAAAAATCTTGCAGCCAACGTCGGCGGCCGGCTCTATGTCACCTCCATGGCGACCATGACCATGGAGGTCTATTTCAAGATCGGCGTGATGTATTCGCAGCGCTCGGTTGACGATTTCGTTGAGTAGGCCCTTGCACCGCATTCGGGGGCTCGGCCTTCAGCCACCTGCTGGCGGTGGTCGATACCACACCTGTGAGCCTGAGGGGGATCGCCGTCTGCGCCGATGGCGGCGGCCGCCGCGAAGGCAGCCTTTCCCTAATCGGAAAAGTCTGCCAGGGTGTCGTCTGCATGGAATCCGACTCGATGGAACTGACGCCGCTGCCGCAGCTTGAGCCGTCGGCCAAACCATGGGTCGACCGTGTGGTGCGAAGCCCGGCCGTGCGGTCGGGCTACCTGAGCCTGGCGGCGCATCTGCTCCTCTGCACTCTGATGGCACTGCTTGCCCTGAACGAAAAACAGCAGCCGCAGATTCGCCCCCTGGTTCTCTCGATCCGTTCCCAGACAGAAGACGACAGAGTGGGCGAATCGCAGGATGCGATGGAGATTGGCGCTACGGACGAGGCGGGCGGCGACGACGCGGCGATCCCGCACGCTGAAGCGCCAGCAGGCGGAGATGATCCCAGCCCCGTCGCCATGGCCGAGCCCGAACTCGAGCCTGCGCCCGACGACGAGCCGCCCGCGGAATCGACTGCGGTCGATGTTGGCACATCCGATCCTGCGGTTGCCTCTCCTTTGGGCGACAGTCCGATCGCACTGCCAACTTCCAGCAGTTCCGCCGCATCGCGGGCTCCCTCGGTCCGCCCCCGTGAGGCTCCCCGTGGAGACGGCGTCCGGGGCGGACCTCCCGACGGCAAGCCCTTCGCCGCCCGCACAGGAAGCGCCCGGAATATGGCCGTCCAAGGCCGCGGCGGGAATGCCGCCAGCGAGGCGGCCGTCGAGCGGGGGCTCGCATGGCTTGCGCTCCATCAGGCCGTCGATGGCTCCTGGCAATTCGATCTGAGCGGCTGCCGCTGCGACGGCGCCTGCCGGGATCCAGGCTCGCTCACCAGCTCCACCGCCAGCACCGCGATCGCACTGCTGCCCTTTCTCGGCGCCGGGCACACCCACGTCGACGGCCGTCACCAGGAGACAGTCTCCCGCGGCATCTACTATCTGCTCAGCCGCATGAAACAGACGGCACGCGGCGGTGATTTCTGCGAGGGCACGATGTATGGGCATGGCGTGACGACGCTGGTCTTGGCCGAGGCACTCGGCATGACGAAGGACGATCTGCTCGTGCGGCCCGTTCGCGACGCCGTGCGTTTCATCGAGACCGCACAGGACATGCACACCGGCGGCTGGCGTTACCTGCCCGGCCAGGCCGGCGACATTACCGTCACCGCCTGGCAACTGACAGCACTCAAAAGCGCGCAGTTGGCCGGCCTCGAGGCTCCCTCTCCGACGATCGACGGTGTCCGCCGGTTCCTCGACAGGGTGCAGGATCCGAAGCAGAAAGGCGCGGCCTACGGCTACCGGACTCCGGTAGCAAAGCCCTGCACCTCGGCGATCGGCCTGCTCTGCCGGATGTATACCGGCTGGGGAACGGAGCAGGAGGCGTTGCAGCGTGGCCTCGCGAACCTTGCGAAGCGCGGTCCCGATCCGACGGCCGTCTACGAGAACTTCTACCTCTCGCAGGCCCTGGTGCAGTTTGACCACCCGGTCTGGCCACGCTGGAACCGGAAGAACCGTGACCAGCTCGTGGCACAACAGGCCAGCATCGCCCACGAGTCGGGCAGCTGGTTCTTCGCGGACCGCAGCACCGCGCCGGGCGGCCGGCTCGCGCACACGGCCCTCGCAATCATGACGCTCGAGGTCTACTACCGGCTGCTGCCGATCTACCAGCAGGAAGCGGTCGAGTCGGATTTTTAAGGCCGTCCGAGCGTTCCCCACGGGGGAGCCGGGATTGGCTGATGGCCCGCTACGCTTCTCCGCTAACGGAACTAGGCTATCCTTCTCTACGGAGGAGAGTGCATGCGTCTGGTCACCTATTCCTGGTTGGCGGTCGTGCTGGCGCTTGCCTGCGCGGCGATCGGTTGGCTGGGGCTCGCCGGATGGATGGCTGCCGCCGTGCTCGTGGCCAGCGTGGCCATGCATATGGCCGGCAACGCCATCGGCACGAGGCTCCGCGAGACGACCGACCGGGACCTTTCCGAGCGGCGGAGGGCCGCCCGGCTGGTTTCGATAGCGTCCCTGCCTGTGTCAGCCCCCACGCACCTCGAACGCCGCTCCAGCCTCGGACTCCTGGTGCCGGTTTCGGCCGGGATCGGCGCGGTATGCGGCGGCACGGCAGGCACGCTCGCACTGGTGTGGCTCACCGCCAGTTCGCCGGCAGGTGCCCTGCTGGGCGGTGCATCATCGGCCGTCATGGGTGGCCTGATCGGATTCCTAGGGGCGAGTTTCGTGGAAATCGTCCGCACGAGCCTGCGGGAATCGCTGGCCGCCGAACGTGCGTCTCTTCCACCTGCTGGTGGTGCCATGGCCCCATTACCGCGACGGCCCTAAGCCCGCAGTCCCGGCGACCCACGAGCAGGATGGAACCGTATCCGACGGCGTGGTACAACTCCGCGGTCGCGTCCCGTATGTGACTGCGTTCCCGTTGCCCTGACTCTGGAGTTTTCCCGATGGCCAAGCCACATCGCACGCTCAAAAAAGCCAACCACGGCTCCCGGCCCGCCAACAGCAAGGCTCGCAAGGCCAAGCGAAAGCACATCCGTACCTGAGACCCATCCGACCCGAAAACCGGGAAAGCGACCGCAGTGCCTCCGCGCGACTACATCATCCATCCGAGTGAGTACGATCTCGAACATGTCATCGCCGACATCCACGAGATTCGCCGCTGGAACATGCAGCGTTTCGAGATGGAACAGCTGACGGCGATCGTGCACGAGGATCAGTCCCGCGGTCTGTGCGTGGGCTACAAGGACATCACCCGCGACGAGTTCTGGGTGCGTGGCCATTTCCCCGTGATGCCGCTGATGCCCGGCGTCATGATGTGCGAGGCTGCCGCCCAACTCTCCAGCTACTACACGCATCGCTACAACCTGCTCGATGCCAAAGTGATCGGCTTCGGTGGCCTGGAGGAGGTTCGCTTCCGGGAACCGGTGGTCCCCGGCGACCGTCTCGTGATCGCGGTGGAGCGGGTGCGGGTTCGGCCTCGGGCGATGATCGTCTGCCGCTTTCAGGGTCTGGTTCGTGATCGAATCGTCGTGGATGGCATGATCAAGGGAGTCCCACTGCCGGTCGACGCGCTTGCCGGCGCTGCGGGCAGCCCGGCCGAATGACCTCCGGCCATTGCACCCTCCCATGCCGCGTCGCCCTCCCCGAAAACCTGATCCGTCGCTCGATCTTTCCACCCACCTGATCGAGTTGGCATCGCTGCCGGCCCCGCTCGATCCACAGAGCCTGTTCCCAACGAAGGCGCCTGTGGAAATGGAGGTGGGTAGCGGCAAGGGGCTGTTTCTCGCCACGGCCTCGACGGCACGGCCCGATCTGAATTTTCTGGGCGTTGAAATCAGCGGTGGCTATGCCCGTCTCTGTGGTGGAAAGATCGCCGCCCAACGGGCCATCAACGCCCGGATCGTCCACGGCGACGCCACCTACCTCACCCGCAGCCTGTTGCCCGATGCATGCCTGGCGGGAATTCATGTGTATTTTCCCGACCCGTGGTGGAAGGCCCGCCATCGGAAGAGGCGGGTGCTTTCCGACCTCTTTCTCGCCCACGCGGGCCGGGTGCTCATCCCAGGTGGCCACCTGCACGTCTGGACCGATGTGGAAGAGTATTTCCACGAGGCGATGGCCGCGGCGCGGAGCACGGGGCTCTTCTCCGCAGCCCGTGACGTGGAGGCCCGGGCGGCCGAGCACGACCTCGACTACCAGACCCACTTCGAACGCCGCACACGGTTGGCCGGAGCGCCGGTCTGGAGGGCCCTGCTCGAACGCTCCGATGCCCCGCCCAGGTGCGTGCGAACGGAAGCTACCCTACTTGACTGACGCCGCCTCGTACGTGCGGCCCGATCCGCCGCGGTCCTTGTCTCCCAGGCCCGTCTGCGTCAGGGCGATCTCATACAGTCGCTCACCGGCGGGCGTGGGGTATCGCCCCGTCAGGCAGGCCTGACAGAGTTCTGAGGCGTCGAAACCGATCGACCGCGCCACCGACTCCACGGGGAGATACCGGAGTGAGTCGGCACCCAAACGGGCGGCCATCTCCGCCTGTGCCTCTTCAGTGAGCACGCCTCCGCGGAGGAACGGCGGAGCAAACAGTTCGTCGATCGTCGACATGTCGATGCCGTAGAAGCACGGCGCCACGATCGGTGGGCAGGCGATCCTGACGTGGATTTCACGAGCCAGCCCCAACGACCGCATCCGGCCCAGCAGGACCTTCATCGTGGTGCTGCGCACGATCGAGTCCTCGACAAGGATCACCCGCTTGCCCTCCAGCACCTCGCGGAGTGGCGTGTACTTCGACTCGGCCTTCTGGCGACGGCTCGAGGCACCGTCGATAAAGGTACGGCCCGTGTAGCGGTTGCGGATCAGACCTTCCACTGACGGTATCGAAAGACGGTAGGCCATCGCGTCAGCGGCCGCCTTGCTCGTGTCGGGGACTGGCACGACGACCGTGTCGGCATCGATGGAGATCGTCTCCAGCCGGGCAAGTTCCTCACCCAGTTGCTTCCGCGACAGATACACGCTGCGGTCATCCATCGTGCTGGCAACGTTGGCGAAGTAGACCCATTCGAAGAAGCAGTGGGCCTGCTTCGGGCTCTCGGCAAACCGTTCAACCCGCACGCTCTCACCATCGACGATGAGGGCGGTCCCCGGCTCGAGCGATCGGATTGACTCAGCCGGGAAGCCGAGGTTGAGCAGGGCAACGCTCTCGCTGGCGGCGGCGACGAGGGGGCCGAGTTGCGCATATTCCATCGGCCGAATGCCGAGCGGATCCCGGGCCACGATCATCCGGCCGCAGGCGTCGAGCATCGCGATGTTCCAGGCGCCGTCGAATCGCTTGGAAATTGTCGCCAGCAGTTCGATGGGATCCGGATCAGCGGCCCCCGACAACTCGTTGCCGATGGCGTGCATGATCACTTCGGTGTCGTTGTCGCGGGCGAGATGGTTCTCGTCGTTGGCAAGGATCTCCGCCCGCAGTTCCAGATAGTTGGCCAGCTGCCCGTTGAAACCGAAGGCAAACCACTTCCGCTTCTGGATGTGGGGGCGTTCAAGCGGCTGGGCGTAGCCGCGGTCCTCGGCGCCGCAGGTGGCATAGCGGACGTGGCCGATGGCAGCCCGGCCAGTGTGCTGGGCCATCAGAGCCTCGTATTTGCCGCGGTGGCTGAGGCGAAACACCTCGCTCACGCTCCCCACGTCCTTGATGGTGGCGAGGAGTTGGCTACGGTCGGGATTCCAAACGGTCATCCCGGCGGAGAGCTGGCCCCGGTTTTGGATATCGAGCAGCATCCGCGGCACGAGCCGCGACACCTCCTCGGGCCCCTGAGCAGGGCAGAGGTGACTGGGATCCGCTCCGTCTCGGCAGGGAAGGTGGTAGATGGCTACCAGCCCGCACTCATGATGCAGTTCACTCAAGGGCATGCCCCGGAAGGTGCTCCGCAGTTGCCCCGCGGTGGGCTGGCCGTATTCCTTCACCGGCACTCCGGCACTATACGCCCTCGGCACCTACCGCCTCAACCGTTGGCCCGCACGGACGGTGATTTGCAGCGCGAGGCGATTTCGCAGCCGTCCGGGCCACCGGAAGCTGTCTCTGTGGCCTCTCCTCCCCCACCAACGGTACGATGCGGGCTCGGAGATTTCCCTCGCTCCTCCGGGACCGGCGTCTGCTCAGGTCTTAGGCTCCCGTTTTTTCCGTCGCCCTCCCGCACTGACCGCTCCTGTGCCAGGCCACCCATACGTGCCCCATGACTGATTCGCTTCGCACCGAAATCGCCGCTTCCGCGAGGCTGATCGTCGTCAAGGTTGGCACCCGCGTGCTCACCGGTGCGGACGGTCTGCTGGACACGGCACGGATCGAATCGCTCGGTCGCCAATTCGACGCGATCCTGTCCCAAGGGCGTCAGGTCGTGCTTGTCAGTTCGGGTGCCGTGGGAGCCGGCATGGGGCGAATGGGGCTCACTCAGCGGCCCCAGGAACTGGCCCACCTGCAGGCTGTGGCGGCGATTGGCCAGAGCTGCCTGATCGAGGCCTACGAACGGGCACTCCGCGCCCAGGGCCGCCATGCCGCACAGGTGCTGCTCGTGGCGGACGATCTCAAGGATCGGGCCCGCTACCTCAACATCCGCAATACCCTTCGCGCCTTGCTCGACTACGGCGCGATCCCGATCATCAACGAAAACGACACCGTGAGCGTCGAGGAGTTGCGGACGTCCTTCGGCGACAACGACCGTCTGGCGGCGCTCGTGGCCACGCTGCTCGGCGCGCCCCTGCTCGTACTCCTCTCCGATGTCGAGGGGCTCTTTGACCGCCATCCGTCCGATCCCACCGCCACGCGACTCACCACCGTGCCGCGGATCGACGCCGCCGTGGCCGCGTTGGCCAGCGATCGGCTGGGCGGCCTGTCCAAGGGTGGCATGGCGAGCAAGATCGCGGCGGCGGGGATCGTCACCGAGGCGGGTGGCCACTGCGTCATCGCGTCGGGGAGAGACGACCACGTGCTCGAACAGATCTGTCGCGGCGAGCCGGCAGGCACGCTCTTCGTTGGCCGGGAAACGACGATGCCAGCCTGGAAACGGTGGTTGGGCTGGTCTGCAGACGCCCGCGGCCGGGTGATCGTCGATGCCGGTGCCCGAGAGGCGGTGGTGGCCAAGGGCCGCAGCCTACTGGCGGCTGGTGTGACTGCGATCGAAGGCTCGTTCGCGACGGGCGATGTGGTCTCGTTGGCTACGGCCGACGGCCGGGTATTCGCACGCGGGCTGGTGAATTATTCGCTCGACGAACTGCGGCGGATCGCTGGCATCAAGACTGAGCAGATCGCCGCCGTGTTGGGGTACTGCCCGTACGAGGAAGTCGTGCACCGCGACAATCTCGCCGTCATCAGCCGGGGCGACACAGGCCCGGAGAACGGCGGCGGCCCAACCCGCGATCCCGACGCCCCGACGACCTGAGCGGATCCACGCATGCTGCCGGAAATCCTTCTTGTGTTTGCCCTGATTCTCGCCAACGGCTTCTTTTCCGGAGCCGAGATGGCGATCGTCGCCAGCCGCCGCGGCCGCCTCCGTCAACTGGCTGAGGCGGGCGACAAGGCGGCACAGACGGCGCTCGAACTGGCGTCCAGCCCCGACCAGTTCCTGCCCACGGTTCAGATCGGAATCACGCTGGTCGGCACGCTCGCCGCGGCCTATGGCGGCGACAGCCTGGTGAGCGATCTCGCCGAGTGGATCGCCACGCACGGACCGCCGGCCGTGGCGGGAGTGGCACGACCGATCGCGCTGACGGCATTCGTGGTGCTGCTCTCGTTCGTCACGCTCCTTTTCGGCGAGTTGGTGCCCAAGCGACTGGCGCTCCGTCGCGCCGAGGACTTCGCTCGCCTGGCCGCACCGGCGATGAAAATCTTTGCCCGTCTCACCAAACCGCTGGTCTGGTTGATGGGAGCCTCCACATCCGCTGTGCTCGCCATGCTCGGAGCCCACAAGCAGGATGGGCCGAGCGTGTCTGTGGACGACATCGAACACCTTCTGGAGGCCGGCCGTGCGGAAGGGGTGCTCGAAGCCGTGGAACAGGCAGTGGCCACCGAGGCGCTTCGGCTCGGAGAGCGGGCGGTGCGCGACATCATGCGGCCACGCATCGATCTTGATGCGCTCGATATCGAAACGCCCCCAGGCGAGGTGCTCGGTGCGATCGCCATGGCGGGATATTCACGGCTGCCCGTCTACGAGGGATCGCTCGACCATATCCTCGGCTACGTATCCCTGAAGGACGTTCTGCGTCACAACTGGATGGGCTGGCCCATCGAACTCCGAAAAATCATGCACCGCGCCCTGTTCGTGCCAGAGACGATGCCGCTCGACCGCCTGCTCGAACTCTTCCAGAAGGAAAAGAACCAGCTCGCCATCGTGCTCGACGAATATGGCGGCACCGAGGGGCTCGTGACTCTCGAGGATGTACTGGAGGAACTGGTCGGCGAGATCCACGACGAACATCGTCGCGAGACATCGGATTTCGTGAAGCGGGAGGATGGCTCATGGCTGGTCGAAGGAAGCGCGAGCGTTGAGGATCTCGCCGATACGCTCGGCATCAAGCTCGACGCGGTGCCCCGCGACTACTCGACCGTCTCAGGCATCGTGCTGGCCGAACTGGAGCGGATTCCTGCCACAGGAGATACCGTGCGGTGGCGGGGCCTCCTGATCGAGGTCGTTGACATGGATGGCCGCCGCATCGACAAGCTGCTGATCCGTCAGACGTAACCACGCTCCAACGACCAAGCCATGTGTCCCACCAAATCAAGCAACGCGGGCTCACACGCCCAGGTCTGATTTCCCAGGGCTTCGACCCCTTCCTCGAGAGATGTTCACTTGAGCATGTCTTGGAGGATGAACGGGTTCGGAAACGGCTCGTCGAGCTGCTCCAGAACCTTGCGGTAGCGGGCAACGATATCGGTGATGTCCCGTTGCGTTATGTCGTCAGCGCGGAGCAAAGGCGAAGCATCGAACACCTCCCGCCAGGCCGCAAAGGCCTCCTCGAACGCCAGTTTGGCGGGCTGGAGCTTCGCGTTCTGGAAATCTTTTTCCGCCCTCCACACGGCGTCCCGGGCCCTGATTCCCGGCTCGGTGATCTCCGCCTCGCAGGTCGCACGCCAGACGTCGAAGTTCACGATCAACCGATAGCGATCGATGATTTCGGCGGTCTCCACGGCCTCGCTCCACTGTCGGAGAAGCTCCTTGGCGCGAACACGAACATCGGCCGGTGCCTCCCGCACCACCATGGGCCAATCAACCCGCATCGACTGCGTCGCAAAGAACGCTGCCTTGTGCTGTTCATCGGTTCGCTCCATCGGAGGCACATCAAGGGCGGCCTGCTGCTCGGCCGTCAACGCGGCACGCTTCGATTCTTCGAGAGCCTTGAATTGTCCGGGGAGGAGCTGCTCGAGCTCCTCCGAAAGTCGTTCGGCCCTGGCCATCTCCGCTTCGCGCATACCGAGCCGGATTGGCACCTCCCAGGTCGTGGGAATTTCTCGCACTGAAAACCGGCGCATCTCATCGCCTGCCAGCTTCCAAGCGTCGCGGGCAGCAACGCCAAACGTGCCATCGTCTTCCAACGCCTTTGCGTAGTTGATGGCCGACATCATGGGTTCGCTGTGAAAGATGAGAGCGGTGGTCTTCAACGGAGCGCCGCCGTCGGCGATCTTTTGCCCCTCGATGTATTTCTCGCGGGCCACGAGGAAGTTGTCCCGCTCAGGAAGGGTACGGCCGGGCCGGTCGCGTTCATGGAAATCGTCGTCCGCCTTGAACAGCCGGCGATATTCCTTCTTTTCGTCTGACCGACCCACCTTCTGGCCGATGAACCAGCCCATGCGCCCCAACAGACGGGGCTCTCGCAGGTTGTAGCTAATACCCTGCCTGAGAAACTCAATCCCCTTCATCACCCAAGCATACCGATCGTGATAGTCATCAAACTCGACCGAGATGTTGTACGAAAGGTTATGGGCCTGAAAGTCCCAGACCGAATAGAAGTTGGGCTGGAGCTTGGTCATCTGCTCGAGCACCGCTGACAGATTCGTCCAGTCCTCCGTCTTCTTGTAGTGGTTGGCCCGATCCCAGAGAAGCGTCACGGCGACGTTCTTGAGCCCGAGCGTTGCCAGTCGCATCGACTCGCTGGTGGGATCAATCTCGCCCAGATTCGCCTGTGAGAGTGCGTACTCTTCACGGAGTTTGGCAAGCTTGCCACCCTTGCTCGCCGAGTCAGCAGGCTGGCTCAGGGCAGACAGAGGCACCAGCAACACGGCAATTCCCACCAGTGCCAGAAGCGTGCCGGGCCGCAGGCCGAGCCATGAAGCTGGCGGCTTGCGGCGGCCTTCGGCACCCGATTGGCCGGCAGGGCCGTGGGCGAATTCGTGAGACGACGACGTCGGAGTCATGATGCCACCTCGCGGGCCCTGAGACAGAACGCGCCGGCGATGAAAAACGCCAGCAGATATCCGAGTGCTTCCATGCCGTGTTCGGCCACTAGGGCGAACGGGATGTCGAAGCCGTGCGCAACGAAATCACTCGTGCCGAGCGAACTCAACGACGGAAAGAGTGCCGCCAACAGTCGCATCGGGGCCAAGAGAAACGTGTCAAACGTCTTCATGATCTGTACGGCCGCGGAGGGATCGAGTTCGATCGTGATGCTGTCCTGACTGAGGATCCGGTAGAACGATTCGATCGGACCACCACCCGGGGCGATTGAGGCGTCACCGGTTACCTGACTCTCGAACAACCGCTTGATGAACTCCCGGAACTGGCCGACCATCACCAGCGAGAGTGTCGCAAACAGCGCCAGTGGACCACTCAGAAATGTGCTGAACATCACCCCCATCGCGGTCACCAGGATCATCGCATACAGAATGCCAAGGCAACTCTTGGCATAGTTGACGGCAAAAGAGCCGCTGCCCGCCCGGAGGTAGAAATCGGCCTGCGCCACACCGTAATACTGCGATTTCTCCAGGCATTGCAGGATCACCTCGACCCGCCCGTCAGCGACGATGTCCTGAAACAGATCGACCTGCCTGGTACCACCATCTTTGGATGTCGAAGCCATTGTTCGCGGCAGCAGCAGCGAATCGATCGTGAATTCCCTGGCCGTGAAATAGAACGGGTCGCTCTGCAAACCGCTGACAGGATTGCGAACCCGCACGCTGCCCTTGATCCCCTTGTCAATCACGCCTTTCCACGTACGAAACACCCGAACGTTCATCTCAAGCGGCAGACCATCGGGATACTTTTGTTCGGAAAGCCCCTCAAACGTCCAGATGGCGGCCCCTAGGGTGCCACCCTCCACGTACTGCCGATAGCCCCACTCTGAACCCACATTGATTCCCTTCAAACTGGGTCGGCCATCCCGATCAAGAAACCTCAGCGTGCCACGCTGGGGACGCCGGGCCTCGAGCAAGCCCTCGGCCGCCCCGATCGTGTAGCCGCCTCCAGCCGACCGCGTCACGGCATGCCGATGTCCCTGAACGGTGTCTGTCCAGCCGGTGCCGGAGGCATCGAGATCAAACCGATGACGATGGCCGCGATCGAGGCTCGTGCGTCCCTCAAAGCCGGCGAGGGTCCCGCCTACGTCCTTGATTTCGATCACGTCCTCGACGGTAACAGTGTGGCCGTGGCTCACGCTCCGCACGACAAATGCCCAGCCGATGACTCCCATGATCGCCAGCAGCATGGCACCGACGAGCGAGAACCCGAGAATGCGACCGAGCACGATCTCGCCCGTACGGACGGGTTTGGTCGTGACGGTCTGGATAGCCTTGGCTTTGATGTCGGCAGGCAGGCTGAACACCGAGAGCACGAGCGTGACGAGGCAGACCAGCAGATTGGTCGCACTCAGAATGAACCCGAGATAAAGCCTGCCCGGGTTGACGCTTTTCGGGTCGAGAAACCAGCCCGCGAACAACACGATCACAAGAAACAGCGCGAGGGCCACGAGCACGTTACGACGCAACGACTCCTGAATTGCCAGCCTCGCCAAGGCCCAGATCCGGCGGGGAGACATGGCGAACAGATCACTCAGCCCGGTCAGCACGCCGCGGTAGACGCGATCGCCTGCTGCCAGCGGACCATAGAGCACGGACTGCGTGAGCCATGCGGCAGCAGCGGCGAACAATGCCACAAGGCCGCCGGCGAAGACGTACCACAGCAACGCCGGGCCAATCCATGCAGCAAACTTCGGAATTTCTTGTTCCAAGACCATGGCTGCGGTTCACCCCTTCTGTTGCTGGCCGCCATCGGCGACGGTCTGCCGGGCACGACGGCCGGGACGGGCCTGCGAATCGCGAACGACGTCGAGAAACAGTTCCTCCAGCGTTGTACGCGGATTGCCGATCTCAACGTCCGACCGACCATGCCGCGCGAGCACTGCCCGAATCTCCTCCCGAGCCTCTGGAGACAATCCCTCGGCACGGATCTGCGTGACATCAGTGACACGCAGCAGATCCTCGACACGGCCAAGTTCCTTGAGTTCGCCCTGGTGCAGGACCGCGATCCGATCGCACACGTCCTCCACGTCGGCGAGCAGATGGGAGCAGAGGATCACTGTCTTGCCCCGCTGTTTCAGATCGATGATGAGATCTTTCATCTCGCGAGTACCAATTGGATCGAGGCCGCTGGTCGGTTCGTCGAGCATCACGAGTTCGGGGTCGTTGATCAGCGCCTGTGCGACGCCAATCCGGCGGGTCATGCCCTTGGAATACTCGCGGAGTTGTCGCTTCTTGTCCCGCCCCAAGCCAACCATCTCGATCAGCGAGTCGGCCCGCCGCTTCCGCTCCTCCGGCGGCATGTCGAAGAGCCGCCCATAGAAGTCCAGCGTCTCCTCTGCATTCAGAAACTTGTAGAGATACGACTCCTCAGGGAGATAGCCGATGCGCTCGTTCTTGGACACGTCGGTGGCGTCGCGGCCAAACATGAGCGCCTCGCCCGACGTCGGAAAGACAAGGCCGAGCAGGAGTTTCATGGTCGTGGTCTTGCCCGAACCGTTGGGGCCAAGCAGACCAAAAATCTCACCCCGCCGAATCTCGAGATCGAGGGGCTTGAGGGCGACTTTTTTGCTGCGGCCCCAGAAGTCGCGATAGGTCTTCGAGAGATTTCTCGCTTCGACGATGACCTCTTTCTCGCCGCGGTGTGCCGGGGCGTTGCCTGCTGGCGTGACTGCGTGCATGACTTGAACTGGCTCCTTGCTGAAGCGCTCTCGTGGTGCGAATACCTACCCCGTGCCAACCCCGGTGGTCTTAGAGATTGTTGTACCGACTCTTAAAAAACAGTGTAGGGGGCACGGAAAACTCTGCGGTGCCCTTGCGTTCCGACAGGACGATGGACGCGGCCGCGAAAACCCGCTGGTTGGCGAGGGCCTCCCGATGAATCCCCCGCCCGCTCCCCGCCACCCCACCACAGAACCCAACTGTTGACGAACCGCAGGCCAGCCGTACAATCACCGGAGTGCTGTTGAGAATGAGTCTCAGTTTCGTACTCGTTCACTTTCTCCAGTTTTAAAGCCCTTATTCGAACCTATCTCCGATGAAAACGAACCGCGGCAGATACGATCGCGAACAATCCCACCCCTACCGGGAATTGGCTCGACCCGCCTTTACCCTCGTCGAGCTTCTGGTGGTTATCGCGATTATTGGCTCGCTCGTAGGACTGCTCCTTCCGGCCGTGCAGGCCGCTCGCGAGGCCGCCCGGCGTCTCTCCTGCCAAAACAATCTGCGGCAACTGGGGCTCGCCCTTCAGAATTTTGAGGTGACCAAACGCGTGTACCCTCCCAGTCGCGAGTGGGATGGCGACCCAAACTCGGACGCCCGCGTATGGTCTGCCCAGACCCGACTGTTGCCGTTTGTGGAGGATCTCGCTCTCGGTGCTGAGGTGGCCCGCAATTTGGACAACTCCTACGACACGGCCACCCTTGCCGATGGTTCCACGCTGATCTCATCGTTGCGAATTCCGGTGCTGCTCTGCCCAACGGAAAACAACGACCGGCCGTTGATCGACGGCAGCGAGCGTCACTATCCGCTCAATTACGGCATCAACATGGGAACCTGGCTCGTATTCGACCCGGCCAAAAGAACTGGCGGCGACGGCGCCTTCCAGGTGAACGGCAAACTCAAGTCTGCCCATTTCATCGATGGACTCTCAAAGACACTCGCCTTCTCCGAGGTCAAGGCCTACACCTCGTACCGCCGTAATGCCGACTTGTCCTATTTCCAGGCACCCTCCTCGCCCGCTGCAATCGATGCTTACGGAGGTGAGGAGAAGCCGGATGGAGCCCATACCGAATGGGTCGATGGCAAGACGAATCAGAGCGGGTTCACGACCGTGTTCGCACCGAACACCTTCGTGCCAATCACGATCAGCGGCAAACTGGTGGATGGCGACTGGACGAATAGGCGAGAGGGAACGGACGCCGTCAAGACCACGCTCGCCGCCGTGACGTCCCGCAGCTATCACGCCGGCATCGTGTCCTCGGCCTTCATGGACGGCAGCGTCCGCTCCATAGCCAGTGGCATCGACAGCCTCCTCTGGAAGGCGCTGTCGACCCGGGCCGGAGGCGAAAATCTGTCGGGCGACTACTGAGCCAACTCGCCCGGCGACACAAATTCGCCCGCTGAAGCCGGTTGCCGACGGCGGGCCTCTTCCGTTGCCAACGCCACCACGCGATGGGCGGCGAACAACTCTGCCTGCGTGAAATACGGCTCGTCCTGAATGCCGCCAGCGTGGTCGATTTTCTCGGCTGCCAGCTTTTCCCAGGTGAGCCCGTTGGCAATATGCCACACCGCTGCCTGAGTCACCTTTTGCGAGAGCTCTCCGCGGCCGAGGCTCTCGAGCACAACGGCAAGCTTGGGATCGCTGGAGAACGAATCGGCCCTCACGAGTTTGTAGTGCATTCGGCTGGAAGGCTCGGGCTTGCCATGTTCGAGGCAGACAGTCGGCACGCGGAACACACGGGACCGCTCCGGGGGAATCGAAAAGGCACCGCCGCCTCCCTGCCCCATGCCACCACCACCCATGCCATTCATGCCCTGACCGCCGAATCCGCCGCCGCCGCCACCCATGGCCTGGCCACCTCCGATGCCGGCACCGGCGAATCCGCCCTGTTGTCCGCCGCCCATGCCACCACCGCCCATGCCGCCACCAAACTGGGCCAACACAGGAACCCCGGCGAACGTAGTCGGGAGTCGCAGGGTCTGCGGACTCCGCGTGCGATTGGTCACGATGATCTGGGCAGATCTGGAATCGTTCGGGATGTATTTGATGCTGATCTGCTCCTGCTCCTCCGCCTCGAAGAGATCAGGTACCGCGGAGGCCCGCGTGGAGGCGGAGGTGGCACGAACCGACTCCGCAGCAAAGCCTTGGCTCGCCGGGAAGAAAGTCACTCCGCAGGCTACGAGCCCGCTCAAAAGAACACTGGACACGCGCGACATGGAACGGCCTCGTAGAGCGTAAGGACTTGAGAAGGGGCAAGCTGACGACCATGGAGGGATCGCCCCGTCGGTCGACTGAACGACCACGGCGCCTCCTGGGCAAGTATGCCCTCTGGTTTGAGGCGGGTGAAATCAGCGAAAAATCATCTCCCGGCCCGAACGTGACGATCCTGTCGGTCGTAACGGTTGCCTGGGAGGTTACCCCGCGCCAAAACGCGAGCCAAAAGCGGCCGCAAACGGTGCTCAATCGCGGCTGTACGACTTCATCGTGCCGGGCAAATGCTCCGTTGAAAAACCCTGTTGCCTTGCGACCAGGGTTCAAGCAACGCTGTTCGTGAGCACTTAACGCTTCGAGAACTGAGTACCACGGCGGGCACCGCGGAGCCCGTACTTCTTGCGTTCCTTCATACGGCCGTCGCGAGTCAGCATGCCACTGTGACGCAGCGGTTCGTCCAATTCGGCATCGAACGCCTTGAGTGCTCGGGCGATGCCCAACCGACAAGCGCCGGCCTGACCCGTCAAACCGCCACCGTCGACCGTGATGTCGACATTCACAGCCGTTGCTTTGCCCATCGTCTCAAGGGCCCCCGACACGAGCACGCGATCCTTGATCGCAGGAAAATAGGCCTCGATCTCACGACCATTGATCGTGATGGCACCGGATCCGGCACGGAGACGCACGCGGGCCACAGCCGTTTTTCGGCGACCAGTGGCAATCACATGGTTGGCAGATCCGCTTTTCTTGCTCGTTTCGACGGCCATCATATTCCTCGGTTCAATTCCTGGTCTTGGCTGGTTGCGTTGTGGACTGACTCGTTTGAATGCGTGGGGTGTCTGCCGGTCATTCCGGCCGTGTCAGGGCTGGCTTAGGCCACTCCCATCTCCCGGTGACCAAGCTTCATCGCCTGCGGATCCTGCGCCTGATGGGGGTGTTCAGAGCCGGCATACACCTTCAGTTTGTCGAGCATGACCCTGCCCAAACGGGACTTCGGAAGCATGCGTCGGACGGCTTCCTCGATGATCAGTTCCGGTCGCCGATCCCGGCGGTGCTCGGCAGTTTCAGTCTTCAGACCCTGGTAGCCGGTGTACCAGCGATAGAGCTTTTGCTGCCACTTCTTGCCGGTGAACTGCACCTTTTCAGCGTTGATCACCACGATGTAGTCGCCAGTGTCGACGTGGGGCGTGTAGGTCGGGCGATGCTTGCCCATCAGCACCATGGCAATATCGCTGGCCAGGCGGCCGACCACCTTGTCGCTCGCGTCAACCAGCCACCACCGCTGCTCTACCTCACCGACCTTGGCCATGAACGTCTTCATCGAATGGTTCCGTCTCTGTCCGGCATCCACTACGTATTTCCACCTCGGAAATACGAGCCGATTCCGGACAATTTTGTGTATGTTCACCGGCGAAAAACGCCGTGTTTCGGAGCCCCGGATCGTAACAGCCCAGGAATAGGGCAGCAAGGGGGGGACGGATCGCTGTTGCCAGGCTTTTCGTTTCCCACCACACTGCCCCTGTCCGGCCTGGAAAAGAGCGGGACTGCGGGCCATTTCGGCCCCCCTTGTCGGGGTCCAGACAACGCGTGAGGCAACGGCTTGGAATTCAAGATTGCCCTCGAAGTCTTCGCCGGTCCCATGGACCTGCTGCTCTATCTCGTGAAACGGCACGAGGTCGACATCACGCAGGTGCCGCTCGCAAAGATTGCCGAGGAATTCGTCGCCTACCTCGACGTGCTCGAGGATATTGCCATCGATCAGGTGGGGGAATTCGTCGATCTGGCCAGCCTGCTCCTGGAGATCAAGGCCCGGGAACTCGTGCCGCGGCCCGAAGAGACGGAGGATCCGGTCGAGCCGGTACGCGAGGAACTCGTCAAGCGGCTGCTGGAATACAAGCAATACCGTGACGCTGCCGTGCTGCTAGAGGACCGGGCGCGGGAGTGGGAACTACGGTTTCCCCGCGTCGCTACCGAGGAAACCGGGCCGCGTGGCGGACCAGCCGAGGTCACCATCGGCGACGTCCACGTCTGGGATCTCGTGGGGGCCCTCGCGCGAGTGATGCGGAAGCGGGAAAAGCGTCGGCCTCGTCAGATCGTTCAGGACGACACCCCGATCGAAGTGCATATCAGCCGGATCGAAACGGTCGTGGCAGAGAAGGGACGGGTCTCTTTCGCCGAACTCTTCGAAGCGGATATGCCGCGAACGCGAATCGTGGGTATCTTTCTTGCGGTGCTGGAGCTGGTGCGACGAGGCCGACTGAGCACGCGGCAGGACCGGATCTTCGACGAAATCTGGCTCGAGCCGGCTGAGCCACATCTGCCCAGAGAAACCGCATGATTGAAAACGCACCGGTTCGCAGCTTCATCCATAAGGGGCTAACCGTGGAGGGCTATTCCCGTGCGGCCGTCCAAAGCTACTGGCGGGTCCCTGAACTGAAGCTGGGCTTCGATCTGGGCGGCCAGCCATGGGCCTTTATGGCCACGAGCACGTGGTTCATCACCCACACGCACCTCGACCATATCGCGGCGCTGCCGGTCTACGTGGCCCGGCGGCGAATGATGAAGATGGAGCCTCCAACCATCTATCTCCCGGAGACAGCGATCGAACCGATCGAGAAGTTGCTCAAGGCCGTCTCCCGCCTCGATCGCGGCCGGCTACCCTGCACGCTGCTCCCTGCCCGGCCCGGCGACGAGATCGAACTGTCGCGTGAGCATGTCGTCACCGTCTCGGGCACGACCCACACGCTGCCAAGCGTGGGCTACGTCGTCTGGGAACGCCGCCGAAAGCTCAAGCACGAATACCACGGCCTCCCCGGCGAGAAGATCCGCGACCTGCGACTCTCTGGTGTCGACGTGACCCACGAGGTGCGGACGCCGCTCGTGGCCTACCTGGGTGACAGTTCGCCCGAGGGGCTCGACCGCTGTCCGGCGATGTACGAGGCGATGATCCTGATCACGGAACTCACGTTCGTTGCCCACAGCCACCGCAAGGAAAAGATCCACAAGTTTGGCCATATGCACCTCGATGATCTCCTCGCTCGGCGAGAACGCTTCCACAACGAGGTGGTGATCGCCACCCACTTCTCGACCCGCTACACCGACGACCGCATCCGACGGATCCTTGCCAAAAAACTCCCTGACATGCTCGACGGCCGGCTGCAGATCTGGCTGTGAAAACCGCGACGAGCGACATCGTGAACGCGGCCACACAACAACCGCCGAGAGCCGCCTACGTGCACGTGCCCTTCTGCAGGCACCGCTGCGGCTACTGCGATTTCTCGCTCGTGGCCGGACGCGACGACCTCATCGCGAGCTACCTCGCGGCGATCGAACGGGAACTGACGCGACTGGAATCGCCCGGCCTGGAACTGGCCACGCTCTATCTCGGCGGCGGCACGCCATCGCACTTGGGTCCGGACGGACTCCGGCGACTCTTCGACATTCTCCACACGCGACTGCGGCCACTGCCGGGGGCCGAGGTCACCATTGAGGCCAACCCCGGTGACGTGACGGCATCACTCGCCACGGCCGCGGTGGCGTGCGGCACGACTCGGGTGAGCCTCGGCGGCCAGTCGCTCGATGCGACGACCCTCGTGGCGCTCGATCGCGATCACACGCCCGACGATGTGCGGCGGGCTGTCGACATTCTGCTGACTCGTGGGCTCGCGGTGAGCGTCGACCTGATGACGGCCGCCCCCGGACAGACTCTCGCCGACGTCGACCGCGATCTCGATGCGCTGGTGGCACTCGGCACGCAGCATCTGTCGGTGTACTGCCTCACATGGGAGAAAGGCACGCAGTTCGAGTCACTGAGCCGCCGGGGCATGCTTCGGCCTGCTGACGAATCGCTCGAACGATCAATGCTTGAACTGACGATCGACCGGCTGGAAGCGGCGGGCTTCGAGCACTACGAGGTCTCCAACTTTGCACGGCCCGGCGGACGCTGCCAGCACAACGAGACCTACTGGGACTGCCAGCCATGGGAAGCGTTCGGCCCAGGTGCCGCCCGGTTTGACGGTCGGGAACGGATCACCAACCACCGCAGCACAACGACCTGGATGCGGCGGGTGCTCGGCGGCGAGGACTTCACCGGGGACAGTGAGACGATGACGCCGCTTGAGGCCGCGCAGGAGCGGGTCGTTCTCGGGCTGCGCCGGCGGGACGGCCTCCGCCGTGAAGCGTTCCTAAACGCGAGCGGCTTTGCGCTCGACGATGTGGCCGGTGCCTCAATCCGCCGCTGGATCGCCCGCGGCCTTGCCACCGACGACGGCCAGCAGGTGCGGCTCACGAGAGAAGGACTGCTCGTCTCGGACGGGCTCTGGGCGGAAGTGCTGCGGCCCATGTGAGTACACGCGCAGCCTGGGCACGTTGAAAACGCGCCCCCCACGGTTCCAGATGCTGAGGAGCCGGTCGGAGGCACGCGCAGGAGCCGGTGCACTTTGACTGTGCGAGTTGGCGAGCCATTGCCCACGAGTCGACGACGTCAAAGTCCGCCGGCGACGAGCATGCCGCAGCCGGCGGGCTGGATTCAGCACGCAGCAGCAGCGTCAACTCCCGGGCACGTTGAAAACATGCCCCCACGGTGCATCGCACGTATCGTGCCGAACACTACTGGTCCCGTCCCCATTTTCGTGGTTGATGCATCCGTGAGGGGCTGCCCATGTCCCGAGAGCCGGCGTTGTTGACAAGCGCAGGCAGGATGCCGAAGCGCAGTCAGCATCGAGTGAGCGTAGGACAGGATGTCCGCAGCGAACGTCCGGCGACGGGGCATGGGCAGCCCCGAACCGCCGCCAGCTTTCGGATCTGGGTTGCGGCTAGGAGGTCGCGGTCGGATACCATACCCCCCATGAGCAACGAAACCCTCTGGGCACCCTGGCGGCTGGGATATGTGCAGGGTCACGACAAGGGCGTGCCTCCGGAATCGGTGGAACCCGCCCGCTGGCGCGATGGCGCCGCCCACGGCTGCTTTCTCTGCCGGGCGGCCGCGGCGGATCCCGCGCACGACAGGGCTTTGGGCGTGGTCGCACGCACACACGTGAGCGTGGTCGTCACCAACCGCTTCCCCTACTCCAATGGCCACCTGCTCGTCGCGCCGCTCGACCATCGGGCCACGCTTGCCGACCTCTCGCCTGAGCAGCTCCTTGATCTGCAGACTTGCATCGTGACGTGGTGCGGCGTCATGGAGCGGTCGATGCAGGCCCACGGCTTCAACATCGGCCTCAACCTCGGCGCCGTCGCTGGCGCAGGGCTGCCGGGCCACCTCCACTGGCACATTGTGCCGCGTTGGCCGGGCGACGTGAACTTCATGGCGACGGTCGCGGGCGTCCGCGTACTGCCGCAGTCGCTCGACAGCCTGTGGCAGCAGCTCGTGGCGGCAGGCGCCGCCCTGCCCCACCAACCGACACACACGTGCGACGGGGACTCACGATGACAGCGACCGCCGGCCTCGATGGCATGCACGCGGCTCCCGACTGGCAGCAACGGGAATCGCTCCTGCTTGCCCCGTGGGCAATGCACGCCGCCGACTCGGCCGGCCGGGTACACGCAGAAACACCGCACGCGTTTCGCAGCCCCTACCAGCGCGACCGCGACCGCATCGTCCATTCAGCCGCGTTTCGTCGGCTCGCTCACAAGACACAGGTCTTCACCGGCTACCACGGCGACTATCACCGCAGCCGACTGACGCACACGCTGGAGGTGACGAGCATCGCCCGGACGCTCGCCCGCAGCCTCGCCCTCAACGAGGACCTAGTCGAGACACTGGCCCTGGCGCACGACATCGGCCATCCGCCGCTCGGGCACGCCGGCGAGGACACACTCTCGGAACTGCTCGCTGACGAGGGTGGATTCAACCACAACGCACAGGCCTTGCGGATCGTGGAACTGCTGGAGATCCGCTATCCGAATTTTCCGGGTCTGAATCTCTCCCGCGAGGTGCTCGACGCCCAAGCCACTCGGAAGAAGGACGGCACGGCGCCAGCACCGTTGCTCGAAGCCCAGGTAGTCGATGCGGCCGACTCGATCGCCTACGACACCCATGACGCCGACGACGCCGTCGAACTGGGACTCGTGACCATGGACGAATTGCTCGAGATTCCGCTCGTGGCTGAGGCCGCCGCCCGCGCCTGCGACCGCTACGGGACGCTGGCAGGCTCCGAACTGCGACGGGCGGCCCTGCATGAAGTGGTGGAGTTCGAGGTGGCGGAACTCGTGACGCGGAGCCGGGCCACCATCGCGTCTCTGGGAATCGAATCGGTGGCGCAGGTCAGGGAGGTGTTTCGTGGCCACAACGGCATGCCCGGTGTGCGGATCGTTTCCCACGCGCCGGCCGTGACGGCTGGCAAGCGCATCCTGGAGCAGTTTCTGTTCCAACGGGTCTACCGCAGCGACCGGGTGCTGGCGGTCCGCGTACCGGCACAGCGGAAACTGACCCGACTGTTCGAATGGTATTGCCTTCACCCCGACGAAATGCCGGCCAGCTTTCGCGGCCGCATCGAGCGGTTTGGTGTGCGGCGGAGCGTGGCCGACTATATCGCCGGCATGACAGACCGTTTCCTGGACCGGGACCACGACCTGCGGATCGGCGCATTTTGACGGTAGTTCGCGGCCTCCTAGGGGGTGTGGTACCCTAGTCGTCTTCCTTTTTGACACACAGCTTGATTCCACACCCACCCCAAAAACATCCCTCCTGCCATGGCTCTCGTTGTACTCCGGTCACTCTTCGTGATGGTCTCAGTGGGGATTGCGGTCCTCATGTTCCAATCGCCCGGCGTTCGGAATACTTCCGAAACGCTGCCGTGGATCATCCTCGTCGG
Source organism: Planctomycetaceae bacterium (assembly GCA_947449135.1). Classification (GTDB taxonomy): domain Bacteria; phylum Planctomycetota; class Planctomycetia; order Pirellulales; family UBA1268; genus CAMCQY01. The sequence continues at coordinate 53,996 of CANFQO010000002.1, read as the reverse complement.
CATGATCGTGCTGCCGCTGGTGGTGATCGGCATCGACATGTCCTTGCGTCGCAAGGACTTGACGGTGATCACGTCGATCTACTTTGGCCTGCTGATCGGTGTGTTTCTCACCTACGTCGCCATTCTCGCCCTCACGCCCCTGCTCGCGTCGCTCCCAGCATCCCCTCTTTTGGGGCTCGTGCCGTCGGCGTTGGGGATGATCCTCTGTTACATCTGCACGAGCCTGCTCCTGCAGACTCGCGACGACTTCCGCTTCATCATCCCATACATCGAATTCGCCCGCGACGTGAAGGGACTGCGACCCAACGTGCTCGATGCGAGCGCGATTATCGACGGCCGGGTCACCGAACTGGCCGAATCGGGTCTTTTTCAAAGCCGGTTCGTGGTGCCCTCGTTCGTCGTGGATGAGCTGCAGGAGGCTGCGGAATCATCCGACAAGTTTCGCCGAATCCGCGGCCGCCGGGGACTCGACGTGCTCGCCCGTCTTCGCGAAGGAAAGTCGATCGAGTTTGAAGTGCTGCCGCCCCAACGCGATGACGATCCCGATGCGACCACCGAATCTCGGGTGGTGGGCATGGCCGGCGATCTCAGTGGCCGGGTTGTCACCGCCGATTCAAACGTCATGAAGATTGCCGCGGTCCGGAGCGTGCAGGCAATCAATGTCAACGACTTGGCGCTCGCACTGCGGCCGGTATTTGTGCCAGGCGACATGCTCGACGTGCGCGTGATGAAGCCCGGCGAGGAGCCAGGGCAAGGCGTGGGCTATCTCGAAGACGGCACGATGGTGGTGGTCGAACAGGGCCGCGACCAGATCGGCCGCACCCTGCATGTGAGTGTGACGAGCACCCTGCAGACGACTGCCGGCAGGCTGGTGTTCGCAAGGCCCGAGATGGGCCGCGGCTAGTCTCCGCACATTCGGATCGGGCGGCGGCCACCTTCTCATCGCCATGGAAAAATGCCGCAGGAAATCCTCCTCTCCATGCCAGAACACCCTCGGCTCGATCGCCACTTCGCCACGCTTCCGCTGATCGCCATCCTCCGAGGGATACGGCCCGATGAGGTCATCCCCATCGGTCTGGCGCTCTTCGAGTCTGGCTTCCGGCTGATCGAGATTCCTCTCAATTCGCCCGCTCCTCTCGAGAGCATCCGCCTGCTCGCCTCCGAACTGGGCGATCGGGCCCACATCGGGGCCGGCACCGTCCTGCAGACCTCACAAGTGTCGGACGTCGCCGCCGCCGGCGGCAGATTCATCGTTTCCCCAAACGCGAATCCCGACGTGATCCGCGCCACGAAGGCTGCCGACCTCCTGAGCTTTCCTGGCGTGGCCACACCCACGGAGGGTTTTGCCGCGATCGAAGCAGGCGCCGATGGGCTCAAGCTGTTTCCCGCAGAGCAGATCGGACCGGCGGTGGTGAAAGCCTGGCGGGCAGTCTTTCCCGCGGCCGTGCCGCTCGTGCCGGTGGGTGGCATTACAGTCGACACGATGGGCGATTTTGTCGCCGCAGGCGCCAGCGGCTTCGGGCTGGGATCGTCGCTCTACAGTCCCGGACACACGGCAAAACAGACCATGCAATCGGCGACGGCATTCGTCGCAGCCTGGCAGGCCTGCCAATGAACACAGCAACCACGTCGCAGCCTTCGCGGGCTCGCTATCTGATCATGCTGCTGTTGTTCGTGACGGTGGTGATCAACTATCTCGACCGCAGCAATCTCTCCGTGGCTGCGCCGCTGCTGGCGAAGGATCTCGCGATTGAGCCGGCCCAAATGGGCCTGATCCTCTCCGCTTTCGGCTGGACCTACGCAGCCTTGCAAGTGCCCGGCGGCTGGCTCGTGGACAAGGTGCAGCCGCGGATCCTCTATCCAGCGGCGATCGCACTCTGGTCGCTTGCCACCATCGGCCTTGGCTTTGTTGGCAACATCATCGGTCTGATCGTTCTACGGCTGGCCGTGGGAGCATTCGAAGCACCGGCCTATCCGATCAACAACCGCGTGGTCACCACCTGGTTTCCCGAACGGGAGCGGGCCACCGCGATCGGCTTCTATACCTCGGGGCAGTTCGTCGGCCTCGCCTTCCTGACGCCCGTGCTCGTGGCCCTTCAGCAGTCGTTTGGATGGCAGATGGTCTTTGTCATCACCGGCGGTGTCGGCATTCTCTGGGCGGCGATCTGGTATGCCGTCTACCGCGAACCGAAGGAGTTTGCCGGTGCCAATGCCGCGGAGATCGCGCTCATCCAGCAGGGTGGCGGCCTCGTCGATCTTGATCAGCGCAACCGCAGCCGATCGGCCTTCCGATCAGGCGACCTAGTCGCCGTACTCAACAATCGCAAACTCTGGGGCATCTACCTCGGGCAGTTCTGCCTGAACTCCACGCTCTGGTTTTTTCTCACCTGGTTTCCCACCTACCTCGTGAAGTATCGCGGGATGGACTTCATCAAGGCGGGCTTCCTCGCCGCGGTGCCATTTCTCGCCGCCTTCCTCGGAGTGCTCTGCTCGGGTCTGCTGTCAGACCTGCTGGTGCGCCGCGGCTACTCCCTGGGCGTCGCCCGCAAACTGCCCATCATCTCGGGGCTCCTGATCTCATCGAGTATCATCGGCGCCAATTATGTGGAGAGCCCCGCGCTTGTGATCGCCTGCCTCGCGGTCGCCTTCTTTGGCAACGGACTGGCATCGATCACCTGGTCGCTGGTTTCCGCCATCGCACCAGAACGCCTGATCGGGCTCACCGGAGGGATGTTCAACTTCATCGGAAATCTCGCGTCGGTGACCGTGCCGATCGTGATTGGCCTGTTGGTGAAGGGCGACGACTTCCGGCCGGCAATCACCTACATCGGGATCACCGCCATCCTCGGCGCCATCTGCTACGGCCTCGTCGTGGGCCGCGTCGAGCGCATCCAATGTCCCGCGGCCGATCCCACGCGTTGAAAACCTGCGGTCCTTTCTTGGCTTTCGGCATTCCCTCCCATCCCTTGCGATTTTGGCGCATACTTGTCGCTCCCCCCTTCCAGGAGTTTCGTGATGCAACGGTTTATCCATTTCGTGCTGTCCGCCGGCCTGCTCGTCGGCCTGAGTGTCACCCGCCTGCCTGTCGTGATCGCCGCTCCCTCGGACAATCCGGCGTATGCCGACCCCACGAAGACCGACACCGACTTCCCGTTTCAGGGGGAATACTCCGGCACGATCACGGCTCAAGGGCAGCCGATGCCCATCGGCGTGCAGGTGATCGCACTGGGCGACGGGAAGTTCGACGTGGTCGCCTATCCGGGCGGACTGCCCGGTGACGGCTGGACGCCACCGAACAAGGTCAAAGGCACGGGCGTCCGCGAGGGGGAAGGCGACGCCGCTGTGGTGAAGATCAAGGCGGTTGACTGGGAAGGCAACTCCCATCTGGCAGAGATCCGAAAGGGCGAGTTCATCACGTTCGCCGAGTCAGGCCGCGAGGTCGGCAGGTTTGCCAAGGCAAACCGCAGCAGCACCACACTTGGCGAAAAGCCGCCGCAGGGCGCAATCGTGATCTATGACGGCACCGGCACCAGCACCGACACCTCCAAACTCGCCGACGGCCGTGTCTCGGAAGACGGTCTGTTGATGGAGGGCGTGACCACCAAAGACAGCTTTGGCGACGCCCGCTGGCACATCGAGTTTCGCCTGCCCTACCAGCCCAAGGATCGCGGGCAGGGCCGTGGCAATAGCGGCGCCTATCTGATGGGCTCCTACGAAACGCAGATGCTCGACAGTTTCGGCCTGGAAGGAAAAGACAACGAGTGCGGCGGCATCTATCAGGCTGCTGCTCCGTTCGTGAACATGTGCCTGCCGCCTCTGGCTTGGCAGACCTACGACATCGACGTTACCGCTCCGCGTTTTGAAGGCGAAAAGAAGGTGGCCAACGCCCGGATGACCGTGCGACACAACGGCACCGTCATTCACAATAACGTCGAAGTACCGGGAATCACGCCTGGCGGCCCCCTGAAGCAAGAGGCGGCGAAGGGCCCGCTCTATCTTCAGAACCATGGCAATCCGGTCCGCTACCGGAACATCTGGGTGCTGCCGAAGTCGTGAAGCAGGCGTCGCCAGATTCCAGCGGAACGGATGCAATGCGGTGTGTCTGCACCGCCTGCCCGCTGCTCTGCGACGACATCCTGATCCTCGGCGACCGCGTGGATGGAGCGTGCCTCTCCGGCCGCGAGGCGATCCTCGCAGCACTCGCCTCCAACCCTGTTCGGCCCGCGGGTGGCCAGTCTTCGGAGGCGTGGGAGAACGGCCTGCCGCTGGCCCGAGGCACTGCCCTGGAGCGGGCCGTGGGGATGCTTTCGTCGGCCCGACGCGTGCTCGTCACTGGTCTGACCGGCGGCACGCTGGAGGCGATCACCGCCGCCTGTGACCTCGCCGAACTTCTCGGCGCCGCGGTCGATGCCGGCCTGCCCGAATCCGCCCGGGCCGCCGGGCCCACGATCGCGCGGGCCGGCGAGGTGACCGCCGCCTGGGAGGAACTCCGTGACCGGGCCGACCTCGTGATCTTCTGGGAATGCAATCCTGCCAGTTCCCATCCCAGGTTCATCGAACGGTTCGTGGATCCTCCGCTGGCCAATGGAGCACGCCGTCGGACGGTTGCGGTCGGCCCTGACAGTGTCTTGCCCGACGCAGCCCCCCATCGTCACCTGGCGCTCGCTCCCGATCGTGCCGTGGAAGCCGCCCGCTGCCTGCAACTGCGGCTTACCGGCAGACACGTTCCCGACTCTCTCGACGAGCGACTGGCCGCCGTCTGCACGGAGTTGCACGAAGTGATTCACTCGGCCGGCTGCGTGGCGATCGTCACCAACGATGGCGATGATCCGGTCGGTCTGGAGTCCTGGAGCATCGTGCATCTGGTCCGAACGATCGCGCATGAAAAGCCCGCCTTCCAGATTCCGCTCGGCTCGGGCCTGGCAGGCAGCGGTGCCAACGTCGCTGGTGCTGCGACGGTCTGCACGTGGCGGTATGGTGCGGCCGGCGGCATTGCCCGTGCCGATCGGATGGGCAGCCGGTTTCTGCCCGCCGAGTCGGATGCCTGGCGGCTCATCGAACGAAGTGAGGTGGACGCCGTCGTTGTCCTGGGGCGGCTGAGCGGCCCACTCGAACAGGCCATCGTGGCTCGTGGCGATGCTCTCTCGCTGGTCCGCCTCTGCGATGCCCCGGAGCCACTGCCGCGGCCGCTCGGACACACGCTCCAACTCCGCTGCGCCAGCGGAACGATCGCCACCAGCGGCACGATGCTCCGTGAGGATGGCCGGCGTGTCGTGCTGGCGGCCTGTCAGTCATCCACCGCGCCCCAGATGCGGGAACTGCTCGTCGATCTCACCGCCGCCGTGCGGCACGCGCTCGCCATGCCCCCTGCTGGAGGCCGGCCATGAGCATGACCTCCGTCGTCGACGACCGTTCGACCGACTCTCGCCAATTCGTCATCGCGGGCGGCACGATCCACGATCCCGCTCACGGCCGTGACGGTGTCGTCGCCGATCTCTGGGTGGAGAACGGCCGGATCATTGCACCCCCTGCGAATCCGCAGGACTTCGTGCAGATTGATGCACGCGGCCGTGTCGTGATGCCCGGCGGCGTCGACCTCCATAGTCATGTGGCCGGCCCCAAGGTGAATGCGGGGCGGCGCATCGCCCCGCACCTCGCCCGTCGTTCCCCTGCCGCCGTGCCCACGATCCACTCCACAGGCGCGCTCTATGCGGCGCTCGGCTACACGACGGTGTTCGATGCAGCGATCGCTACCGCCGCCGCCGGCGTGGCCCACCTCGAACTCGCCGAGCTTCCCATCCTCGACAAGGGGATCTACCTGCTGGCGGCAGACGACGCCGAGATTCTGACAGCCCTCGACCGCGACGACACCGGCCGCGAGGTGCAACGATTGGTGGCCGACGCGGTGCGGTCTGGTCAGGGCTGGGCGGTGAAGGTGGCCAATCCGGGTGGTCCGGCATTCTGGAAGCGGGGCCGACGCGGCGACCACCGCGATCTCGACACGCCGCTGCCAGGCATGGCACTCACCGGCCGCATGCTTCTTGAGCGACTGGCCCGGGCGGTGCAGGCGATTCGACTGCCGCACCCGCTCCATGTGCACACCGCCAACCTCGGCCTGCCGGGCAACTGGCGGACACTGCTGGAGACGATGCGGACGTTTGACGGCATTCCGGCGCATCTGGCGCACGTGCAATTTCACAGCTACACTGGCGGCGATCTTGACGCCGACACGTTCGGCTCGGGGGTCGCCCCGGTCGTCGAGTGGTTCAACACGCACCCGGAACTCACGCTCGACGTCGGGCAGGTGCTCTTCGGCGACACGGTGGCGATGACGGGCGACTCAGCGGCCGCCGAGCACCTGGCCCATGCCACCGGTGTGCCGTGGATGTCGCACGACCTGCATCTCGAAGGGGGCTGCGGTGTGCTGCCGATCAGCTACCGGGAGAAGAGCCTCGTCCATGCCTGGCAATGGGCCATCGGCCTGGAATGGTTTCTCACGGCCGCCGATCCCTGGCGGCTGGTGCTCTCGACCGACCATCCCAACGGCGCACACTTCACCGCCTATCCGCATCTCATGCGGCTGCTGGGTGACGCGGCATTTCGCCGCGAGGCCTTCGCGCGGATCCATCCGGCCGTGCGGAAGCGGAGCCCGCTGGCGGGAATCACCCGCGAATACTCGCTGCAGGAGCTCTGCATCATCACGCGGGCAGCTCCCGCGCGGATTGCCGGGCTTCCACAGAAGGGACACCTCGGCGTCGGGGCCGATGCCGACATCACGGTCTATCGCCCCGATCCCGATCTCTCGCAGATGTTTGCGATGCCGGCGCAGGTCTTCAAGGGCGGTATTCTCGTTGCGGAAGACGGCGAACTGCGATCGCTACCGGCCGGCCGTGTGCTCGCCGCCAGGGTTGAGGCCAGTTAGGACATAGTGTGTCGGTGCCACGTGGCCCAAGCCGCCGGGGGCGGTGAAAGCCTCCGACTCGGGGCGAGGATACGCCAACTCGCTTCGGCTTCCCCCGACCCCCGGCTCCTCCGACGTTTCGAGAAGCCGTTTGAGTAAACCTCTATACGATCTATCCGTCGCATGCCGCGATGACCGCCGCGACCATCCGGTCTGCTGGAAACTCGGCGACGGCTCGCGCTCGAGCAGCATTGCCGTATCGTGCAGCCAGGTCGTCATCCTCGATGATGCCTAGCGACCGCCGTGGAAAATCGCTCTCCGGCTCGGCCGTCACGATCCGACCGGTTTCGCCATCGACGATCAACTGCCGTGCCGAGTCGCTCGCCACCGCGACCGCAGGGATGCCCAGGGCCATCCCGTCCAGAATCGCGCCGCCGCAGGCGACCTCTCCCGACTGCCAGACGAGCCGCACCTCCCGCAGCAGGTCGGGCAGGCAGTCGAGATGCGGAAAAAGATGAAGTCGTTCGGCAAGGTGTTGCACACGAGCGCGCCTCAACGTCCGGGCCCGCAGCGGTCCGGCTCCCACGAGCACATGCTCGAGCCGGCGGTGCACGACCCCCAGTTGGTCGATCGCCCAGAGCAGCCGTTCGAGCCGCGCCTCCGGCACGAGAGGCGCCACGCAGAGCGTCCAGATGGTGCCGGGGTTGAGGCCCAGACGACTGGCGATCTCCGCGCGAGTGAGTCCGGCGGCCGCGGCCGCAGTGGCCGCCGGCGGAATCATGTCGATCTTTCCGCTCGCCACCCCTGCTCGTTCGCATGCTGCCGCCACCGCCTGCGACGCTGCGATCACCCGATCGGCCTTGCCGAGTGCCAGTCCGGTGATCGTTCCGCGTGGTCCCGCCGCCAGATGGCTGATGAACCGGATCGTGGGCACAAGCACTTTCACCGCGGCGGCCAGTGGCGTCTGTGAACGCCCCCAGGCAAGCACAACATCGGAGCGGCCGAGCCCGAGCCTGCGGGCTAGTTGGATCACTTTGACGACTGTCGCAGCGTCGACGGTCGGTCGCGACGAGAGCCGGTGCACGGTCACGCCGGCGCGTGCCAATCGAGAAGCGACGGCACCACCCGCGGTGGTCACAGCCAGATGCACATTCCAGCCCGCGGTCTGATAACCATTGGCGACCAGTTCGATCTGCCGGCCGGTGCCGATGGGATCGAGACCCCGCGCGATCATCAGGATCGACCGCCGGCTGTCGGAACGTGGAGAGATCGCGGCGGCAGGAAGGTTTGCAGCGTCGTCGGACATAGATCTCATCGTTGCTCGTGTCTCATGGCAGAAGAAACCATACCCGACAACAAAATCGCCGAGAATGCCGACTTGGGCTGATTGTCCGAGACCGTCTCAGCCGGGCGAGTCGGCCGTGGAGGCACCACCCGTGACAATATCGTCGGCATCGAGGACGGCGAGGTGGGGAAGATGCCGCCAGGCACCGTCGTAGTCGAGGCCATACCCAACCACGAACAGGTCGGGGATGTCGAAGCCCACGAAGTCGGGCTCGATCGCCACCTCTGCCCGGCCCTGCTTCCGCAGGAGCACTAGCGACCGCACACTCGCCGCTCCCCTGCCCCGCAGGTCGGCGAGGATCGCCTCCAGCGTCCGCCCGCTGTCGAAAATGTCGTCCACCAGGAGCACATGCTGACCGGTCAGGTCAGGCAGCAGGTCGAGACGCAGATCGAGACGGCCGGCCCGCGTCGCCGTGCCGCGATAGCTGCTGGCCCAAACCATCGAAAGCCGCACGGGCCCTTCGAGCCTGCGGATCAGGTCCGAGACAACCACGACACTGCCGGTGAGCACGCCGACGACCGTGAGCGGGCAGTCGCCATAGGCCTGCCGCACATCACGGGCCAAGCGGTCGATGCCCTCGGAAAGCTGTGCGGCGGTGAGCAGAGTGTGCATGCTGCGAGACAAAACGAGAGAAGGGGTGCGGTAAACCACCACTGATTATCCATCTTTTCCGCAGAACAGTCACTCCGTGCGGCAGCCGTTGGCTGCACTCAGGCTGGCCAGAGCCAGCCACCGAACAGCAGAACCGCTAGCAGAAGCGTCCAGAGGATGTTCACGGCCTGCCCGCCAAGAAAGGCCAGGGCCGGCCGGCCGCCTCCGAGCTTGAAGAGTTCACCAAATCGAGTTTCCAGTCCGATGGAGACAAACGCAGCCGCAAACCAGATCTCGCGGAGCCCCTTGAGCGGCTTGTCGAGCGACTTTGCCGTCTGGGGCTGAAGCACGAAGGAAAATGCCAGCGATGCGGCGATGAACCCCAGCACGAATTTTGGAAAACGCTCCCAGAGGATGCCGAGGCCGGGGGCGGTCGTCGTATCCCCTCCGTCGCGCATTGTCCACCAGAGCGAGATCGCCAGTGCCGCGATCCCGATGAACACATTCTGCGAGAGCTTCACGACGGTGCCGGTCCGCGATGCCGTTTCGCCGATCTGCTCCGTGGCTGCCAGCACCGATCCCGTCGTGTCGAGCGTGCCGCCGAGCCAGGCCCCGGCCACTTCCGGGGCCAGGTGCAGCAACCGTGTGCACCACGGCATCAGCAGCATCATCGGCACCGCGCACAGCAGGATCACCGAGGTGACATACGAGAGCTTGCGCTTGTCGCCATCGATGGCACCGCAGGCGGCAATCGCAGCGGAAACGCCACAGATGGAAACAGCACTGGAAATCATCACGCCAAACTCATCGTCGACGCCAAGCCGTCGCGCCAGGCGAAAGGTGGCCTGCCAGACCACCGGAATCACCAGGGCTGCCTGGATGAGTCCGGGGACACCTGCTTTGAGCAGTTCGGGGAACAGAATGCCGCAGCCCAGAATGACGACCCCCACCTTGATGTAGAATTCGGTGCGGATGGCGGCCGACAGCCACGACGGAACCGGTAGCACCTGCCGCCACAGCATGCCGGTCGCCAACGCCCAGATGACGTATTCAATCCCCAGCGACTTGGCCCGGGAGTTGGCCGCCAGCCAGATCGCCAGCCATCCGAGCAGGAACATCAGGCCGATACCACCTGCCAATGCCGGCAGTCGCCGTGCATTCAAAAGCCCCAGGCCGGGAGCGAGAGCTGCCGTGGCCAGGAGGATGAGCACCAGCGAGATGCGGGCGATGGCCTCGAGATTGGCAGTCGAAAAAGCGGTGGCGATGTCGGCTGGCCCCGTCCATGGAAGCGTCGGCAGTCGCACATCCCAACCGGCCACCACGGCAGTGATCAGGGCGGTGGCGACGATGACAGCCAGCCAGTCCTCGTTGCACCACCAGGCAAGATCGCGGTTTTCAGATCGTTTCATGGGAAGACTTCCGTGTGGTCGTGCCAGAAAAGGGCAGAGGTTGCCCGTGAGAAAACCGGCAGTGTACCGTTCCGTGTCGTTCCCCCCACCATGAACTTCTCCCCTGCTCCACACGTGCGCCCTCCCGCTGCTCGCCCAAACTGGTCAACGATCACACTCGCCGGCCATGCCTGCGACGTCTACGAGCCTGCCCAGCCTCTGCCCGGCCGGGCGCTGGTCTATCTCCATGGCGTGGACGAACAAATGTTGGTCGATGCGACTGGCCTCCGCGATTCGATCGAGGCAGCCGGACTGCCCACGCTCGCACCGCGAACGGGCCGATCCTGGTGGCTCGACCGGATCATGCCCGGCTTTGACAAGAAATTCTCGCCGGAGCAATTCGTCGTGGAGCAGGTGCGGGTCGAAATTGAACGGCGCTTTGGCGTGAAACCGCCCGGCATCGCCCTGCTCGGCACCGGCATGGGAGGGCAGGGATCGCTTCGCATCGCCTACCGTCATCCCACGGTCTTTCCGGTGTCGGCCGCCATCGCCCCATCGATCGATTTTCATCTCGCGATGCGGGAATGCGACGAACGTGCTGACGGTGAATATTACGACACGCTGTGGGAGACCTACGGCGACGTGGAACGGGCCCGGCAGGACACAGCCATTCTCCACGTGCATCCGCTCAACTGGCCCCGGCACCAGTGGTTTGCCAGTGATCCCTCCGACCCCTACTGGCACGACGGAGCCACGCGGCTGCAGAGCAAACTCCGCGCACTCGGCATTCCACACACGGCGTTGATCGAATCACGCGTTGCGGTCAGCGGCGATACTCGTGGCGATCACTGCCACGAATATGAAGCACGCGTGGCCCCCGACGCGATCCGGTTCATCACGGACGCGCTCGATCAGGAATCACGCCGTCTGGCCTGAGGCGGAGCGGCGTCCGTCTGCAACAGGGTGCTGCACGGCCACCCCGTTCACTTCACCAGCGTCTCGATGTAATCGAGCAGGCTCGCGAACTGGGCGATAGAAAGATCGTTCACCAGCCCTTCCGGCATGACGCTCGTGGGGAGTTGCGACCGCTCCTCGATGTCGCTCTTCCGCACCCGGTGCTCCACGCCCAGCCCGTCGCGCAGCACCACGAGATCCGCCGCTTCGCTCGTTACAAACCCCACTAGCGGCCGGCCGTCGGAGAGCACCAGCGCCGTGGTGGCAAAGCCCTGGGCAATCGATTTGTTCGGTTTGAGAATGCTCTCCGCCAACTGCCGACGGCTGTAGATGCCGGCCGCATTGGCCAACGACGGCCCCATCCCGGCACTGTCGACACCGGCGGCATGGCAGCCGACGCATTTTTTTGCCACGAACAGGTCCGCGCCCGTCGCCCGATCGCCGCGGCGGGAATCGATCAGGTCGAGCACGGCGCCGGTTGGACGCTCGCTCACGTTCGGTCCCGCATCAGCGGCCACTCGACGGAGCGCCTCAGCGTCGATGCCGAGCTTCGCCAGTCCTTCGGCAGCGGCGGCCTGCAGCGGGCTGTCATCCGACTGTTCGGCAGCGGCCAGGAGTTTGCCGGCCAGCACCTGAGACCCTGTCCGCACGCATGCCGCCACGAGCGCCAGCCGCCGCTCTGGCCCTGCCTGCCAGGCCGCATCGAGAATCGCTGCCGCCTGCGCCCGCACGGCGCTCTTGGCACTACTCGATGCCGCCACCGTGAGCAGAATATCGTCGACGATTTCCCGCTGCCGTGGGCCGGCTTCGGCCAGTGCTTCCGCGGCCAGTGGATCGGCGGCGGCTGCCGCACTCTCCCGCACCAACTGCCGCGCCAACTGCTGCAACGGGGCCGCCTCGGCAGAGGTGGGCTCCAACTTCATGGCAGCGGCCACGAGCGGGCCGAGCATGGCTGCATCGTCGGAGCGGGCCAAAACGCGAATCGCCGCCACACGCTCCGCCGGGGCCACGTCCTCCTGCTGTGTGAACGATGTGAGCAGGTCGGTTGCTTGCGGCCACCACGAGCCCTCTACGTCCAAGAATGTGGCCAGTGCATACTGCCCCTGCGGCCCGCGGGCAGCCCAGTCGGTCAGCACCGGCACGATGCTGTCGGCTGGAGTCCGATGGAGCCCAAGAATGCGGCCCAGCGTGGGCATGTCTGCAATGCTCCCGCCGGCGAGTGCGTTGACGATTCCTTCAAGCAGTTGCGGCGAAGCGTCCCATTCCTCGGCGGCGTAATAGGGACCGCGGGCATCGGGTCGGCCACCCCACGACTCCCCCGGCCAGGCTCCCTCGCGGCGATAGAGACGGGAAGCCGACCATAGCAGTGCCTCCCGCAGATCGCCGTTCTCTGTCGAGCTCCCTTTCTGGTCCTGCAACTGCTTGAGGCGGAAGACGACCATCGCGGCGACGGCCGGAGTGTGGAGCTCCCCGAGCACGCGGCTAGCCCCCAGCCTGGCCGCGATGGCGGTGGTGCCCTGTGCATCCAAAGCCGCCTCGCAGGATGCCAACACCCGCGGCTCATCGATCGTTCCCAGTCGCACCGCCCCCTCGATCGCCGTGTGGGCGACGAGCGCGTCGGGGTCTTTCGCCAGCGGCAGCAGCAGCGCCGCCGCAGAACCATCGCCCGACCGCGTCAGCGCCACGATCGATTCCAGTCTCGTTCGCGGATCGGCGGCCCCCAAGCCCGCGATGAGTGTCTGTCGCAGATCTTTACTCAGCGGCAGTTGTGACCCTGCATCGGCCGGCTGAGTCGCTGTGAACTGATCGCCCAACGCCCGAATGGCAAACGGCGCGATCACGGGATCGGCTGCCATGCGAATCAACGCAGTCCGAGCAGCCGCCTCGCCCCCAAGTGCCAGCGTAAAGACCGCCGCCACCCGGGGTCCCGGTGCCGCCTCGCGATCGGTGGCCTGTGCCTCAAGCCTGCCAACGAGTTCTGAATCGACTCCACGTCGCAGCAACTGTCGCTGTGCCTCCAGGCGGATCCGGTGGCTGGGGCCGGCCAGCAGTTCACACAGCTTCGAGACATCGGCGCCTGTGAAATCGGGCGCTGCGGCGGCGGTGCGTCCGGTCGGCCGCAGCCCGGCGACAAAGCCGACGTGCGGACCGGTCCAGGTGAACGTGCCATCGCGCCAGCTGGCGGCATAGATCGTGCCTACGCCGTCGGCATCGAGATCGGTCACGCGGGTGAGGTGAAGGAATTCCTCCTGCCCGGCGGTGAAGCCGCCGGCCTGAGGCGTGAGAGGATGGCGATAGATCAGGCCGCGACCCCAGTCGCAGGTGAACGGAGCGTCGTTCCATCTGGCCGGCATCCAGGGCTCGTCGATCCAGCAGGCCCCGGTACCGGAACCGCCACCATAATCGGCAAGGGGCGGCACGATCTCGTCGGCGAAGTGAAGGTAGCGCCGCGGATATCCATGGTCCTCGAGACCGCTGAAGGAGTGCAGCCGCACGTTCCAGCCGCCGCCGTCGTTGGTGTTGTCGCGGGCGATCATCTGCAGAAGCGGCCCCACGGCCGCCTCGAGATTGTTGCGGGTGCCGCGAGCAAAGAGATCGATACAGCTGCCGTCAGGACGAAACCGCACGATCCCACCGCCGCGGAGGTGCAGATGGCGGCCGTCGCTCCCCACGGCGTCGCGAAATCCAAAATCACCGATCGCGGCGTAGATCCAGCCGTCGATCCCCAGCGCCAGACCGTTCGAAGTGTGGTCGGCGGGGCGATCGGCAAACCCAAACCCAAGATCGTTCACCAGCCTGGTCTGTGAGTCGGCGATGCCGTCGCCGTCGGTGTCCTGAAACGCGGTGACGTGGGGCGGGTGGAGCACGATCAGTCGGTCGTCCACCCACACCAGCCCGCGGGGGCTGTCGACATCGGCGACGAATTCACGCGCCTCGTCCGCGGTTCCGTCGCCGTCGGTATCACGCAGCCTGAGGATCCGCCCGCGGTGCGGCTCCCGATCGAGCGAGCCATTGCCGTCACTGGAGACAAACAGCGTGCCGTCAACCGTAGCCGCGACAAACACTGGATACCTCGCAAGGTCGGGCCCGGCAAAGACCGTTGCCTCAAATCCCTCCGGGGCTTTTACGTCGCGCATCAGATCAGCAACAGAGGGCCCTGCCGCAGGCTCGTCGGCCACCGCGCAGCCTGTCGTTGCGCACCACCAGCACGTCGCCAGCACGCCGAGCAGGATGCCGAGCTTTTGCCACGCGGCAGATGCGCGGCAGCTTTGGGAGGGCATGGGCACCAACGTGGGGAAGGTGGACGGCAGCTGCATGACGTTTCCTGAGGGACTGTCTGGGAAGCCCGGGTTGATGGCGGAGAGTGACGCAAGACAATCCGGCGACCGACCACCAACGCAACTCCGCGGCAGGAATTACGCCAGCAGTTGGCGGATCACCTGCGCCGGTTCAACCCCGGTCAGTTTCTGCTCCAAGCCCTGAAAGAGATAGGTGAGCTCCTCGTGACCGAGTCCCAGCAGATGCAGGATCGTGGCGTGGAGGTCGCGGATCGGCACCTGATCCTCCACCGCCTTAAACCCAAAGTCATCGGTAGCGCCATGCGTGATACCACCGCGGACGCCGCCGCCGGCCAGCCAGACTGAAAATCCATACGGACTGTGATCGCGGCCGTCCGAGCCCTCGGAGGTGGGCGTGCGGCCAAACTCCCCGCCCCACAGCACGAGCGTCGAGTCGAGCAGACCGCGGGCGGCCAGATCTTCCAGCAATCCGGCGATCGGCCTGTCTGTCTGCAGGGCATTGGTCTGGTGCTGGCCGTCGTTGTTGCCGTGGGTGTCCCAGCCCACATTGCCGCAGCCGTGGTAGAGCTGCACAAACCGCACTCCCCGCTCCACCAGCCGGCGGGCGATCAGGCACTGCGTGCCGAAGCCGCGAGTCTCGTCGCGGTCGAGGCCGTAGAGCCGGTGGGTGGCCGCGGATTCCCGAGCCAGATCGATCGCCTCCGGCGCCGCCGACTGCATCCGGAAGGCGAGTTCGCCAGCGGCAATGCGGGCTGACAGGCGATCGTCGTCAGGCCGGGCCGCCGCATGCTGTCGGTTGAGCGCCTGCGTGAAGTCCAGCAGTGTGCGGGTATCGAGATCGGGAGCGATGGAGGATTTGTTCAGATGCAGGATGGGAGCGCCGACGCTCCGCAGCTCCGTCGCCTGATGGACGGCTGGCAGAAATCCAGCGGCATACGTCTCCGGGCCCCCCTTCAGCGGTCCGTCGCGCATGACGACATAGCCGGGGAGATCCTCTGCCTCCGACCCCAGGCCATAGGTGCACCAGGCTCCCAGGCTTGGCCGGCCCATCTGCCGGTTGCCGCCGTGCATCAGGTAGAGGGCGGGTGAGTGATTGAATTCGGTGTGGTAGCAGCTGCGGACCACCGCGAGACGGTCGGCATGGGTAGCGACATGCGGAAAGAGATCGGATATCTCAAGGCCCGACTGGCCGTGACGGTGAAACGTGCGCCGGCTGGCGAGCACCTTGGCCGTGGAGGTTTTGGTGAACTCAAGATTGAGATCCCCAAAACTCTCCGGCAGCGTCTGGCCGGCATAGCGTGCCAACATCGGCTTTGGATCAAACGTGTCGAGCTGGCTGGGACCGCCATGCATGAAGAGCGAGATCACCGCGCGGGCCCGCGGCCGGTGGTGCACAGCGCGAGGAGCCAAGGCATGGGCGGCCAATCCCTCCCGGCCCAGCACGCCGAGGGCCGCCAGGGCGCCAAACCCCAGCCCCGCCTGAGCGAGCAGATCGCGGCGGCTGAGCGGTCGATCGGGTTGGCAGAACATGGCACCACCTCCAGGCCAGCGCAGGCACTCCAGGCCGACGCGACTCCAGAAATCAGTCTACATACACGAATTCACTGGCGTTGATCAGCGCCAGACAAAGCTCTGTCCAGACCTCGGCAGCGGGCTTTTCGGGGCGGGCATCGAGAAATTGGCGGGCGAGGGCCAACTCCTCCTGTCGAATCGGACGGGCAAATGCCAGCAGCCAGGCCCGCTTGAGCCGACGCTCCATGGAGTCGGGCTCCTCACGAGCCAGCCGTTCCTGCATCGCCATGGACTGCTCGATGGGAAGGTCGCCATTGAGCAGGGCCAGCGTCTGGCCCGGCACCGTAGAGGTTTGCCGCACGGGACAGCTGACGCTGTTGGGCGGCTGGTCGAAGGCCTCCAGGAGGGGCATCCGAAAGGATCGGCGGTTGAGCATGTAGATTCCCCGCCGGTTCTGTGCCTCGGTGGTCTTCCATTTGAATTCCCGCGGCTTGCCGTTGATGTCGTAGAGCCCCTGCAATTCCTCATCGGTGAGGGGTGGCACGAACGGCTCATCGACCGGCCGTCGATCGAGACGGCCAGAGGCCTCCAGCAGCCGATCCCAGACCGCCTCGGCCTCCATGCGACGGCGAGGAAAGCCGGCCAACAGAATATTTTCCGGATCGACCGCCACCGCCGCCGATTCCCGCTGGCCGCCCTGCCGGTAGGTGTGGCTGAGCATGATGGCACGGTGCAGGCGTTTGAGTTTCCAGCCGTGGTCACGCAGATCTGCAGCCAGCCAGTCGAGGAGTTCCGGATGGGAAGGGGATGCTCCCTGGGTGCCGAAGTCGTTGGGCGTGGCAACGATGCCCCGACCAAAGTGCCACTGCCAGATTCGGTTGGCGATCACGCGGGCGGTGAGCGGGTTGTCGGCCGCCGTGATCCACGAGGCCAGACGGGCCCGAGCCAGGGAAGGATCCTCGGCATTCGCAGGGAACAACGGTCCGCCGTGCGGTAGGAATGCCGGCGCGGAAGGGACAACCTGTCCCGCGGGCTGGCTCAGTTCGCCGCGCCGCAGCAGATGCACCGGCACCGGCTGCGTGGCGTGACGCAGCGCCCTAAAGTGCGACTTTTCACCGTTAACCCACGCCACGTTGCCGGTGGTGCGGTTAAAGGTCTCCGAACCGGCAAACACCGCCTCGAGTCCGAAATAGTCTCGCTGGCTGATCGGATCGTATTTATGGTGGTGGCAGTTGGCGCAGCCCACGGTGAGACCGAGCATCGCTTCGCTCAACGTGACAACCTGGTCGTTGCGCCGAACGTAGGCGAGCTTGTCGGGAAAAGCATCGAAGGCATTGGGCCATTGCCCGAGCGTCCACAAGGCCACCGCATCGGCCATCGCCTCCCCCTGCTCCGGCCAGAGTTCGTCACCAGCCACCTGCTCCTTCAGAAACTGGTCGAACGGCTTGTCCTCCTGGAAGGAGCGGATGCAGTAGTTGCGGTAGCGCCAAGCCTGTTCGTAGTAGATGTCGGTGTCGTAGCCACCGGAATCGGAATACCGCACCACATCGAGCCAGTGTCTGGCCCAACGCTCTCCGTATGCCGGTGAGGCCAGCAGCCGATCGATCAACTCGGGATACGCCTCCGGGCGTGTGTCAGCGGCAAACGCGACGATCTCCTCCGGCGTCGGCGCGAGCCCCGTCAGATCGAAGGTGGCGCGGCGAAGGAGCGTGGTGCGATCGGCCTCCGGCTGAAGGTGAAGTTGCCGACTCTCGAGGCGGGCCGTCACGAAACGATCGATGGCGTCGCTGGCCAGAGCGTCGTCCGTGACGGGATTGGGCCGGGGCGCGACGGACGGCGGCACCGCCGGTTTGACCAACGGCACAAACGCCCAGTGCTGCGCCGCCGCGAGTCGGCGAGGATCGGCATCCTCGGCGATCTGCGGCCAGTCTGCTCCTTGATCGATCCAGGCCTCGAGCAACTCGACTTCCGCCGTGGAGAGCGGCTCCCCGTCGAGCGGCATTGCCGGTGCCTTCTGGCCCGTCACCCGGTGGAGCAGCAGGCTGGTGGCGGCCGAGCCGGGCACCAGTCCCGGCCCGCTGTCCCCACCCGAGAGGGCAAGGCCGCGCTCGATCAGCGACAGGCCGCCTCGTTCCTGACCGGGACCGTGGCACTCGTAGCAGTGCTGCACAAAGATCGGCTTGATGTCACGAACAAAATCGACGGCAGGAATTGGGACGGCTGCCGGCGTCGATTCATCCGCCCACATGTGATCGGCCACGCCCGCGACCACCAGCATCGAGAGGGCCCACCGCACGGCAGTGGGATGCACGCGCTTCCAACAAGATGGCTGGTCGTGTGGCTGGCTGGAAGACATCGCATCGCACCGCGAGGAACATATGTCTCGGAAACCGTCGTTCATCCATACTACCATCAGCTCTGGAGGCGATGCCAACATCGCTGCACTCGTGGCCAGTGACGACGACCGGGCCCGCTCTCAGCCGATCGACAGCGTGTGATGGAACGGTGTCATGCCTGTCACAAACACGCTCTGGCCGTCCCACTTTGGCAACGCCCCACGGATCTGCGTGTAGGTGTGATCCCGATTCCCGGGGCCAAATTCGATCGTGTCATCTCCGACCGTATACCGGCCGGTGCCTGACGGCAGCAGGAATGCCGTGCCGCTGCCGCCCAACGGCTCGACGCCCGCAAGCGTGCCACCGTGACGAAATGCCAACTCGATCGTCACCGGCACATCGGGTGTGCCGGTCACTGAAAAATCGAGCGTGAAGATGCCGTCCCGCTCCGTGATCCCGATCATGACCTCCAATCGCTGCACGTTGCTCTTGGTGCGGAACTCAGCGCGATTGCCCTTCACGATTCCCTGTGGAGCCATTCTGATGTGGTCGCCAGCGGTAATCTGCTCGGGCGACAGCGGCTGGTAATACGGTCCCTCGAGCACCTGCCGCAGGACATAGCGACCGTCCTCCACCGTGAGAATGTCGCTTGAAAATTGCCCCTTGCCGAAGAACGCACTGGCCAACCGCACTGCGTCGAGCGCCGCTGCTCCCTTGTGGAGCGAAAAGAAGGTCGTATTGTCGGCGAGGATCGTGGCACTGGTTCTTCCTCGCCTGATCCGGGCGAGATTGGAATGTGAAAACACCTTGGCATAGGTGTCGGGCAACGGCGAGTCCGGAGGCAACTCGCCGCCGAAGGAAGGCTCGGAAAGGAAGGTGATCAGGTCGATCAGTTGATTGGCATGGTTCCGCTCCAATTCGCGGGCCACGGCCGCGAACCGACCGTTGCCGTCACGAAGCGCCAGTGTGCGGTAGGGCAGGTAGTACCGTGCGCGACTGCCGCGAGTGAACTTATCCTGCCGGCTGGAAGCCTCCGTCACCACCTCGCCATCGGTATGGACGTAATACAGCATCATCTCCAGATTGCGGCGGACGGGATCGTAGAGTTCGGGGCGATCGAGCAGGTGTGCCGTGGTGATCAGCGCCCGATCGATCACCGCCGAATAGCCGAGCGTGCTCTTTTCGGTGTACTGCCCGTCGGGATCGATATCGATCGTTTCCGCCAGCCAGGCCTCGGCCCGGTCGACGTATGCCTGATGCGGCTCGATCGCATTGGCCTGCGCAAGCGCTGCACATACGACCCACCGATGATTCGGCGTATGGATGCCGCCGACCGCCACGGCACCGGCAGCCCGCTGGATGAACGTGTTGAGATCGATGGCGATCTCGTTCAGAGCCGGCAGGCCACTGCCTGAGAACAGCCGATACACGGGATACATTCTGTCGATGGCAAATGCCGTGTCGGGTGGCGAGGCGAAGTTACTGGTGTGGAGATCAATCGTGCCGTCGGCATGCTGTGCCCGCAGCAGATAGGCCACGGCCAGCCGCAGCGGCTCGACCAGTTCTTGCGACTGAAAATAGGTCGAACCGGGGGCACAGATCCCGCAGCAGAGCGAGCTGATCATCTCGGTCGTACCCTGCACCCAGTGGATGCCATTGCCGCCGATGCTGCCCCCCAGCCAGCGGTGATCAGCACGTTTTTCCTGAGTCGCCAGCCAGACGGGAATCTTGGCGTCGTTGACGGCGACCAGCTTCGTGATGATCTCGGTGGCAGCCCGAGGAGAATCCGCGGCCCAACTGCGACGGGCGGTCAGCGTGGCAAGCACGGCCAGACCGGCACTCTGCAACAGAAACTCGCGACGGATGATGGGCATGGTGGCGGGCGTGGTGCTGGGAAAACGACTATCCACAGCTATCGTAGTCGGCCGCCGACCGGGCGGGTATCGAGCGGGCTTCGTTGCGAGAGTAGAGCATTCGGCGGCGAGATCTGCTCCTTGACAGCCGGTCCGCTGGTGGAGCAGCGCATCATTTCCGCAGCCAGAGCCACGATCCGCTCGGCGGCACGAGCAGGAGGAGTGCCCGTGGCATGAATGTTGGAGACGACATTCCGCTGCGCGTCGGTGTGGCCCGTTGTTGGCCGGAACGCCAGGTAGGCTGACAGGCTCTCGGCTGTCTGCAGCCCTGGGCGTTCGCCAATGAGCAGAACCACCACCCGGGGTTTGAGAAGTTCGCCGATCGCGTTGAGGATTCCTACCCGGCAGTACCGCACGAAGATCGGTCGGCCGAGTGACCACCGCTGGGCCTGCGCCAATTCCGCCACCAGTGGCAGCAGGACCGGCACCTGCCGCACCGCAGCGCTCGCTGACAGACCATCCCCCACGACAATCTGCAGATCCGCTCCCGCGAGGCCGCCGGCAGCCACGTCGGCGGCCGCGGCTGCGGAAAAGATTCGGCCCAGATCGGGCCGTCGCACATACTCCTCCTTCGTTGCCGCGGCGGACGTCGTTTCCAGAATCTGCCACTGTGTGCAGAACGCCGCGCCCCAGTCGGCCTGAGGCACCACTTCACGCCACACGGCATCCATCGCTGCGGCATGATCCTGCCGCAGCCCCACCTGCACCCGCGTCGTGTAGGAGCCTCCCTGCCGGGCGAGCATGAGTCGCGCCGGCGTGCGGGCGCGGATCGCCGTCAGCATGGACTCGCGTTCGGTGTCCACGACCGGCGTCGGGCCAGTGTCTGCTCCCAACGCAAGCTGGGCTGGCGGTTTCGACTGCGGCTTGGTCACGATTCGATTCCCTCCGCCAAGCCAGCGACTGGGGGGCCTGGAAACCGCGTCCGCACTCCGGCGAACCAGGCCACGGTCAGCAGCAGTCCCATCCCCGCCACCACCGGCAGCGAAGCCTCATTCGGGGGCTGCATGCCGACAAGAATCAGCGTCACACAGCCGAGGAGGCTCACCACCGCCAGCGGCCGGAACCAGCCTCCCATCTGCCAGGGACCAAAGCTCCGCCAGGAGCGGCCGTAGGCCCACAGACCGGCGGCGATCGGCAGAACGTAGGAGATGTAGAGAAATGTCGTGCAGACCACCGTGATCGTTGAATAGACAGGTGTGTTGAGCGTGAACAGCACCGCCCCGACGGCCACCGTCCAGATCGCGGCAACGGGCGTCCGCCATCGCATGCTGACTTTCCGAAGCAGGTGGGAGCAGGGCAGACCACCATCACGGGCGAAGGCGTAGGTCATCCGCGAGGCAGAGGTGACGGTCGCCAGGCCGCAGAGATACTGCGTTGCCAGGATGCCCGCAAACATCAGATCGGCCAGCCACACCGGCAGCACCGAGTTCATGATCCACGGCACGACCAGCGGGCCCTGCCGTGCCCCCTCCGCTGGATCGGGCATCGCGAGCACCAGCACACACAAGAGCAGCCAGCCCATCACCCCCGACACCAGCACGCTGTTGATGATTCCACGAGGCACATTGTGGGCGGCGGAGAGCGTTTCCTCTGCAACGTGGGCCGAGGCGTCGAAGCCGGTGATCGTGTAGGCGGGTAACAGCAGGCCGAGCAGAAACAGGATCGGGAGCGACGCGCCCACCGGCCAGACCGGTCCCTCGATGGGCAGGCCGCTGTGATTGGTGAAGGTGACGAGCCGCTCCCACTGCCATGGACCGGAGTAGACCGCCAGTGCCACCGGCAAGGCCACCGCTACTCCCAGAATCAAAAACCCACTGCAGTCGGTGAGCCGGCTGGTAAGCCTGATGCCGAGATGATTGATAGCCGCCTGCGACGCGGTGATGCACAACACGGCGAGCAGTTCGATCGCCTGGTTATCCAGCCACTCGGGCCTCCAGATGGCGACCAGAAACCGAAACGTGCCGACATTGATCGCCGACAGCACGGTGACCAGCCCCGCCAGATTGAACCAGGCGGTGGCCCAGCCGCAGCCCCGGCCACCGAGGATCGCTCCCCAGTGGTACAGGCCGCCTGCAGTAGGAAACGCTGAGGCGATCTGCGCCATCGAGAGGGCTACCGCCAGCGAGAACAGGCAGACCAGCGGCCAGCCCAGACCGATCGCCGCCCCACCCACCGAGCAGTAGCCAATGTGGAATGACGTAATGCCACCGGCGAGGATGCAGATGATCGACAGTGAGATGGCAAAGTTGGAGAAGGCGTTGAGCGTGCGGGAGAGTTCCTGCACGTATCCCAGGCGTTCCAGCAGTGACGAATCATCCACGGAAGCGCGGCGGGCGTCTGATGCGGACGAACGTTTCATCGCAGACATTCGACACACTCCCAGCAGAGCTCCACTGCCATCGTGCACACCTACTCAGCCACGTGAGCCAGCAGCCGGCCGCTGGTGGCGCTCGTCGGCAGCAACTCCCCCTCGCGCATGATCTGCTGCGTCTCCAGCCAGCGCTCAAATTCAGGGGCGGGTCGCAGGGCAAACAGCGACCGCATGGCGATGGCGTCGTGATAGCTCGTGGTCTGGTAGTTGAGCATCACGTCGTCTCCTCCGGGCACGCCCATGAAGAAATTGCAGCCGGCCGCTGAGAGAAGCATGAGCAGATTTTCCGCGGAGTTCTGGTCGGCGGCCACATGGTTTGTGTAGCACACATCGCATCCCATCGGCAGCCCAAGGAGCTTGCCGACGAAGTGATCCTCCAGCCCTGCCCGCACGATCTGTCGCTCGTCGCACAGATATTCCGGCCCGATGAACCCCACCACGCTGTTGACCAAAAACGGATCGAACGCGCGGGCGAGGCCATGAGCGCGGGCCTCGAGCGTGAGTTGGTCGATGCCGCAGTGGGCCTCGGCCGACAGGCTGCTCCCCTGCCCCGTCTCAAAATACATCACCTGCCGTCCGGCACTGGTGCCGTCGCGTTTCAGATGGTCTTCCAGCACCCGCTCCCGGCCCTCCTGGAGCATGCCCAGCGAAATGCCGAAGCTCTCGTTGGTCAACTGCGTGCCGCCGATCGACTGAAAGAGAAGATCGATCGGCACGCCCCGGTCGAGGCATGCCAACTGCGTGGTGATGTGCGCCAGGCAGCAGTGCTGCGTGGGGATCTGAAACGTGGTGATGAGTCGGTCGAGTGCGTGGAGAATGGCACCCACGGTGTCGACCGATTCGGTCGCGGGATTGACCCCGATCACGGCATCACCGCAGCCGTGCAGCAGCCCTTCCACGGTGGCCAACAGGATCGCCGGCACATCGTCGGCCGGATGATTGGGCTGGATGCGGATGCCGAGCACGCCGCGGGCCCCGAGCGTTGAGCGGCAGTGCGACAGATTTCTGATCCGGCTGGATGCCATCACCAGATCCTTGTTGCTCATCAGTTTGGCGACGGCGGCTGCCATTTCGGGCAGGAGCGCCCGCTGGAGCCGAGCGATGTCGGCGGCGGAGGTTGTCTCGGCGAGCAGGTGGTCACGCAGTTCGCCCACCGTCCAGGAGGCGATCGTCGCGAAGGCCGCCCGATCGTGGTCGTCGAGCAGCACCCGGCTGACGCTATCGTCATCGGGGCACAAGAGCGGCGCATCGAGGAACGCCGCGAGCGACACATCCGTAAGCGCCGTCTTGGCTGCGGCCCGCTGACTATGCGACGTAGCGGCGATTCCAGCCAGGCTGTCGCCTGACTTCTCCTCATTTGCCTTGGCCAACAGGTCGCGGAGATCCGGGAATGAGTAGTGCTGACCCCGAAGTGTCGCGGAATAGGGCATTTAAAATCCTCCGAGAATCCTGAAAGAAGGATAGCAGCCCGTGGATAAAGTCTCACATCGCTGGCAACGATCGCTCACAGGCTTGATACTGAAAGCCTCGGTCCACAATACCCGGGCACCGAATCCCACCTGATCAGGCTTCGATCGCGATCTCCATATGCCCCACGACCACCCCATCCCCCGCCGACTGTTTGTCGCTTTAGCAACGGCCACAACCATCCATGCCTACCGAGCAACTGCAGTGGCGGATGAGGTGCCATTGCAAAAACTCTTCGACGACTCTGTTCGGCTGCTGTTTGACGGCAAGCCGGAGGCATCTGCCCTGGGGTTCGACGCGCTCGTCCAGGCCCGTCCCGACATGGAGCCGCACCTCTGGCAGCGAGGCCTGGCGCTCTACTATGCCAACCGGTTTGCCGACGGCCGACGACAGTTCGAACTCCATCGCACGGTCAATCCGGCGGACGTGGAGAACGTCACCTGGCACTTCGCCTGCGCGGCCCGCGAATCTGGCCCGGAAGCAGCCCGACAGGCGATCCTTCCCGTAGGCGACGATGGCCGGGTGCCGATGAAGGAGGTCCTGGCCTTCTACCGCGGCGCAGGCTCGGCCGACGCAGTGATCACCGCTGCCGATTCCGCACCGGAGGCGACCCGCCGCGATGCCCACTGCTACGGCCACCTCTATCTCGGGCTCCATGCGGAGGCCCTCGGACAGACCGACCTCGCCCGGAAACATCTGCTGCTGGCAGCCGGGAAGTATTCGATGGATCATTTCATGGGTAAAATCGCCACACTGCATATCCGACTCCGCGGGTGGGATGGGGCGATCGACCGCTGAGCAACTCCCGCCCGCACCTGCCGTGGCAACCGTCACATCTCTCGAAAGGACCATGCCGTGCAACGCCGCGAATTCCTCCAGGGTGTCACCGCCGGTGCCGCGGGGCTCCTCGCCTGCCGGGGAGTTGCAGACGTCGGCACCGAACAGCGGTTCGGTGACCTGTTGTTCCGACAGCAGGCCACCGATCACTGCGAACTGCTGTTCACCCCCGCAAGGCCCAGACCGCTGCGACTGCTGCAACTTGCCGACACCCACTTCCACCCCGGTGATGAGACCAACCGAGCCACGGAGCAGGTCCTGCGTTCCATCGTCGCCAAGGAGCAGCCCGATTTCATCGTCCACACCGGCGACTTCGTGAACAACGATTCCAAGAAGCCCGTCGACTGGGTTGGCATGGATGTGATCAATGGGCTGAACGTGCCCTGGACCCTCTGCGTCGGCAATCACGACTACCCTGTGAACGAGGCGGAAGGCTCACTGCCACTCGACGCCATCCGACAGAAGATGGAACACGGTTTTCAAGGATTCATCGACGATGCAGAGGGGCGTCACTACTGCTATCGCTACGATCTGCTCACGGCCGACGCAGCCGCGCCTCGGGCCTGCCTGTTCTTCTTTCAGGTGGGCTATGCCGCCAGCACGCGACGGATCTCGGATGCCCAACTCAACTGGTTCGAACGGCAGTTGGAACGCGATCGGCAGCGGGAGGTGAAGGCTCCCATCACCGTGTTCGTCCACATCCCGCTGCTGGAGTACCAAACGCTCTTCGAGTCGGGCAAGGCCGACGGGCAGCGGGGAGAGAAGGTCTGCTTCGACAGCGACACGGGCCGCTCGTTCGCACTCTTCTCGCAATCCCGCCGCGTGACCTCAGTGTTCTGTGGCCACGACCACGTCAACAACTTTTACGGGCTCTGGCAGGGCACCGAACTGGTCTATGGCCGCGTCAGCGGCATGGGTGGCTACGGACCTCCCGACTGGAAACGCGGCGGCCGGCTGATCTCGCTCGATCTGGGCAACCCCAGCCCTGCACCGCGGCATGTCGAAGTGTTTGCCTGAATGCCCGCCCAGGCAACCGCCTGGGCATGGCTGGCTGGTGCGGCCGGAACGAGGGTTGGCTATACTTCCGCCAGCGTGGTGCGTGGGGAGGATGTCCTTCTTTTTCTCTCGACCAACGTTCTTTCTCTCAACTTTTCTTTCTCTCGCCCTAGGAGTGCCGACCGTGACTGCTTCACGTCAAACGTTTCAGCTGACGGCCAGACTGTCTGCCCTACTGTCTGCTCTTGTCTGCCTGCTGGCTTTGGTGATCGGCTTCCTGGTCGGACCGTCCACGGCACATGCCGACACGCTGGCCGATATCGTGGACGGGAAACCTGAGCCACGCGTCATCGCGGAGGGGTTCACGTTCACCGAGGGCCCGGCCACCGATGCAAAGGGGGACATCTACTTCAGCGATCTCGGCACCACAAAGATCCACATGTGGAAGGTTCCCGCGGGTGGCCTGCCGCCAGCCGGCACTGAGTTGGCGACGCAAACCGTGGAAACCTGGCTCGATCCCTCGGGCAAAACCAATGGCCTGTTCTGGGGACAGGACGGGAAGCTCTACGGCTGCCAGATGGACCCGCATCGCCGCATGGTGGTGATCGATCCCGTCACCAAGGAGATCACGCCGCTCGTGGAACGCTTCGAGGGCAAGCGACTCAACAATCCCAACGACCTCTTCATCGACGCCTCCGGAGCGATCTGGTTCAGCGACCCCGCCTACGACCGTAAGCCGGAGGAGATCGAGGTGCCGAGCGAGGCGGTCTACTGGATCTCGCCCGATCGCAAGACGGTGAAGCGGGTGGCGGAGGGCTTCAAGCGTCCCAACGGCGTGCTCATTTCGCCCGACGGCAAGCTGATCTACATCTCCGACCGGGTCGGTAATGAGACCTTTGTCTATCCGATCCTCGGCCCCGGCCAGTTGGGCGAACGGAAGAAGTTCTGTGATTATGGCTGCGACGGCCTGGCGTTCGACGAGCATGGCAATGTCTACACCACGCCGAAGAAGCCGATGATCGCCGTGTTTGCTCCCGATGGAACCCTGGTGGGAGAGATCCCGCTGCCGGGCAATGCCACGAATGTCACATTCGGTGGTGCCGACCACAAAACGCTCTTCATTACCGCCCGCGACAAGGTGCTGGCACTGCCGATGAAGGTGACCGGCGGGGGCTGAAAGGCGACCGTCGCCGGCTCACCGCCATTCGACAAATGCGTTTGCGCCGGGGCTCACGTCGATCACGATGGGGTCCCCCGGCGGAAACGCGCGGTCGGTTCGCCACTGCCTCGCCTCGCGATAGTCCCCTCGTGGACGCAGCACAACGCGGGCCACTGCGGCCGGATCAATCGTCGCTGGCTGATCCGGTTTCTTGGCCACGCCCGTGTTGTTGACCAGTTCGATCACCCAGCCGGCCGCCGTGCGGTTGATCTGGTATTGGATCGCATCGCCCGTCACCTCCACCGGCAAGAGGTCGCGGACAAGCCGCTCCAGCCGGCTGGCGGAGATCGCCGCCGACCGGCCGGTGGCAGGATTCTTCCACGATTCCAGAACCTCGAGTCGTCCTTTTCCTGGCTCCGCGGCCAGCGACTGGAAGTTCGCTCCGAGCGCCTCGCGGTGGGCCTGCGACACGAGCAACGTGCTCCCCTGCTGCAGGGCATGCCGGAGCTTGTCGACCGTGGCATCGTCAAACTCGATGTCACCGGCCAGCAGCAGCACCGGGTAGCTGGCCAGCATTTCCGCTGACGCACCGGTCAGCTGCACATCAAACATCTCGCCGTAGGGCGTGGGCCGCAGATAGGCTGCCTCGGGATTGTCGCGATTGGGCGGGGCATGGATGTGGTCGGCACCGGGAAACAGCTGCGCGTCGAAGAGGTCCCGCAACTGACGGTCGCCGGAGGTGGGTTCGAGGATGCCCCACGGTTTGTCCATGTAGCCGTTGTAGCCGGCCAGATGATCGAGCACGATCGCCACCGGCGTGAAAGGCACGCCCCGGTCGTGCCGTTGCATGAAGTCAAACACCTCGGCTGCCTTCCGGCCGTGGGCGGTCAGCGTCCACGGAGCTGCCGCCTGCTCGAAGAAGATGCTGATGCTGTTTTCCGGAGTGACCATTGCGGCACCGGCAAACCAGGCGTGGAGCCAGAGCCGCTCGTAGAAACTCAGCGAGTGGCCGGCGTCGAGCCCTCGTGCCATGCCGCCTTCGCTCCGCAGCGGGCCGCTGGTGGTGCAGGCCCCGGCAAACCATGGGCTCACCTGCACCGACCATGGCTTCTGCCACTGCCGCGATGCCCCGCGGGCAAACGCCAGCTTTGACTGCGTGAAGGCGATGTTCTCCCCCAACTCCAGCCCGATGCAGCGTGCTCCCCACTCGCCAGAATAGGCCTCGTAGTGGGAATGGCCGTTGACGCTGATCACCCGGTCGAGCAGATCGCGGCAGCGGTTTTTGAAGTACCGTTCCACGGCGTCGTAGCATTCCTGCTTGCTGGTCGGCCGCCGGTCATAGCCATTGAGCCCTGCCGGTTTCATCAGGTGCTTGAAGGCGTCGAACTCCGCACCATAGACATCCCGCCACCACTTCTCGTTGTGCGACAGTCGGTGGAAGTAATAGCCCCACTCCCCGAGCTGCACGGCGGTGAACCTTCCCGCGCGGTCCATCGCCTCCCAGGCGGCGGCATCGGCGGCCCCGAGCACGCAGCGGCCGCCGTCGATCTGCATGTCGGCGCAGCAGGTGCTCACGACCGGCCAGCCCGTGGTGGCCAGTGCATCGAACAGCGGCTTGGCGTGAGGGGCCGGGCCAGGCCCCGGATCGAATCCGTTGCCGAGGTGCTCTTTCTTCATCACGGCAACGAGCTGTTCCACCTGCGGCAGTTCCCCCGGCACGCCGTACATCGTGAACGCGCACCCGGAGTGGCCCGGCAGAGGCCGGAGCTGAAACCGCTCCGGGAGCGGCACAATGGCGCTGGCCACGAGATCTTTCATCGCGTCGGCCCAGAGCTGGTATCCCGCCGGACTCAGATGCACGCCATCGGGCGAGATCGCAGCCGGCAGGGTTCCGTCGGCAGCGAGCAACCGCTTGCCCGGATCGGCAAACCGCACCCGCCCGCCGTCGGCCAGCGGAGCGATCAGCCTGTTGACCTCGGCGATCTTCTGCCGGTCGGGGCTGTCGGGCTGGAGATCTTTGGGAAAGGTGCCAAGCACCAGCACATCAGCCGCCGGGAGTTTCTCCCGCAGCCGGGCCACGATGGTCTCGATGCCACGGGCGATATCGGCGGCCGAATGGGAGGGGGAGGCGACGACGTTGTTGACGCCGATCATCAGCACCACGAGCCGGGGCTGAAGGCCATCGACGGCGCCATGGTCGAGCTGCCAGAGAATGTGCTGCGTCTGGCTGCCGGCGATGCCGATCGATGCGGCCCCGCGGGGAACGAACTCCCGCTCCCATATCTCCCGGCCGATATCCCGCCAGCCGGAGGTGATGGAGTCGCCAATGAAGAGGATCTCCGGCCCATTGGTCATGCCCCGCACCTCCGCCACCCTTTCGCCATGCCGCAGCCGCCACTCGTCGTTGGGCCGCTCGGGCACCGCCGCATCGGCGGTGCCTGGATGGTGAATGGTGCCGGTGGGTGGAGTGCCGGCAGGAACGATCGACACCGCCTCCTCCTTCTCGAGGGTGAGAGACAGCGTGCCATCAACAACTGGCACCTTCGCCTCCCGGGGCGTGCAGCCTGCGGGCGTGATGCGGTAGAGATCGACCGCCGTCACATCCTGCCAGTCTGCAGGCAGCCGCCACTTCCTGGCAGCGCTACCGCCGTTCGACCAGGCGATGATCTCCCGCGGATTCCAGAGCGCCGGCACGAAGAGGTCGTCATCGGCGCGGAGCACGAAATCCCCCTGCCTGATCGTGCGGACCCCATCCTCAGCCCGGGCTAGGACGCCGTCGCTGTAGGTCAGCACGTCGTTTTTGAAGGAGAGACGGTCGTGGCGACTGAGGAAATACCAGGGGAGCGTGGTGCGGCAGAACATCCCGAGAAATCCGGGCATCGTCTCCTTATCCCGCTGCCAGATCTCCTCGCCGTGCATGCTCGAGCCAAACCGGAAATCGCCGTCACTGCCCCGGTCAGTGCGGCCGCGGGCCATCAGCCGCTCCGGGATTCTCATCTGGTAGCCAGGGTCACCTGGATACCACCACGACATCGCCTGCAGTCCGGTAAAGCCCTCGCCCGGCGGGTGGGCCCAGAAGATGCCTTCGCCGGTCACGTCGAAGCCCCGATCGCGCCAGTAATGAAAAATCTTCCGCTGCGCCTCCACATATTTGTCCGGCGTCAGGCCGCCGTGCTCCGCGAGAGCATGCCAGGGGCTGACCGGCTTGCCGTTATCGCGCTGGGCGATGAAGACATCAACGTGGATCGTGTGACCGTCCTTCAATTCGGGCACCATCTCGATCAAGCGGTCGATTCGTCGCTGCGCGAGCCCCGCCTCCCATTCGCGGGGATAGACGACGTTGTACATGTCGTCCCCCTCGATCTGGCTCCCGGCCACCAGCAGGTTGCCTGCTTCGTCCTTGGCAAACAAATCCTTCTGCACGTATTCGTCAAAGAGCGGGCTGTGCCGGTAGGCGTCGAGCATGTTGATGTGCAGGCTGACGGTGGTGTTGTAGCGCCGGGCTTCACGGATGAGCCAGCGGAGGCTCTCGAGCGCCGTCGCGTCGTGAGGCAGCTTCAGCCGGGGATTGACCTCGTCCCAGGCCGGATAGCCGTGATCGTGGCCTCCCTTCTGCCAGCCGACGAGGTAGATGATCTTGGGAATGCCGCGGGTGAGGTTGTCGGTCTTGCGAATCACCTCCAGCGCCTCCTCGAACGTGCAGAGCACATCGTGCGGCTTCTGGAAGAGCGGTTCTTTCGCCAGCCGCTCGACAGGCGTCCCCTCCATGCCCATGAACAGCTTCGTCACCAGGCACTGGTGGTAGTCGCGGTAAAAGGGGGCGACCACCAGGTCGGTGCTGGCCGAATGCCGCCCGCCATCCTGCTCCACGGTGGCCGTGATCTTCGCGATGCCCCCTTCACGAGGCTGGATTTTACCCTGTTCGACAGTCACCACCTCAACGCCACCACTGGCCTCGGTAGTGGTGGCGGTGAGCGTGGCGGCCGCTGGATCGAGGGGCCGCCGCTGTCCATTGGGGCCGACGGCGGTGAGGGTGATCTGCGCGGTCGCTCCCGGCTCACGCACGAGTTGGAGCGTCTTCCGGTCGAGGGCGATCTCGATGTGGTCAATCGGTGCCGGCGGCTCGGCGGTCGCCGACGATGTTGCCGATGCCAGCATCAGGACGGGGAGGAACCAGGCAGACAAGATCGTGCGCATGAGGAAAAGATCTCGGGCGGGAATGAAACCAGCCGCGCAACAGGGCGCCGGCTTGGGGCGATGATTATGCCACAGGGCATGAACTGGCTGGCAATCCTGCCTGAGGCCACGCTCGCCTCGATCTGATGGCGGCCAGCCCTTTTAGGTGCCCGGCACCGGACGGCTCACAGGCTTCGCCGGCGCGGCGCCGCCAAAGCCCGGTGCGCGGAGGCCGCCCGCACCCGCCCCCAACTGATCCATGTCGAGGAAGCGGGCATCGTCGACGTCGACACGGTTGATTGCCCGCCAGTAGAGGATCTTTCCGGCTGACGCGCTCGATGTGGCCGCTCCCACCTTCGTCTGCCGGTAGAGCTGCGCGTCGCTGCGGCCATCCCCCTCGAAGACGAGCAGGTCCTTCGCCTCGCTCCAGGTGAGTCGGGTGCTCCGCGCCGTGAACGACTCCCCTTCCACCAGCACGTTGCCGCCGGCGGCCAGTTCGATCGAGCTCCGCTGCTGGCCCGGCACCGGCGGGGCCTGCCCCACGCCCAGCACATCGCTGGAGATGGTCACGACCCGCGGCGGGAGGCCGGTCGCCGCGTGTGGATCAAGCGTGTCGCCCCACTTGGCCACCGGCCCCCAGATCGCCTCCACGCGCTGATGGAATTCCATCACACGGCGGTTGATGTTGCCCCGCATGCCCCGCTGGAAGTCGACGCCCAGATAGGTGAGCTCATCAGGCTGGGCTGGCGCCACCGGGCTGGGTGCGGCGCCGGGCGTCTGCGGCCCGGCCGGAAGTGCCATGCCAGGGGCCTGCCCAAACCGGGTGCTGGCCAACCGACCGGGGCCCGTGCCCGTCACATTCCCCGTGGTGCGGTCAATGACCAGATCGCGCACGAAGAGCTGCTCCACCGACTTCGCTCCGTCCTGCGCAGCCGACTCGCTCTCGATCCGCACGCCGCTGCCGCAGGCTATCCGTGCCACGTCGGGCCGCGCCGCCGGCGGCGGCTGTCCCGCGGAAAACTCCAGGGGACGATTGAAGACCACATCGAGGGAGCCGGCCCGCACGGCGGTGTTGCCGCTGGTGGTGACCACTCGATCGACGAAGCGGGCAGTGAGTCCGTCGAAATCCATCCGGCCCTGCCAGGTCACATCGAGTGAACCGGGGGGAGCATTCGGCTGGCCGACAGCGACCCCGGCCGGCGGCTGTGCGGTCGGGGATGCCATGCCACCCGTGAACCCAAACGACTCGAATCCGCCCGTCCCTGCAGCCAGCGGCACCTTCAGCCTGCCCGCACCATCGACCGTCAGCCGATTCCTGCCACGATCGAAATCGACGAGCGGCCCCTGCAGATCGAGGCCCCGTCCACGCACCTCCGCTGGCCGTCCCGATACGATCGCCCGCGCATCAAACCGCGTGGGCCGCGTGAGCTGCATCTGGTCGCCACGGATCTCCATCCCCGCCTCGCTGTCAGGATTCGGCACCGCGGCCGCACGACGTTCACGCGGCTCCTCCACGACATGCACCTGTCCCTCCAGCGACATCTCTTCGAGTTCGCTCTTGTTGCCCACCATGGTCACCAACCCCCTGACAAGCGCCGCGGTCGCCACCAGCCTGCCGGCGGTGGGACTCTTCTGCGTTCCGGGATGCGTTGCCGCCTGATCTGAAGCCGGCGCCCCGGCCGAACCGTTCGCTCTCGGCGCCAGTAGCGAGGGTTGTGCCATGCCTCCGGCGACCGGCGACATGGCCGGGTCCTGGCTGCGGAACCAGACCTCCATGCGATCGGTCCGCGCGGCCAGCTGCTCCGCCTCCACCTCAACCATGCCCCGGGCCAGCAGTCGAGACGGCCGCACTCCCGACAGATCGGGGCCAGCCCCGCTCGCATCCGCCGCCGCCGCCACCGGTTGAGCACCTGCCGGCGCGGCGGGCTTGGTCAGTTCGAGCCAGAGGTGCATCTCGGAACCACTCAGCCGGCCCTGCGTTTCGACGGCAACCTCGGCATCGCCAGCAATCGAGGCGACATGCCCTTCCCCATCGGGACGCATCCGCAGCCACTTCTGCCAGCGGGCCTGCACCGGCGGCGATCCCGGGGAACGTGTCCTCAACCAGCCGGGGCCAACGGCCATCAGCGATCCCGGTGCGGAGGATGGACCAGGAACGTAATCGATCGATCGCGCCTCCATCTCCGTGCCCCGAGCAACAAGCGACACCGGCTCCTCGCCATCGAGCAGGATTCGTCGCGTGGCGATCTCGTAGCCCAGTCGGGCCGCGCGGGCCTCGAGACCGGCACCGCTCGAGCGGGCGATGACCGGTGTCCCCTTGGCCTGAATCTCCACGGGCCGCAGTTCCGATTTACTCGCGGATTCGCCGGCAGCTGGTACCTGCCTGCCGAGAACGATCGCCAGTAGTTCGCAGGCGAGCTGGTCGGTGGAACCACCGGGAGTCGTTCGAACGACTTCCACCTGATCCTCACAGGTGATCACGTTTGCCGACACATTCATGCAGAGGCCGCCACGGCACGTGACGAGCACGGGAGCGGCTTCGGCAGTCGAGGCTGACTCGGCGCCGACTGCGGGCTGCTTCTGTCCAGGCAGCAGTCCTCCCTGCATGCCCTCCAGACGCATCTGCACATCGCGGTCGAGCCGAATCGAATCGACGCCGCCGATGCTGGGGCCCTGATCAGACGCGCCGGCGCGCGGCAAGAGCCGCGCCAGGAGTGCCCGGCCGCTGCCGGTCGACCGACCGTACCGAAACTGCACCATCTCCGCGGTGCGAACCTCGAACTCCTCGAGTTCCACGTCGCGGGTCACGATCTCGATGTCGTCATCGGCGCCGGGAGCTGACGGCGTGCCGCGGATCGTCACCTGGCCACGGAGACTGCCGCCGATGAGCCTCGCCAGCCGGCCCTGCCGCAGATCGAGCGGCTCGTCGAATTCGAGCACGGCTCCCTGGGGCACCCGCAGCACGATCGTCCGTCCCTCTCCGCCATCGGCGGCGACACGGTTCCGGTCGGGCAACACCACCAGCGTGCAGGGCACGAGGTTCACCCGACCGTCGGGCAGCGCCTGATACTGTTTGAAGAGAAGCCGCATCTGCCGGCTCTCCAGCATGATCGGATCCTCACGTTCCCACGAGCCAGCCGGAAAGATGTCCCCCATCGCCGCCAGCCGGCGATCAGCCCGGGCGCGGATCGCCGCGGCCTCCTCTGGCGACATCTCGAGAGTCTCCTTGGCATCGTGCACACGTGGTTCCACCAACGGCACCACGGTGAGCCGGTGAAAGCCGGCCGCCGCGAGGACGATGAGAAACACCCGCAACGTGCGTCCGAGGCGATGTTCCATGAAGTGGCCTGATTGACGGAGGCGGACTCTAGGCCCGGCCAAGATCCCTGCCCGCGCTGACACCCACACCCGGCGCGATGTACGCGCTGACGATCGCCTCCCAGCCACCACGGGCCCGAAGCATCCGTTCGACCAGTTCACGGACCGCGCCCCGGCCGCCTGGCAGACTGGTCACCACCGCGGCAGCCTCCCGCAATTCGGTGCAGGCATCGGCAACCGCCGCCCCAACTCCGCACCGCGTTACCACGGGCAGGTCGGGCAGGTCATCGCCCATGAACGCCGTCTGTTCCCACGACAGCCCGCACTCCTTGATGATCTCGTCGGCGGCAGCGAACTTGTCGTCGATGCCCTGCCGCACGAACTCGATTCCGAGTTCCGCGGCCCTTCGTTCCACGATGCGGCTCGACCGGCCCGTGATGATGCCCGTCCGTCCGCCGGCCCGTTGCCAGCCGCGGATACCGAGGCCGTCGCGAATGTGGAACGTCTTGCATTCCACCCCGTCGGAGCTCCACGTGACGCCACCATCAGTGAGCACGCCGTCGCAGTCGAGCAACAACAGCTGGATGCCGGCCAGACGATGCTCGAGATCAGTGGGAGGTGTCGGTGTCATGGAGCGGATCGGAATGGTGTCTTGTGGCTTCATTGAACTGCCCGCGAGGGCACGCATGCTCACGCAGCGGCGGATCCTGGCAGCGGCGTTGACTCGTCAACGGTGGCGGCAACGGGTTCGGGGGACGTGAGGCCGACCAGGTCAACGATGTCGAGGAGCCCAACGGGTCGTCCGTCGGCATCGACCACCGGGAGTTCGCTCAGACGCCGTGACTCGAGCACCGCCACGGCGTCGCGGAGTCGCGTGCCCGCCGTCACAGTGGTCGGCCGGTTCGTCATCACTCCCCGGATCGCGCCATCGATCGCGGCGTCGTTGCGACGTTCAAAGAGCCGGGCCAGATCGCTGTCGGTAAAGATGCCGGCCAGCATGCCATCCGCATCGATGATCATCACCGCGCCGGTCCGCCGTGACGGCAGCGGCTGCGAGAACACGGCCCGCACCGTCTCATCCGGTCTGGCCGTCCGGCACTGGGCCAGCGGTCGCATCGCTTCATCAACCCGCATCAACTGCCTCCCCAGGCTGCCGCCCGGATGCCGGGCGGCGAAGTCCTCGTGCGTGAACCGGCGCAGGCTGCTGGTCACGAGCGCCAGGCTGTCGCCCAGCGCCAGCAGAATCGACGTGCTCGTGCTGGGTGCCAATCCGAGCACGCAGGCCTCGCGGACGGGGCCCGTGGCCACCACGACCTCTGCCGCGCGTCCGAGCGTGCTATCGGTTCTGCCGGTGAGGGCGACGATCTTTACGCCCGCCGCGGCCAGATGCGGCAGGAGCCGAGTGATCTCCTCCGTCTCACCCGACTGCGACAAACCGAGCACGATGTCATCGCGGCGGAGCACGCCGAGGTCGCCGTGCATCGCCTCGGCCGGGTGGAGGAAGTGGCTGGGAGTGCCTGTGGAGGCGAGTGTCGCCGAAATTTTCTGGGCGACGAGGCCGGCCTTGCCGATGCCTGTGACGACAACCTTGCCGGTGCAGCCGGCGATCATCCGCACCGCTTTGCAGAACGATGCGTCGAGCGCATCGGCCATCCGCAGAACGGCGTCCCCCTCGGCGCGAAGGATCTCGCGGCCGTGATCGAGCACGTCGGCATCGGAGGGCGATCGGCAATCGTCGATCGGGAGCGACGGTGTCGCAGTCATGGTGGAGTCCAGCCGGGGGCCTGCGCGCGGAACCGCCGCGCGGGGGCGGGACTATAGGCCGACTAGGCAAACACCGCAACGCGTTTTTTCCCGGGACTGACGGGCCGCCGTCGCTTTATGCCCGGTACCGCTTCGCCATCTCGTCGAGCGTGATCACCGGCACCTTGCGGGCGTTGCCGGCCTGGCCAAACTGCACCATCCGCTCGGCACAAACCTTTTTCATCGCCTCGCGGGCCGGCTTGAGATAATCGCGGGGATCGAACTTCTCGGGGGACTCCCAGAGCACCTTGCGGACGGCGCCCGTGATCGCCATCCGGCAGTCGGTGTCGACGTTGATCTTCCGCACGCCGTGCTTGATGCCCCGCTGGATTTCCTCCACCGGCACGCCCCAGGTCTGCGGCATCTTGCCGCCGTACTTGTTGATGATGTCCTGCAACTCCTGCGGCACGCTCGATGAACCGTGCATCACGAGATGGCAGTTGGGCAGACGGCGGTGGATCTCCTCGATCTGCTTCATCGCCAGCACCTCACCATCGGGCTTCCGAGTGAATTTGTAGGCACCGTGGCTGGTGCCGATGGCGACGGCAAGCGCATCGACTCCTGTGTCGGCCACGAACGACGCGGCCTCGGCGGGATCGGTGAGCAACTGATCGTGCGAGAGCTGCCCCTCGGCGCCATGCCCGTCCTCCGCTTCGCCGTGACCGCTCTCGAGTGAACCGAGGCAGCCGAGCTCACCCTCGACCGACACGCCCCGCGCGTGGGCCATTTTCACGACCTCCTTCGTCACCTTGACGTTGTAGTCGTAGTCGGCCGGCGTCTTGCCGTCCTCCTTGAGCGAGCCGTCCATCATCACGCTCGTGAAGCCGTTGTCGATGGCACTGATGCAGGTGGCGGTGGAGTTGCCGTGGTCCTGGTGCATCGCGATCGGAACCCACGGATAGAGCTCAGCGGCGGCGAGCATCAGGTGGCGGAGATAGTTGTCCTGGCTGAAGCTGCGGGCGCCCCGTGAAGCCTGCACGATCACCGGCGACTCCGTTTCCTTGGCCGCTTCCATGATCGCCTGGATCTGTTCCATGTCGTTCACGTTGAAGGCGGCGATGCCGTACCCGTTCTCGGCGGCGTGATCGAGCAGGATGCGCATGGGGACGAGCGGCATGGGAGTGTCTCCGATGATGAGCGGGGAGGGAGGAACGGTGCGGCAAACGGGGGCCGGGCGGTTTCAGAGCATACGGAAAAAACCGACGTGATAGAATCCCCGTGATTCGCCCGCCCAGCCTGACGGACGCAGCCTGCATGGACCTCCGCCCCACCACTGATCCCGTCCAAAGTTTCCTCTACGTCGCCGGAGGCTGGTTCTGCGTGGGGCTGGCCGTGGTGGGCGCCATCCTCCCGCTCGTTCCCACGACTCCTTTTCTGCTGCTGGCCAGCTGGTGTTTCTACCGCGGCTCACCCCGCATCCATGCCTGGCTGCATCGCTCGAAGTGGTTTGGGCCCACGCTCGATGATTGGCAGCACTATCACGGCATCCGCAGAACGGTGAAGTACCGGGCCGTGCTGATGGTGGCCGCGGTCGTCGGCTGCAGCCTGCTGCTCAACAGCCTCCCCTGGTGGCTTCGATACGTCGCCCTGGGGCTGGTGACCGTCGGGCTCTTCGTGATCTGGTCCATACCGACACTACCAGACGAAGCTCCCCGCGCGCCCCGCACGAGCCTGGAGTAACTCGTCTTGAGTGAAGCACCGTCGGGGCAAAAGCCGCTCGACGTATGCGGAGGCCGTTCAAGCAGCCCGTGCCTGCTGAATCAGGCCTCGGGAGGGGGTGCTCATGCCCCATGAGCCGGCGTTGCTGACAAGCGCAGGCATGGATGCCGGAGCGCAGTCAGCATCGAGTGAGCGAAGGCCTGCAAGGAGCCGGGCTTCGCCCGGCGAACGTAAGCCGGAGACGACGCCGGGACGGCGGCGACGGCGCGAAAACCGCATGCCCGTAGCGAACGTCCGGCGATGGGGCGTGGGCACCCCCGACCTGCGAGACGGGTAGCGTCCGCCGAGACCTTCAAAAACTATACACGTCGAAGCTAGTGCTCCACGCCCGACTCTGGCTCGGGCAGCCAGTGCGTGAGGATCGCGCCCACCAGTGCATAGGCTCCGGCCACGCCGGCGCCCACCAGCGCGATCCGCACCGGATCGGGAGGCGTCGCCGCAGAAAGCGTGAGCGTGAGCCAGGCGGCGGCCGTTCCGAGCACGCGGCCGCCGATGTTCGCGGCGAAGCTCTCCCCCGTGCCCCGAAGGTGGGTCGGGAACACGAGCGGGATGTAGTTGCCCCAGAAGCTGAACTGCGACACCGTGACCAGACCTGCCAGGAAGATGCCCGCCTTGATCCACGGCAGCGATCCGGCGTTGCCCAATTGCGTCGAAATCCACCAGAAGAGCAGCGGCACGATGATGAGTGCCGGAATCTGGAAGAGTCGCAGCAGGAACCGGCGGCCCACGATCCGCAGGGCTGCGAAGGCCAGCAGCACGCGGCCCACCAACCCACCGATCTCCTGATAGATGGTGACCGTCGCCACCGCCTCATCGCTGGCATTGCCCGCGATGCTCTTCAGCTTGCCAGGTGCGGGTGGCTGTTCGCCGCGTTCCTGTGCGCGGGCAACGGCATCGGCCTGCGCCCCCTTGGCGGCCTGGAGGATGGCGGCGTGCCCCTTCGGACCGCCGAGAATCTGCGGCAGTTGCTGAATAGCGCCGAAGGCGATTCCGTAACTCGCGGCGAAGACCAGCGTGGTCACGACCGTGGCGCGGACGAGCGCGGGGCTGAAGAGTTCGCGGATGCTGGGACGCTTGAGAGTGCCCGCCGCCTTCTTCTCGGCCCAGACGGGGCTCTCGGGCAGGAACGGCCGGATCAGGATCAACGGCAGTGCGGGAACCACGCCGGAGATGAGCGTGTAGCGCCAGGCATCATGGCCACCCTGGATCGCGGGAAGGATGTCGGCAAACCGAGCGGCCAGCACATTTGCCGAGCCCACGAGCAGGCCACCGAGCGACGAGAAGGCCTGCGTCCAGCCAAGCACCCGCTCACGCTGCTCACGGTCGGGAAACAGTTCGGCCAGCCAGGCCACCGCCGCGACGAACTCCACGCACACCCCGATGAATACAAGACAGCGGAAGAAGAGCAGCTGCGGAAGCGATGTGGCGAAGCCCGCTGCCAACGCGGCAAAGGCATAGAGCAGGATGCTGAATGTGAGCACCCGCCGCCGCCCGAGCAGGTCGGTGAGATAACCGCCGATCAGCCCGAAGATTCCACCCGCGATCGCGGGCACGAAGAACAGTGTCCGTGCCCAGCCCACGTAGCTCGGGCCACCCGGGCTCCAGAGAGCTGCTGCGTCGGCTGCGGACATGCCCCCCTGCACCAGCGCGTCGACTAGTGGTTTGCTCAGGTCGCGGATGGCCGGCTTGATCACCAGCGGCAGCATCAGCAGTTCGTAGATATCGAAGGCGAAGCCGATGGCAGCGATCGCACAGACCAGCCAGCCTGTGGTCGAGAGCCGACCGGAAGGTGTGAGGCCGCTCGTGCGGGCGAAGGAATCGGGGGATGCGGCCATGGCGTGGGCTCCGGTAGCGTGCGAAAAAGAAGGAAGCCGATCAGGCCGCAAAGCCTATCGGCAAATCCTCGCTTGAGAAAATCGTCCCACTCACGGACCGATGGACGGCGGGCATTTGGCGAGAAAGTCACGCGGGCCGCGGGTCGTGTAGTAGGGATAGGCCACGGCACCGGAGGGTGGGCCAGCGGGGCCGGTGGCGCCGTAGTCAGATGATTCCAGGGCCGCTTTTTCCTCCGGGCTCAGATGATGCTTGGCGAGGCCGCCGAAGCGGCCGACGTGCCGCTTGTGGCAGGCTCCGTCCTCGCATGCCCCGCCCTGGCAGGCGCCACCTTTGCAACCACCCGTCGGGCAGACACCACCCTGGCAGGCACCGCTCTCACACGCTCCATCCTGACAGGCCCCATCCTGGCAAGCGCCGTCTTGGCACGCACCATCCTGGCAGGCACCGCCGCCTCCATGATGACGGGCCTGATGGGCATAGGGACCATCGAAGTTGGCAAGGAACAGTCGGTCAATGATCGAACAGCCGCTCGACATGCCGAAGACGGCGATCAAGAGGGCGAAACTGGCAGAACGTTTCATCGGCGAGGGCTCCCGAGGGGCGGGGAGGTCCGACGGCACACCGCTGCCGGACTCCACCGCGATCACCATCGGTATCGGTCGTGCCGGCCGCACCAGTTGAAAAAACCTTACGGGCGCGAAGGCAGGCAAGATGAGAGGGAGAGTCGGGATCTCCTGCCCTCGGGTCAGAGCTCATCTGCCGCTTGAGCGGCGGAGGCACTCGTTGTGCCGCCCCCGAAGCCGGTGCGAGATCTCAGTCAGATACGTTCTAGCGATACCGCCCGACGATCAGCGAGATGTTCTGCCCACCAAATCCAAAGCTGTTGGAGAGCGCCCGCTCGCACCTGCCTTCGCGGGCCTTGTTGGGCACGTAGTCGAGGTCGCAATCGGGGTCGGGATTCTCGTAGTTGATCGTCGGCGGCAGCATGCCATCACGGATCGCCAGCAGGCAGACGATCAGTTCCGTGGCTCCAGCGGCTGCGATGAGATGTCCCATCATGCTTTTCGTGCTGGAGACCGGGATCTTGTAGGCGTGCTCCCCAAAGACGGTCTTGATGGCCAGTGTCTCGACCCGGTCGTTCACGCTCGTGCTCGTGCCGTGGGCGTTGATGTAGTCGATGTCGTGGAGGCCAAGCCCGGCGTCGGCCATTGCGAGCCGGATGCATGACGACGCGCCGCGACCCTCGGGGTGCGTGTCGGTGATCCGGTAGGCATCGGCGGTCGAGCCGTAGCCGATCAACTCGCCGTGGATGTGGGCGCCCCGCCGCTTCGCGTGCTCGAGCTCCTCCAGCACCACCATGGCCGCTCCTTCGCCGAGCACGAAGCCATCCCGCTCGTTGTCGAACGGCCGACTTGCCCGAGTTGGCTCGTCATTGCGGGTGGAAAGCGCGGTCAGCAGGTTGAATCCGGTGACTCCAAACGGATGGATCATGCTGTGAGTGCCGCCGGAGAGCATCACATCAGCCTCGCCACGCCGAACGATCTCGGCGGCCTCGCCGATCGCCTGGCTCGAAGCCGCACAGGCTGTGAGGCAGTTGAGGTTTGGCCCCTGTGCATCGAAGAGGCCCGCGAGATGGCCGGCCGGCATGTTCGGCTCCTGCTCGACTTCTGCGAGCGGATGGAGCGTCTCCAGACCCTCTTTCGTGAACTTTGCCACGTCAAGCACGTCGCCGCTGATGGCCGCATTCATCATCCGCGTGAAGGAGTCGAAGTCCTGCTGTCCTTCGCCGCTGCCCAGATAGACACCCAGCCGTGCCGGGTCCGCCGGAAGCCCCTGCAGCAGACCGGCGTCCTTCATGGCCTGAAGCGCCGCTCCCGCTGCGAATTTCGTGTGCCGACCGCAGAAACGCCAGCGAGAGGCGTCCTGTCCCTCGTCACTGATGTCCCAATTGCGGACCTCGGCCGAGATCTTCGTTGGGAACCGCGAGGCGTCGAACACCGTTGTCATGCCGACGCCGGAAGCGCCCGACATCAGATTTTTCCAGAGTGGTTCCACACCAAGGCCCAGCGGCGTGATGCAGCCCATGCCCGTGATCACCACCCTGCGCCTGCCGGCCACCATCGCCGTCCTCCGCCCATCACTGGGGTCTGTCGGGATCACCATTCAGGACGCACGAGCGGGTTGCCCGCTTCGTCGCGACCGATGTCGTAAATATGCATCTGATCGAGCCACCGCAGCAGTTCGTGCGGTTCAAACAGCTTCGGCACGCCTTCCCCCGGCTCCAGATGGGCAAAGAAGAGTTCGGCCTGCCCCTGCACTCTCTCACCCACAGTGCTGGTAACCTTCGTCAGCGAACCAGCCGGCTTCAGGTCAAGAACCTCGGCACGAAACCGGATCGAGTCACCCGGCACGGCATCAAAGTGGAACTCTGCCTGAGCGACCTTTGCCAACACGACGCGCCGGTTGTACTCGATCGCGTCCGCCACGAGCAGCCCGGCTGTCTGAGCCATGCCCTCCACGATCAGCGAGTTCGGCATCAACGCCGCCCCCGGGAAGTGGTCATGCATGTGCTCCTCAGCCAGAGACACATTCTTGACCGCAGTGGCGTGTCGGCCCCGAACGAACTCGTCAAACCTGTCGATCCAAAACCAGCGCATAGTGAGAAAGTTCGGCAGCGAGGCCGTTTTGCCGGGGTCGTGTTCCAGGACGTAGCAACAGAACGATCGAACGCGTGGGCAGACAGTCAGGCAGACAGTTTGCTCTGCACGTAGCGAACCATGTCCTCGACCGTGAGGGTGTTCGCAAAGTTCTGCACACTGGGATTCTGCTCAAACTTCGCGAGGTCCGCGAACGGCATCCGCGACTTGAGCGTGGCGATGCCTTTGGCATTCACCTTGCCGTCGACGACGTACTCGGAACTGGAAAGCACATCCTCTGGGAACAGTTCCCCGCGGGAGATCTTGATGCCAAACGCCTTCTCGAGGCGAAAGACGATGTCGAGGAAGTCGATCGACTCAGCGCCGAGGTCGCCCACCATGGTCGCGTTCGGGGAGACGTCTTCCTCGTCAACGCCCAGTGCGTCTACGAGTGCGGACCTGACTTTTTCAAAAATTTCATCTCGGGACGGCATCGACGTGTCACCTTGCAACGGGGAGAAAAAACCTGACCGACTTCAAAGTTTTAGTGTCGGCCCGCCGGCAAGGGAACCCGAATCCGGTTTTTTTGCATTCCGTGGCCGAAAATCGGCAGAAGAGCCCCCGGCTGCGGCGGCTGCCAGGGAACGAACCGGCTGCGGATGATCAGGATCCCGCAGCCCCAGAGGCCGCCCCAGCGGAGGCCAGAATCGCGGTGGCGACCGCCTCCCGGGGCCGCAGCCCGGCGATCGGTACCCCGTATCCGTCCCGCTGGCCGCCACCCTGCCTGGCCACCGGGTGGAGCAGGGCCCAGAGTTTCCGCATCTCGGCCCGCACACGGGCGTCGACCGCATCCCCATAGGGAATGCGGTCGGCCATGTTGTATCGCTCCAGTACCAGCCGGGCGGTGAGACTCGTACGGTCGCCGACGGAGCCGCTCGCCTTGATCTTGGTAAATCGCTCGTCCTGCGACTGGATCTCCGCCGTGACGGTGAGCACCTTGCCAGGTTCGACGAAATCGCCGTACTTGACGTTCCGTGCCTCCCGCAGCACGACGATACTGTGGGCAAAATCCTCGCCCAGGCGAACGGCCCAGGCGGCGGCCTGCGTCATCGATTCCAACATCAACACCCCAGGCATCACTGGAAAACAGGGGAAGTGATCGGCCAGATACTCCTCCGACAGAGAGAGGGTCTTGATGGCCGTGATGCTCTTGCCGGGTTCAATCGCGGTGACACGATCAAGCAGAGTAAAACGCATGTGGACTCCAGGATTTCCGCACGTCTTCGTCTGAAGAAACTGCAGCCAAAGCCGGTGCGACGCATCAGGACGGCCGGCGGCGACTCCGTTCGAAAGCTGATCGCAGTATAGGAAATCAGTACGGTCCTACAACCAGCGGGAGCACCCCGCACCGCTGGGCA
Source organism: Planctomycetaceae bacterium (assembly GCA_947449135.1). Classification (GTDB taxonomy): domain Bacteria; phylum Planctomycetota; class Planctomycetia; order Pirellulales; family UBA1268; genus CAMCQY01. Next base: position 10,021 of record CANFQO010000002.1, on the reverse strand, counting down.
CTCCAAGCTGCCACGCTGACAGCCGCTACAAGACTCACAGCTCGGCAGTTCTGCCAGACCACCGCCGCCGTGCTGCGAGCGACCGGATGCATGCAGACATTTTCAGGCCGTTCTCCGCGTGTCCAGGCCTCTCCCCGTGCCTTCGCTGGATTCGGCACGCTTCTTGCATTTCTTGTTGGCATCTCCGAATGACGGCGTGCCGACATCGGCCCCCGCACCATTCGCTGATTTGTTTTCCCCGCCTGCACTGCGAATGATTGCCGTGCCCCGAAACAGCCCGCGGACACAAACTGCTGGCGGATGGGGCGACATCGTTCCAGGGACGGCGGGAGGCACTCGCCTCGGGCTTGTTGTGGTTTCAGAGCCCCTTTCGGTCCCAGTCTTCACCTTTGTTGAAGGAGCATGTCATGCCTCTCTATCGATCCCTACCGCGCTCTGGCCTAGATTTTCCGCTCGTTGAACTGCGTGATGAGTTGGATCGGCTGTGGACCTCGCTCACGGCCGCACCGCCGCTTCACGGCTGGGGGGTTCGGCCCGCTTCCGACGTGTTCCCGGCCGTCAATATTGGCGAAAGCGACGATTGCATCACCATCGAAGCCGAACTTCCCGGGCTTGATGCCGGCGACATCGACATCGCGGTGAACGGCGAGGAACTCGTGCTGAAGGGCGCCCGGCCAGAGACGCAAACCCCTGCCGCACCTGCCAAACCTGATGCCGGGGCCGGCCACGGGAATGGCGAGCGGCAGGCGTCCGTCACCTGGCATCGCCGCGAGCGGGGCACCGGCAGCTTCGAACGGCGGCTCATGCTGCCGACGGGCGTCGATGCCAGTCGCGTTGAGGCGAAGCTCGTCGACGGCGTGCTCACCATCACGTGCCCAAAAGCTCCCGAGCGTCAGCCTCACAAGGTTGCGGTCCGGGCCGGCTGAGCCGAAGCGATTCGAGAAACAGAATCCCCAGACATTTTTTCCCAGACATTTTTTTCAGAGGAGCATTTTCATGGTTCCCACATTCCATTCGGCCGCTCAGCCCGCTGCCCCGGCCCGGCCCGATCAGTCGGTCGAATCGTCGCAGCCAACGGCGGCCCCTTGCCTCGTCTACCAACCCAACGTCGACGTCTGCGACTGTGGCGCGGAGGTGATGCTGGTCGCTGACATGCCGGGAGCAAAGGCCGACAGCATGAACGTGTCCTTCGAGGACGGCGTGCTCGCAGTGTTTGCGCAGGTGCCGCAGCGGCCCCTGCAGGGCCGGCAGATCGGGCAGGAGTATGGGATCGGCGACTACCGTCGCTCGTTCCGACTCGGCGAGGGCTTCGACGCCTCGCAGATTTCAGCAGAGTATCGCCGGGGCGTCCTCACGATTCATGTACCGCGGTTGGCAGCGGTGCGACCGCGGAAGATCGAAGTGCGGTCCGCCTGACCGGCATGATGACGATGGTCTCGAATGTTTTTTCACGTGAACAGAAAAGGGGACAACCGATGAGCCTGATACCTTTTCGCACGAAGCGATCGACCGGCATGGAGCCCAGCAGCCTGGCGACGATGGGTGATTTTCGAAACGAGATGAACCGTCTGCTCGAGGGCTTCCTGAACCGCCCGCTGACCGGGCCGTCGTGGTTTGAGGCGGGCGAACCCGGACAATGGATGCCTGCGATTGATCTGTCGGAGAGCGGCGCGGAGATCCACGTGCGGGCCGAACTGCCCGGCATCGACCCCAAGGATGTCGATGTCAGCGTTTCGGAAGACCGACTCGTGATCTCGGGCGAAAAGAAGTCGGCAACCGAGAAGACGGCCGACGGCTGGAAGCATCGTGAAAGCCACTATGGCAGCTTCAGCCGTGCCATTCCGCTGCCGGAGGCGGTCGATCCCGCAAAGGTGACGGCCCGGTACGACAAGGGGGTGCTCACCGTGGAGTTGAAGAAGTCGCCCACGAGCACGTCGCGAAAGGTGCCGGTGCTCACCTCCTGAGAAATAGACGCCGTACGAAACGGCGGCTGGCGGTGTTCGCGCCGTAGCGTCAAGTATGCTGGGGGCGACGGGAGAGATGCTCCCATCGCCCCCAGCTTTTTTTGTGCACGGCTCCTTCATGCCACTTCTGCTTTCGCCATCCACCACGGCCGGCAACGGGCCGCTTTCCATCGAGTTGGCCGGCATCACACCCGACCGACTCGCTGAACTCTCCACCGTATCGATTGCCCGTATCGCCATCGTGGCCGACGGCCGAACCTGTCCGCTCGGAGACCTGTTTGCCATCGAGGGCGGTGCGGCCGATGGCCGGATCCTCTGCGACGGCGACTTCTCCCACGTGCACCGGCTCGGTGCCGGCATGCAGCGGGGCGAGATCGTGGTGCAGGGGAATATCGGCCGGCACGCTGGCGAAGCCATGGCGGGGGGAACGCTCTCCGTGGAGGGCGACGCCGGCGAATGGCTGGCGGCCGACATGACCGGAGGCGAGGTGCTGGTGCGGGGCAACGCCGGCGACCATGTCGCGGCAGCGTTGCCCGGCAGCGAGACCGGCGTCCGTGGGGGACTGATTGCCATCAACGGTGATGTCGGCTGCCTGGCGGCCGCGCGGATGCGACGCGGCGTGCTGGGCATCGGCGGTTCCTGCGGCGAGGCGGCTGCCTTTGAGATGCGGGCCGGCACGGTGCTGGTGGCCGGGCGGGTAGGCCGCCGCTCGGGCATGGGCATGCGCCGGGGATCGCTGATCGCCCTGTCGGAAATGCCGGAGGTGCCGCCCACCTTTTCCCGGGGTGCGGCCTGGTCGCCCACCATCCTGCCGCTGCTGGCAGGCCGACTCGCCCGGGCCGGATTCCAGGCCACCGCAGGCCTGCCGGCCGATGCTTTCGGGGGCATCTGGCAGCAGTGGCACGGCGATCTGCTGGCCGGCGGCCGGGGCGAGATTTTCCACCGTCTGGGGCGTTGAGTCGCAAAAACAGCGGTTTTCGTGATACCGCTTCCGGCGGCGTCCGATTTCGGCTACTCTTTGGGACTCGCGATTCGCGTCCCTCCAGAGCCTTTCGAAGCCACGTTCATGCCCACGATCAGCCAACTTGTCCGCAGCCGCCGCCGGCCCAAACGGAAGTTTTCCAAGTCGCCCGTGCTCGACCGCTGCCCGCAAAAACGCGGTGTCTGCCTCCAGGTCCGCACGATGACGCCCAAGAAGCCGAACTCGGCCCTTCGGAAGATCGCCCGCGTGCGGCTTTCGAACCAGAAGGAAGTCACTGTCTACATCCCGGGTGAAGGCCACAACCTGCAGGAGCACTCGATCGTGCTCATTCGCGGTGGCCGCGTTCGCGACCTCCCCGGTGTTCGCTATCACATCATTCGCGGCGCGCTCGACACGCTGGGCGTGCAGGGTCGGAAGCAGTCGCGCAGTCTCTACGGTGCCAAGAAGGGTTGATCCTGAATCATGGGAAATATCACATCCAGTCGCGAACAACTCCGCCCCGACCCGCGTTTCGGGTCCTTGCTGGCCAGCAAGTTCATCAACTGCCTGATGGAAGATGGCAAGAAGAGCGTCGCTCAAAACATTTTCTATAAGGCGATGGACATCGTCGCCCAAAAGATCACCGACGCGGAACCGATCGAGATCTTCAATCGGGCCATTGAAAACATCAAACCTTCTGTCGAGGTTCGATCGAAGCGTGTCGGCGGTGCCGCTTATCAGGTGCCGATGCAGGTGAGCCGCAACCGTCAGCAGTCACTGGCGATCCGCTGGCTGTTGCTGGCAGTTCGCGAGAAGAAGGGCCGGGGCACGTTCGAGAAACTCGCCGAGGAGATCATCGCCGCCTACAAGCGCGAAGGTGCCGCGGTGACCAAGCGTGACAACGTGCACCGCATGGCCGACGCCAATAAGGCGTTTGCTCACTTCGCCTGGTAAGCCGGCTTCACGTCGGGCTCGGTCGTCACTCTGTTCGGCCTAGCTTCCCTCTCGTAAACGCATCATGGATCCCGCAGCCTCGCACCTGCTCGGGGAACTGATCCAGAGCCGTTTCGTGGCCTCACTGGCCACACTGCACGAGGGACTGCCCTACGCTTCGATGATCCCCTACGCGACCTGGCAGGATGCTGCCGGCGAGCGGTTGCTCCTCGTCACCCACGTCAGCCGACTGTCGGCCCACACCCGCGACATGCTCGAGTCGCCGAGGGTCTGCCTGCTGATCACGGCTCCCGATGCCACGGGTGATGCAGAGCCTGTGCCGCCACAGGCTCTGCCAAGGGTCTCGATCCCTGCCGTGGCAGAGTTCATCGACCGGGAGCATCCCGACCACGGCACGCTTGCGCGGGCCTACTTGGAGAAGTTCCCGTCAGCGGCCGACTGGTTCCAACTGGGCGACTTTTCCATTGTGACGTTCACACCCGCGGGCTCTGCCCGGTTTGTCGCCGGCTTCGCCAGGGCGATGACAGTATCAGCCGCGCAGCTCCAGGCTGCGGTCAGCATTGCCGGTCATGGCTGACACGGCGTACACCCGCCCCGAATTCCGGGTGGGGGCCAATCGCTCGCCACGGATGACGCCGGTCTGCATCCGCACTGGACAATGCAACAGCTCACGACGGTGGCCTGAGCGATCTGTCAGCTGCGGCTCAGGCCTGCGTCGCTAGAGCGGATCTCCGAGAGCTGAAGCGACGACGTTGCAAACCTGGAGACGTAGGCGAGGGGGTCGGCGGAAGCTCGAGGAGCGTTGGGCCGCGGCGGCCCCCGCGACGAGACTTTTGCCGCCCCCGAAGCCAGTGCTAGCCCTAAGTCAGACGCGTTCTGACTTCCGGCGGCGGTATCGCTGGAGGCCGGCGAGGGCGGCGCCGATGGAGGCGATCACAATCGTCGACGGCTCCGGCACGACGATGAGCGCGCCGGTCGCTTCTTCGAACTTCAGCGACTGGCCAGCCGAGTTCGGCTGGGTCCACCAGACGACCGTACTCTCGAAGATCGATTTGGTGAACACCAGTCCTTTGTATACGGAGTCAGACGGCGTCGTCAGCGTCACGTCGGTGAGTGTGCCAAACTTCGTTCCAAACCCTTCGAAGATACTGAACCGCGTCCCCAGGGCATAGCTGCCGGAGAGTGTCAGATCGAGAACGCCACCGTAGGACAGCGGCCCGCCCGCACTCGCGATCTGGTCGTAGTCGCTGCCGGCAGTGGTACCGCTGACCAACAGCTTTGTCGTCGAACCCATATCGAGGGTCAATGAACCCACTTCAAACACTCCGAATGCGGCCTCGTCGCCCACAGCGAATGTCGCCCCATTCCGCACGGCGAGCAGGCCTGCCAGCGAACCGACACCTCTCAGCGTACCGGCCTCGACGATCGTGTCGCCCACGTAGCTGTTGTCTCCGTTCATGGTCAGCGTGCCAACACCGGTCTTGGTGAGGCTGTAATCCGACGAAGTACCACTGATGGTGTTGTTGATGGTGAGTGCTGCTCCGGCACTCACGTCCACTGCCATCGCAGAGCCGAGCGTCATATTCGAAGAGATCGTATGCGAGCCGGCCATCGCATTGATCGTCGACGCACTGGTCCCACTGCCGGCCAGCCTGATCGGGGTGCTGCCGCCACTCTGAAGGATCGTGTAGGAGGCGTTGGCGTTGTCGAACGAGATCGCCTTCAGGCTGATGTTGGCACCGCTGGTCCTGATCGTTGCCGTGCCGCTGGCCACCGCCGAGCCGAACGTCGCCGTGTCGGTATTCGTGTAGTTCGAATCAAGACCGGGAGAGCCCTGGTTGGCTCCCCAGTTCAGACCAAAGGCGTTGACGCCCGCGCCAGCAAGCGTGCCCCAGTTACCACCGCCGTTCGTTTTCCAGGTCGCCTGGCCGCTGTAGACCTGGCCGGTGACCGCCACGGTTACGTCCGGGATCGACCCGAACTCGGCGGTTACTGCGGAAGTATAGGTGCCACTCAGGCTGCCCAGTGTGGTGGCCGTGCCGGCAATCGAATAGGTGGCCGTCTGCGAGGCCGTGGCCCCCACGAAATCGGCCGAGCCCGCCGTAAGGCCGAGGGTGAATCCCGCGGGGCCGCCGGTGAAGGAGCCGAGCGTGCCACTGGCAGTGGTCGCATTGAGCCCGCTGCTCGTAACACCAACCGACGGTCCTGAGAGCGTCGTACCCTGATGGACATACCCAAGGGCGAGCGTGGGCGTGCTGGGAGTGAACACCCTCTGGTCAACCGGGTTCGCCGTGTAGTCCACGGCCACCGGACTGATCGAGCCGAGCTCCGCCGTGACATTCGATGTGAATGTTCCGGAGAGCAGGCCGGACAGTGAGGCCAGGCCGGTGACCTTGTAGCCCGCCGTCTGGCTGGATGAGGCACCGTAGAATTCCGCTGAACCGCTCGTCAGTGACAGCGTCAGGCCGTTGCTGATGCTGAAGCTGCCAAGCACGGCACTGGCCGTCGAATTGTAGATCCCGTCGCTGCTGACGCTCGCGGTGCCCGTCGTCGGCGTGCTGGAGATCAGGTAACGCCCCAGAGCGATGGGGTTGCCCGTGATGCTGAACGTCCGCTGGTCGACGACCTGCAGCGAACCGCTGGCGGTGCTCGTCGTGGTGATGGCGTTCGTGTCGGTGTTGATCACCGACCAGGTCTGCGTGCCGACCGAGGCTCCAGTAGCAATCAGGCCCGAGACCGAGGTGCTGGCCTGCGGAGCGACGGAGCTTGTGCCGGAGCTGAAGTTCGTCGCGGAGAGGAGACCGCCAGACGAAAGTAAGACGGTCAGATCTGAGCCAAACATCTCGGTCGAGTTGGTGACCGTTCCGCTCACGCCCACCGTCGTGTTGACCAGTGCCCTCGTCACCGTACCGGTGGTCATCGTGAATGTCGTCGCCTGATCGGCCCTCCGCTGGGCGTCGATCTCACCAGCGGTCACCGTGCCGTAGCGGAGCAGGTAGTTCGAATCGAGGCCCGTGACCGTGCCGAACGTACCGGCGAGCGTGCTGCCGGCGATGAGCCTGTAGAGGCCGGCGGAAAGGGGTGTGTTGCCAAGATCGAGCAGGCTGAGACCACCCGTCAGGTCGATCAGTCCGGTGCTCGAAAGCTGTACGGTGGAGGTCTGGCGGCTCGTCGGCGTCAGGCTCACCGTGCCACCAGAGCCGCTGAACAGCAGCCCGCCGATGGCGTTGGTGAACGTGCCCGTTGAGAGCGTGCCGGCACCAATGACATTGCCAATCGTGACGACCGAGTCGCTCGGAATCGCATCATCGATGCCCAACTGCAGCGTGCCGCCCTCGTAGATGAACGTCGGCCCGTTGTAGGAGCCAGTTGTCGAGAGGATCGTCAGGCCGTTGGCGACAACGAGGTCGGAGTTGGGGCTGGAGCCAACGATGCCGCCCGTGACGTTGATGCCCTGCGAACCGCCCTCGAGCCGCAGGACCGTGCCGTCCTTCTTGAGGATGCCGGCGAGGTTGAGAATACCGTCGCCAGAGTTTTGCACCGTGTTGGAGCCACCTCCCACCGCGACGATATCCTTGTCGAGCGTGCCACCAGCCCCTGTGTATTCCAGCGTTGCGGATGACGTGCCCGAGCCGATAAGGACCGTGTCGCCGGCACCGAGCGACTGGGCCGTGCTGCCACTCGACACGACATCAAACTGCACGGTGCCGGCACTCACGTTGGTGTCGCCGCTATAGGTGTTGTCTGCGACGAGGAGGATCGTGTCGGAGGCAGTCTTGGTCAGGCCACCGGTCCCGCTGAGGACGACGTCGATCACACCCGACGAACTGCCCGACAGCTGCGTCGAGAGGATCGTGCCGTTGGTGAGCGTGCCGCCCCGCACCAGGAACATGTTGGTGACCGTGGACAGGCCGTTGAGGTTGAGCACGCCGCCGTTGATCGTGGCGGTGCCGACACCGAGCGCAGACGGGTTGCCCGTAATGAGCGTGCCAGCATTGATGGTCGTGCCACCGCTGTACGAACTGGCTCCTGAGAGGGTGAGCGTGCCTCCACCGATTTTCGTAAGCGAGCCCAGGCCCGAGATGATGCCCGAGTAGGTGGAGTCGTTGGAGCGGTTGAAGACGAGCGTGCCGTTGTTGGCAAGCGTCGACAGGTCAAGCACGCCGTCGGTGCCGCCATTGCCAATCTGGAGGGTGCCGCCCGAATCCAGGTTGATCGTGCCGTAGGTGCCCTGCGAGAGCGTGCCGCCGACAGACACGAGGCCACCGTTCAGATTGAGAATGCCGGTGCCAGATACGCCGACGGAGAGATTGCTACTCGTGGCCCACGTGCCGCTCGATACCGTGGCGGTGCCGAAGCTTCCGGCGTTGTAGCCAAGGTAGCCGAACTCGTTGGTGACGCTGCCACCGCTCACGTTCAGCGTGCCGGTACTCCCAACGTTGCGGCCGATGAAGAGGCTGCTCGTGGCGAACGTGCCACCTGACACCGTCGCAGTGCCATGGCTTTCGGCATCGGCGCCAACGAGGCCATCGGTGGCGAAGACGCTGCCACCGGTGACGTTCAGTGTGCCGGTGCCACCGAGACCGACCATCAGGCTGTCGGTGGTCGTCCACACGCCACCCGAAACGGTGGCGGTGCCGACGCCGCTTGCATTGACACCGAGATAGGCATCCGATCCGGTGACGCGTCCGCCGGTAACGGTGAGTGTTCCGGTAGAGGAGCCGAGATAGCCGAACCCGATGGAGAGGGTGCTGCTGTTCGTCCAAGTGCCGCTCGAGACGGCAACGCTGCCGACGCTTCCGGCGTTGAAGCCAAGGTAGCTGAAATCGTTGGTGACGCTGCCACCCGCCACGTTCAGCGTGCCAGTGCCGCTGTTGCCGACGATAAGGTTGCGGCTCGTGGTCCACGTGCCACTCGATACCGTGGCGGTGCCGAAGCTTCCGGCGTTGTAGCCCAGGTAGCCGAAATCGTTGGTGACGCTGCCACCGCTCACGTTCAGCGTGCCGGTGCTCCCGGCGTTGCGGCCAATGAAGAGGCTGTTGCTCACGGCGAACGTGCCACCTGACACCGTGGCGGTGCCATGGCTTTCGGCATCGGCGCCAACGAGGCCATCGGTGGCGAAGACGCTGCCACCGGTGACGTTCAGTGTGCCAGTGCCACTGAGACCGACCATCAGGCTGTTCGTGGTGGTCCACACGCCGCCCGAAACGGTGGCGGTGCCGACGCCGCTTGTATTGACACCGAGATAGGCATCCGATCCGGTAACGAGGCCGCCGGTCACGGTGAGTGTTCCGGTAGAGGAGCCGAGATAGCCGAACCCGATGGAGAGGGTGCTGCTGTTCGTCCAAGTGCCGCTCGAGACGGTAACGCTGCCGACGCTTCCGGCGTTGAAGCCAAGGTAGCCGAAATCGTTGGTGACGCTGCCACCGGTCACGTTCAGCGTGCCAGTGCCGCTGTTACCGACGAAAAGGTTGCGGCTCGTGGTCCACGTGCCACTCGATACTGTCGCAGTGCCGACGCTTCCGGCGTTGTAGCCCAGGTAGCCGAAATCGTTGGTGACGCTGCCACCCGTCAGCATGAGCGCACCGGAGAGTGCATCGGATTGACCGATGATCAAATCCGCATTTGCATGATTGATAGAACCTCCTCCGACCACCCAAATGGTGCCGGATTGGATCGTCGTGCCACCCGTATAAGAGTTGGCTCCTGCGAGCGTGAGCGTGCCGGCACCACGCTTCGTGAACGCGAGCGAGCCGGAGCCGTCGGCGATCGTCCCCGCGTAGATCGTGTTGGTCGCCGACGTCGACGTCAGCGTGATCGCGCCGGCGGCACCCGTCGTGATCGTGCCGCCAGAGGAGCCGCTTAGGGCCCCGAGCGTCACCGACAGGCCGTTGAGATCGAGGGTGCCGTTATTGACTGTGACAGCGCCAGCGTTGCCCACGCCGTAGGCGTTGCCCAGGATGATCCCGCCGCCATTGATCGTCGTACCGCCGGTGTAGCTGTTGGCTCCAGAGAGCGTGAGAGTGCCGGCACCACGCTTCGTGAAGGCTATCAAGCCAGAACCATCGGTGATCGTGCCCGCGTAGGTCGTATTGGTCGCAGCCGTCGAGGTCAGCGTGATCGCGCCGGCAACACCCGTCGT
>CANFQO010000001.1 GCA_947449135.1 Planctomycetaceae bacterium | reverse complement strand
CCACCTGCAACGGCCAACGCCCGATCATCGATCCGAAATCCGCTCTCAGCCGTGTCCGGGCCGTGGCAGGCTCCGCAGCGTTCTGCGAGCAGGGGCGCGATTGCGGTCTGAAACGCAGGAGTTGCCGGTTCGTCAGCAACGCCCTCGACATGTGCCATCAGCGCCATGAAGGCAACTGCGGCTTTGGCGATGGTGGCTCGCATCTTCATCGGCCCGTGCCTTTGGGCAATTGGTGATTGAGAACGAATCCCGGTAAGAGTATCGTCGTTCACGCGTTGCTGCCTGTCCATGCAACCGGTATTCTCCGACGGTTTTTAGATCCCGTTCACGAGGAAGCCGCTCAGGCAAGGATGCGAGCCATGGCGATCCAAACTGTTGCCCCAGGTCCTTCTCCCCGCAGCGTTCGCACCGCTGCGGGGGCCGTGCTCACGGTGCCCGCCGAGTGGTCACTCCTTCCGCCGGGCGACGCCGGCCTGACGCGGCGGGTCAAAGCGGCGGGCGACCACTGGGTGGTGCAGGAGAAGGTCGGCCGCAGAATGTTTTCACGCGGCGTCTGGGCCCCCGCCGCCACAATCGCCCGCATTGAAAAGGATCTCGAATCTGAGCGGTCGACGGAGGCATATGCGAAGAAGCAGGAGTCGGCGGCCCGGCGGCGTGAGAAGGTGCAGGAAGAGTATGTCGAGGATTTCCAGGGTGCCGTTGTGGAGTTTCTCCGGTTTCACGATTCGCACGCAGTGCTGTCCCGGCGGCTTGCCAGTCTGGTGGCTGCCCATGCGACACCGGTGGGCAGCGGCACGGTCGCCCGCACGAAACGAATTCCGATCGAGCGACGGGCGGAGGCGGCGGTGATTGCATGGATGCGGCACCAGACGACCGCTTATGATTCGATGCCGATTCCGCGAGTGAAAGGTAAACGACGCGAGGTTCGGAGGTTGCTGGCCGGTCGGTCGCGGTCGGTGCTCGAAGCCTACCGTCAGGGCCACGCCATTCCCGCCAGTTGTCCGCTCAAGCAGGCGCTGGCGGCAGGGGCCGAATCACCACAAAAGCCGTAGTGAGTCGTTTTGCAAATGCACCCCGCCGCCCTGCCCTCTGACGAACTGCTACGGCAGTGTGACGAAACGCGAACCCGTCGGAGCGGCCCAGGCGGCCAGCATCGCAACAAGGTGGAGACGGCGGTCATCCTCAGGCATCGACCGACGGGGATGTCGGCGGAGGCCTCGGAGCGACGCTCACAGGCCGACAATCGCCGGGTCGCGGTCTCGCGGCTGCGGTTGTCGCTTGCGGTCTCGCACCGCGAGCCAGCGGAGTTGGATGCCCCGTCGGCTCTCTGGCAGTCCCGCACGCGTGGCCAACGGTTGTCGATCGCGGCGGATCACGACGACTATCCGACGCTCGTTGCCGAGGCCCTCGACCGGCTGCTGCCGGTGGGCTTCGAGATCAAGCCGGCCGCCGAATCGCTCGGTGTGAGCCCGTCGCAGCTGATGAAGCTCTTCAGACAGGTGCCGGCAGCTTGGGTGGCGCTCAATCGGCTGCGGGGCGACGCTGGTCTTCTGCCGTTGAAGTGACGGCGACGAAGCCCGTGGAACACGCGGCAGCGGCTTGCTGCTGTCTGTCAGGCGAGCTCGAAGATCGCCTCGATCTCCACGGGAACACCGAGCGGAAGCGAGCCCACACCGAAGGCACTGCGAACGCCGACGCCGAGGTCCGGCCCCCAGATTTCCGCGAAGAGTTCGCTGCAGCCGTTGATCACATGCGGATGCTTCTCGAAGTCGGACGTGCAATTCACCATGCCGAATACTTTGACGACGCGGGCAATCTTGTCGAGGCTGCCGAAGCTCGCAATGAGCGTGGCCAGGATCGTGAGTCCGACCTGACGGGCTGCAGCCTTGCCGGCATCGGCGTCGAGTTCGCGACCGACACAGCCCTTCATGAGCGTGCCGTCTGCTTGCATCGGCAGGTGTCCCGAGAGATAGGCATGCTGTCCAACGATCAGACAGGGCTTGTAGAGGCCGGCCGGCTTCGGGACGGTAGGCAGCGTCAGACCGAGCGCTTCGAAACGGGCGTGGGGAGAATTGGCGGAAGTCATGGGAATAGCTGCGTGGGTGGAGCGGGACGTTAGGAAATGACGAACTCGGACGACAGAAAACCGCGGCAACGGCAGCAGTCCTCAGCGGTGAAGATACCGTCTTGATCCGGTTTGGCGAATGGCGGCAGACCGCGGGTCGGGTAGGATGACCGCTTTGCTCCATATTCCAGAGAGCGTCGCCATGACTTCACAGCCGCCTGAGAAATCGCTCGATCTCAAACTCGCCCGGATCGTGGCCGACCCCGCCTGCCGCGATTTTCTCCTGGCCGATGCCAAGGACGCCGACATGGCCTTTGGACTCGCGGCACCCGGACTGGCGGCGGGAGGGCAGCCGGGCGTCGGGCCGTTTCGGTCGATCGGAGAGTATCGCGACCAGATTCGCGGGATCGTTCGGGAAAGACTTGTCGACATCATGCTGATGAGCGCGAGCACGAGCGAGGTGCTGGCCATCGAGGAAGGGCTGTTCGTCGACAGCCCCGTCACACCGGCCGTGCGAATGAATGACACGACCGACATCTGGCTGGCCGCCGGCACCGGTAGCTACAGCGGCCAGCCCGCCCTCCCATTCTCCACGACCACGATCGCGCAGGCACGATGCGGGCGGGTCGATGCCGCTCACATGGACCGTACTCGCGGAGCGAATCTTGGTCTCTTTTCGCTCACGCTCAACGACGACGCCGCCCACGACCGCGAGATGCTCACGGCCTACCGCGACTTTCGCATCGAGGCCGAGCGGACGGGCTTCCGACATTTCCTCGAGGTGTTTTTTCCAAATGCCCTCGATCGCATCCCCGGGAAGGCTGTGGGCGAGAAGCCGCAGGACATCGCCCGGTTCCTGGCCGACCACGTTGTGCGGAGCTTGGCAGGGGTGCCGCGGGCGGGCCGGCCGATCTTCTTGAAGATTCCCTATCTGGGGCCGGTCGTCACGGAGCAACTGGCGGCCTATGACCGGTCGGTCGTCGTGGGGATTCTGGGCGGTGGCGCGGGCACCACACACGACGCCTTCGGACTCGTCGCAGAAGCCAAGCGTCACGGCGCCAGGGTTGCCCTCTTCGGCCGCAAGATCAACGCGGCCGAACATCAGCTCTCGTTCGTGAGGATTCTTCGCGCTGTCGCGGATAGTGATCTTGCCGCCGACGAAGGGGTGAAGGCCTACCACGGCGAACTGTCGAAGCTCGGCATCCGACCGCACCGATCGCTCGAGGCCGACCTGGCACGCAGCTCCACGGCAAGCGCCTACGGCGGGTGACCGGGTTCAAGGCGGCGTACGTCTTAACGCCCAAACCGCCGAGGGCGGTGTCTCGACTGCGTCCGCCGCCCCGGCGGCGGAGGGGCTTCGACTCGGGGGCAGGATAGCTCAACTCGCTCCGGCTTCCACCGACCCCCGGCTCATTGAATGATGAAGAGACTATCCATGGCACGATGCCATGCGCAGCACAAGCCAGCGGAGGCCAGCCAAGCAAGTGTGGCCAAGATTCGCGTGAATTCGCACCGCCCCGTCTACAGACTCCCCCGCAGGAAGGCGAGCAGGTCGCGCATCTGCTCCACCGTCACAGACTCCTCAACTCCCTCGGGCATGAACGACCGGTTTCCGGTGGCGAGTTCCTCGATCTCGTTGCGGGCGATACTTCGCGAGGTGCCGTCGGCCAGCGTGATCGTCACGCTCTCCCCGGTTTCCGCTGCGAGGAGGCCCGTCACGACCTCGCCGGTCATGAGCACGCAGGTATATCCCTGATAGCCGGGTTGTATGTCGGCGTTGGGGTCGAGGATGTTGGTGAGCAGGCGCTCCGGTGCGTGCTCCAGGACCGTGGCGAGGTTTGGGCCGACACTCCTACCGAGGTCGCCGCGCCGATGGCAGTTGGCGCAGACCCGCGTGTAGATGGCTCGCCCCGACTCTGGATCACCGCTGCCAGTGAGACTCCCGCGGTAGCGGTCCACCACGTCGCGCCGCGCCGGCGTCGCGCCACCAGCCAGCAGGTTCTTTGCTCGCCCGGCCAGCGTGGCGTCAGCATTCCGCAGGAGGCGATCCCGCTGCGGAAGCGCGAGGTTTCCTGGAAGGACGAGCCCTGACTCGATACGGTCGAGGAGATCACTCGTCCACGGACCGCGGGTAAGCCAGCCATCGATCACGACGCTCCGCAGCGATGGGCTCAGGCCCGGCCAGGCGGCGGCGAGTGTCGCGGGCACTGTGTCTGAGCCCGAGCGGACGATTGCTTCAAGAACGGCTGCCTGAACAGATGGATCGACCTGCGGAACAAGCCAGCCAGCCAGGATCCCCGTGGCACGGTCGCGCGTCCGCGATGTGCGGGCGAGGAGCGTCGCTGCAGCCCGTCGATCCTCGTCGCGAGCATTCTCGTCGGTGGCGATCGATAGGCAATCGGCAAGTTCGCGATCGAGATCGGCCATGACGGAGGCGAGCGTCGGCGGGCCGACAACGCCCGCGGCAGGATTTCCGGTCGACGCGTCGCCCTCCGCTGCAATCGCCCAGGGATCAGCGCCGAGCCGCTGCATATCGGCCAGGAGTCGATCGAGTGCTCCGATGCGATCGGCTTGGGGCTTAGCGAGCGCAGCCGAAAGAAGCGTGGCAAGCGTCTGGGTTTCATGACGGCCGAGTGACTGCCGCAGGAGCGGCTCGCGAAAGGCCGCTGCCACATCTGGCTCCGCGATCGCGATGCCTGCCGCAAAGGCGTCGGCATGGCGGAGCGCGGAGCTCATCACGGCGGTCCGGAAGAAGGGGTCGTCCGCGAACCGTTTCGCAATGTCGACAATCGCGGCGCCAGCCTCGGGTGCGTCCCACTCGCCACAGGAGAGGGCCAGTTGCAGGCAGACTTTGGCATCGGGGTCGGAAACGAGTTGGATCGCTCTGCTGACCACTGCTGGCGACTCGCGTCGCTCGGCCAGTCGGACGGCTTGTTCGCGGACGCGTGGGTGCGGGTCGCCGAGCGCCTGGACGAGCAACGTATCGTCAATGCTGCCGAGGCCGTCAAGCGTGCAGAGAGCCTGGAGTCGAGTCTCTGCCCGTGGGCAGGTGGTCGCCAACCGTGAGAGCGGGGCCACCGCCGCCTGCCGGCGGGATGCGTCGAGTTCTTGTACGAGGATCCGCTGCGCGAGGTCCCGCTGCCAGACGTTGTCGCTGTCGAGGAGAGCGACGAAGTCGGTCGGCGTCTTCGCCGCGATGACGGCGGCGGGGAAGCCGCGGCGGATTGGCCCGTCGCGGACGACTCGCCAGATCCGCCCCTTGTCGTCGCCGAGACGGTACTGCGGGAGGAGTTCCTCGCGACCCTCTGGCGTTAGCCAGTCGGGGTGCTCGATCATGGCTCGGTACATGTCGGCCACCCAGAGGCTGCCGTCGGGGCCAGTGCGCGCCATCACCGGCCGGCACCAGCGGTCGTCACTGGCGAAGAAATCGGTCGGTCCCTCCCCCTCTGGTCGCGACGAAGAAAAGCTTGCGGCGTCGTCGGCGAGGAGATTGTGCTGGACGAGATTGTGGAACGGCTCGCACGTGAAGGCATCGAGCCGTTGGCCAGCCCCGGATCGCACCGTTGGGAAGAGCTGCGTATCGCCGTAGATGGTGCTTCCGCAGGCAGAGGTGAATCGGCCGGCCTGTTCGAAGCTGTGGAACCGTTTTTCGGGCGGGCTTGCCGGGTGCACGACGGGACTGTCAGGCCCGACGACATGGCGGATCACGCGTTCCGCCGGCACATAGGGATTGCGTGCGAGATAGCGGTCGGCAATGACCCAATGCCAGAGAGGATTAGCGTTCTGCGTGCCGAACCAGTGGCCGAAAGCGTCTCGATTGCGGCCAAACTGCGACGGTCCCGACTCGAGCCAGACTTCCCCCGAATCGGGATCAAAGCGAAAGTCGTGGCTGCCGAGGGCGTATTGCTTGCCGTTGCGGCGTGATGTGACGACGGTTTCAGTCCCGTGCCCGGGATGGTGGCCACCGCTGGCACACCAGACCGTGTTGTCGAGGCCCCATCGCAGGCCGTTGACGCGGAGCTGTTGGTTTCCTTCCATGAAGCCGTCGATCAGCACCTCCCTTGTGTCACAGCGGCCATCGCCATCGGTGTCGGCGAGGAAGAGAATCTGCGGCGCCGCAGTGACGATCACACCGTCGCGCCAACAGAGAATGCCGTTGGGGAAGGAAAGCCCTTCGGCGAAGAGTCGTGATGTCTCATACCGACCATCGGAGTCGGTGTCTTCAAGGACTCGGACGCGGCCGCCCGCTTGGCCCTTGCCATCCATGCCGCTCGGGTAGTCGGCCATCTCCACCACCCAGAGCCGCCCACGACGATCCCAGTCGAACGCGACCGGATCGAGGACGTCGGGCTCTGCGGCGACGAGTTCCACCCGGAATCCGGGGGGCACATGGATGCCTGTGCGGGTCGCTTCAGGCGAACGCGGCGCGACGGGGGCTGCCGGTGGTAGCGGCGGCGTGGCCCGCGGCTTGCCCGGCTCCTGTCCTGAGGCGGCGAAGAGGGCCGCAGCATCGACTGCGTTTACAGCCCGATCGAAGATCGCAACCTCGGCCATGTGGCCATGGAGCGGAGCGAAGTCGTCATTGCGGCTGCCGAGGAAGAACTCCCGTGCGTCGGCCGCCGTTGGCGCGATATCGCCGTCAATCTCCGGTTCGGCGACGCCGTTGAGCCAGACCGTCATCCTCTGGCCCTTCCGGGCCATCACGACATGGTTCCAACTCCGCGGCGGTAGCACCGTCTTTCCGGTGAGGAGTTGGTCACGCTCGTTGCCATTGAACACGATCAGTCGCCCAGGCCCGGTCGCCGATGCCGTACCGCCAATTCCAAGATGGTCTCCCGGTGCCTGTGCCGCGCCGCTGGGCCCGCGGGAGAAAAGGTAGGCCGTGACGAGCCGGGAGTCGTTGGGAAGATCGTTGCGAAACCAGAAGGACACGCTCCATTCGGCTCCGAGGCCGCTAGAGCGACCGGCGAGCCTGCCGCCGTGGAACGTTGCAAAGGCCCTGGGATCGAACCGGACGTTTCCCTGGGCGGCGAGGCCCTGTGGCGCATTGGCAAGAGAACATGCCATGAACGGGTGGAGGGCCGCGATCTTCGCCGCGTGGTCGGTCGAAAACGGTGGCGCATTCGCCAGCCGGCTCCGTTCTTCCGCGTCGTGCTGCCGCGCTGCCTCCTCCGCGGCACGCTGCTCACCGATTCCTGAAGCCTTCCAGAGCGTGGCGATCTCCGCGGCGTCGAGTGGCCGATCGAACAGGGCCACCTCGTCGAGTTTCCCCTGGAGGCCGCTGCCGAGAACGATTGCTTTCTCACCGGTCGCAGCCTTGCCGATGAGCGAGGGGGTGGCAGCTCCGTCGATATGAACCTGCACGGCATCGCCCCGGCGGACGATTGCCACCTGATGCCAGTCGTCGGCGCGGAGCGGCATGGTGGTGGCTGCCTTGCCGAACGCGAAGCTGAGGGCATGGGCTCCGTCCTGGCGGGCCACCAGCGATTCGGTCGAGAGCCCGGAGCAGACTGTGCCCTGCCGGTCGCTCGCGCCGCTGCGTTCGCCGAGCCATAGCCAGGCGATCACCGTGGCGTCGGCCATCGGCGGCGTGCCTGGCAAGACGATTTCTCCACCGGCCAGATGCACTGCCCGGTTGACCCGCACGTTTCTCGCTCCTTCGTGCGACTCGTTTGTAGACTCGACTCTAGTGAAGCGGGAAGGCACAAGAGCTTCGCCGGCACCCGCGCCTGTGCCTGAACCAACCCCCGGGAGATACCAGGCGAAGCCGGGAGTGAGCCGCGCGGGCATGCCATTCGCCACCGAGTTGCGGCCTGTCTCGCCGTCTTCGTCGTCGAGCCGCCAGTAGCCGACCGGCTTTGCCGCGAGGACCGCTTCGGCGGCGGGGCCGCGCGGGGCATCGACGGGGGATCGCCTGGGCTTTCCAGTGACCTCCTCAAGCGCCACCGTAAGTGTGTCGACAATCTTCGTCTCGGCCGCAACCTCGAGGCCGGCGGTGCGGGCGGGCCAGGTTGTATAGCCACCGAGGAGATGCTGCTCCGGTGGCGGAATGTAGCCCTCGGCGCCATTGGCGAGCTCGATGTTGAAGTGCAGCGCAGCCGGTGAGCGGTTTCGTAATTTAAGTCCCGTGAGGGCATAGACCTCGTTGGGAAGCGTGGCGATCGTGACGTCGCCGATGCGGATCGCCTGGAGCTTAAGCGTGGTCCGCTGGCGATCGTGGAGGATCATCGCCTCGCGGGCGTAGACCTCGGGGATATTCTTCGGTAGGTCGTCTGTGATGCCGGCGGCGATCGGACGGGCCCAGGCGAGCCGCGCATCATCGGGCACTCGGTAGGCGAGTGACAGCACTTTTTCCGTCATCGCCAGGGAGACGTCGTCACGATGTGCGATCTTTTCGAGCGCCGCTACGGCGTTGCGGGCCACGGCGGCGGCATATTCCTGGATCCCGATGGGACGCTGCTCAGCGCCATAGTCCATCCACATCAGGTCGCCGCTCGTCCCCTGAGACAGCGCGCAGACGAAAGGCCCGTTACCGTCGCCAGTCTCGCCGAGTGCCGAGGCGATGATCCGGCAGAAGGGGCCGAAATAGTCAGAGGAGATCGCGGGTGCGCCGAAGTAGTGCTGCGAGTAGTTGGCAAATACCGCCAACGGCTTTCCCTGCGCCGTGCGGATCGAGAGCACGGAGAGTTGTGGATCGACCGGGCCCGACGGGCCGATCACATCCTTGGAGAGGTGGCCCGGGTGCATGTTGGCTAGCCCTGTGGGATTGCCGAAAGGATCGCCGACGCGTGTTTCCGGCCGCCGTATCCAGCGACGGTTGTGGGTGTGGTGCCAGTCGTCGATGCTTCCCCAGCCGATGCTGGCCGGCTCAAGCCGGTCGTTCGCCGCGACGATCGCGTCGGCGATCAACCCCGGGAGCCGCGCCGCGTAGGGAGCGTCGACGCGGGTGCCAAGGCAGCTCATCGCCGCGGGAGCGGAATGCGTGTGCGTTGCCGACACCATCATGCGATCGGTCGGGATGCCGCAGCGTGCCACGGCCTGCGATTTTGCCTCGTCGATCAGCGTCTGCGGCATCATGCAGGAGTCGACGACAACCAAGGCGAGCCGCACTGCCGCGCGGCCCTCACCACCAGCGTCGTCGAGGACGATCGCCCGCACGAGCAGCGGATCGTGGACCCGGTCTGCCCGTCCTTCAAGGAACCCGCCGGCGACGATCGAGGGCGGGTTCGGGGGCGAGTTCCGCGGCGTGATGTCGACCGCTGCAGCGCCAGCCTGAAGTCCTCCAGCTTCGGCGACCGCTATGTCGAGTGCGGCCGGAGTCAGGGCGACAAGTGCGAGAACCTCGGCCAAATATCGCAGGCGTGACCGTGACATCACAAAATAACCCTTTGATGTGGAGGAGGTCTCGGCGTTGTTTGGCGGTCACCGACGGATCGTTCAACAAGCTCGGGCTAGACTCACGGCGTCGTCGACCAGTAGTCGACCACGCAGACCTTGTCGATATGCGGGCCGACCAGCGCACCGAACTCACGGTGGGCTGGATGCGGCAGGTAGGCGTCGCGGTCGGCGGCGGTGGCGAAGGTCAGCAGAAAGCAATGCGTCAGGCCCTGCGACTTCCCCTCAGGCGAAACGTCGGTGCCCCACTCGAAAGCCTTGATCTCGCTGATCTTTGCCGGCAGGGCGGCAAACGCCGTCACCACCTTGTCGACGTCGGCCGCGGAGGAGGAATCCTTGAACTTGATCAGGACGACATGCCGCAGCACCTTGGCGTCGGCGGTCGCTGGTTTCGCCCCGAGAGCTTCAAGCATTCTGTCGGCCACGAAGCGGTTGCCGACGGCATTGAGGTGAACGCTGTCGCTGGTGAGCACTCCCTTGTCGTCGGTGAACGTGCCCTTCGCGGCGGCGTGGTGCGCGGCGAGATGCTCGCCGCAGGCCTTGCGCAGGTCGAGCAGGCCTGTCTTCATGTCGGCGGCAACTTTGCGGGTGATGTCGGAATAGCTCTCAAGCATCGCGTCGAGCGGATTCGATCCGAATACCCGTTCACCGATGACCGTGGGTGTGCAGAGAATCGTTCGGGCACCGCCGGCGCGGATCCGCTCCACGATGCTGCGGAGACCCGTCTCGAAGGTCTCCTTCGGCGTGCCGCTACCCTGCAGGGAGTGCCAGACGTCGTTGATGCCGATGTAGATGACCACGGTGGTCGGCTTGCGATCGAGCACGTCCCGGTCGAGTCGGGCTTCGAGGTCGGGCACCTTGTTGCCGCTAATTCCTGCGCCGATCACATCGATTCCGAGGGCGGGATACCGGCTGGCGAGTTCGTCGCGGACCAGAGACACATAGCCCCCCGGCTGATTGCCAGCCTCGGTGATCGAGTCGCCCAAAAACACGATTCGTTCACCCTGCTCCGGCGGACGCACCGTCGCATCGTCGGCCCGTGCGACCCCAGCACCACCCACGGCACAGCAGAGCACGGCAGTCAGGAGTCCGAGGGAGAGAAAACCGGAGAGTGTCTGATGCAGCATGGGAGCCTTCCAGTGAGGGAAAATCCGCGTGAGGCAACCTGCCTCGGCGTCAGAGCGGCAGTCTACCCGCCGGCAGAAGCGGGAGTCGACAAAAGCTGCTCAGCAGGGCTGCCATCTCTATGCATCCGCCAGATTCACCGTCCCGCCCCGGCTACAGCAACTCAGCCGGTACAGTGCCGCCCGGCACAAGATGCGTCGGCCGGCCGGCGAGGTCGTGGATCAGATCGTCGACCTTCAGGCCGAGCGAGTGATACACGATGGCGCAGAAGTCTTCGACGCCGATCTTTCGCGAGGTCGGGTATTCGCCCTTGTCGTTCGTGCTGCCGATCACCTGACCGTGGCGGTAGCCGCCGCCAGCCAGAAGGATACTCTGCGCCTGCGGCCAGTGGTCGCGACCGGCATCCTTATTGATCTTCGGCGTGTGGCCAAACTCTCCCGCGACGACCACCAGCGTGTCTTCCAGCAGTCCCTTGTCGGCGAGGTCGGCAATCAGCGTGCCCACCGCCCTGTCGTGACGCGGCAGTTTGTCTTTGAGCGCCGGGCCGATATTGCCATGGTCGTCGAAGTAACCGGTGTTGAGCGACACGTAGCGGACCCCGGCCTCCACCAGCCGACGTGCCAACAGCGCCTGCTCTCCCCAGCCGGCGCCGTAGCGGTCGCGGAGCGGCTGCGGTTCTTCTGATATGTCGAACGCCTTGCGGACCTTTCCCGAGAGCACCAGATCAAGCGCCTGCTGGCCTACCGCGTCCATCTGTTCGAACGACCGTTCGCGGTCGACCCTCCGTTTCAGACCGTCGAGCTGCTCGCGGAGCGAGATCCGGTCGATCAGCCGTTGCTCCGAAAGCCCATCTGTGAGCGCAAAACTCTTTGCGTCTCCCGCGGGCAGGCTGCCGGCCTCGTTGCCGTAACTGAAGGAGCCGTACTGAAGCGGGTTGTGGTTGACCCCCAGCCAGGCGGCGCCGTGGTACCCGAAGCCGCCGTCGTTGATGTTGACGCTCGAAAGCGATCCCGAAAGTCGTGGCCCCAGGAGATGAGAGGCCACTGCTCCCATCGACGGATACCGCGGCGCGCGGTCGCTGCCGTTGGCGCCAGTGCGGCCGGTCAGCATCCAGTGGGCCGCCGCCCAGTGGTCGGCGTTGCCATGCGAAAAGCTGCGAATCACCGTGCACTTGTCCATCACCTTGGCGTGCTCGGGGAGCAGTTCGCAGATATCGAGCCCGGGGACGTTCGTGCCGATCGGCTGGAAGGGCCCGCGGAACTCCGCCGGCGCATCGGGCTTCATGTCGAAGGTGTCTAATTGTGACGGGCCACCGTGCATCCACACCAGGATCACGCTCTTGCGCGACTTCGTCCCCGGCTGGACGAGTCCCGCGGTCTCGGCCCGCAGCAGGTCGGGCAGCGAGAGGCCGAAGGCGCCAAGGGCTCCGATATGCAGCGCCCGGCGCCTCGAGATCCGATCGCACATCCCCCGCGATCCGGTGGCATGGCCGTTGATGGACAGCATGAAACATTCTCCGTTCGGCGATGAGCCGATCACGCATGCATTCTATGCGACTCGATGGAAGAAGACTGAACGAAGAAATGGCCTGATCAACGCCCCAACTGCTCATCCAGCCAGAAAGTGAGCTTTTCTAGCCACAGTCTGGCATGCTCCTTGAGCCCCGGGCCGCTGAAATGGACCCCCTGTCCGTCCGCCTCGCGCCACTCCCGCTTGAGGCTGTCGGAGTCGGGACCCGCGAGTGCTGTGCCGTCTGAGCAGATGGCCGCCTGCGCCGCGCGGATATCAGGTGAGGCCTCGTCGTCGGGCACGTGGTAGCTCGCCTGGGCCACAAACCATGGAATGTCCTTGCCGATGTCGCGGCGCGATGCGGCGATAATCGCGGTGAGATACTCGCGGTAGCGTTTCCCTGGCAGCGTGCGGCTCGGGTCCTGCTGATTTGCATCGCTCTCCCCCTGATGCCAAAGCACCGCCCGGAATCCTCCAGGCCCGAGGCTCTTCATCCGCTCGAGGAGCATGACATAGGCAACGCCGTCACTCTCCCAGTGGCCATCGGGTAATTGCCGCACGCGGCCGGTGAGCGTCGGTGGATCTGGAAAGGTGGTTCCGGCCGGCAGCCATTCGCGGACGCTCGTGGCACCGATCCCGCAGGCGACAAAACCGATCGGAACACCAAACCGCTCCACCAAGGCATCTCCCAGCGGAGGCAGAAAGCTTCCCCCGCCACCGCTGGCCCCGGGCTGCGGATCGTTGGCTGCCTGCCAGCGGACGCCATCGAAGGCCGCCACCTTGCCACTGGCAGGCTGCAGTTGCTGTTCGCCGTGATTGGCCGAATTGGACTGCCCTGCGACGACGAACACCTCCCCTACGCCAACCTTGGCGACGTCGGTTTCGGTCAGCACATTGCCGCCGGCGAGGCCGCGAACCTGGCATCGGTACCAGCCCCCGGCTGGCAACTCGATGGTGGAGGAAAACGTGCCATCGGCCGCCAGCGGCACCCGCTGCCAGTCCGCGGCTGAATCCCCCGTTCCCTCGAACCGCACCTCCAGATGCTCCACTGCCTGACTACCGCCCCGCACCTCCACCCGACCGAATGCCTTCGTATGCCGCTGAAAGACCTGCCAATCCAGCGGGCTGTCGAGCCGAATGCTCGCTGTGGTCGCGGGTGATTGTGCAGCCAGCTGTTCTGGAAAAAGAGCCAGCAGCATCCAGATGCAGAGCAAGCCAAGCATGGTGCGTTTGGTGGGCATGGGCATATCAGAGTCCCCTTCGGTCAACGCAGCTACAGTCGGCGTACCCAAATGTTCCGAAACCGCACCGCGCAGCCATGGCCGCCGAATACCAATGGTCCCTGGCTGATCTGCTGCTTGTATTCCGGCAGGATGCGATGGACGACTTCGCCATGGATGGACTCGTTGAGATGCACCAGCACCCCGTTGTGGAACGGCGTCACTGGGGCGGGGGGTGGGCGACCCTTCCGGCTGTGAAGATCGCGTGCGCGATGAGAGTGATCAAGACTAGCGAGCCTTCGGAATGCGGTTGAGCGTGTACCAGCCGGTGTCGTGGAGCAGGCCAACGCCCGTGGCGCTTCGGACTCCGGGGGCTTTGAGCTCGTGGATCATGCCCTCGCGGATGTTGCCAAGTGACACGGTCACACGCATGCCGTCGGCGGAGGGCACGGCCCGCTCCACGGGACAGGGAGCCTCGTCGACCACCGGGCTGCCGTATTCAGCCTGATAGATGTAGGTGAATCCCCGGGCGGAGTAGTTGGTCACGTCGGCGGCAGTGGCCGCGTCGACTGCTTCCGTGAATTCCAATTCGAAGCCCCCTGGCACCGCTCGCATAGCGCGAATTTCAAAGGGCGTTTTCCCGGTCCAGGTCAGCCGCTCGAGCGCGAAGTCACCCGCGCCGCGGGAGCCCCAGCCGCGATTGGTGCCGCCCACGTAGAGCGATCCGTCGGGGGCAAACTGAAGCGCTAGCGAGCCGCTCGAAAAACCCTCGCGGAACACGAAGCAGGCGCCCTGCATCACGCCCTCGATCGTCTCCAGACTGCACCGCATGAGCATGGAATGCGACTGGTCACTGACGAACACCTGACCAGCGAACGGCCCGAACTTCCCGTCGCTTGTGTCGCAGACCACGCCTGCGGCGCTCTTGCCCATCAGGTCGTAGGGAAACAGGATCGCGGGCGGCCGCAGTCTTGGAATCCGTTTCACCTCGTCGGCCATGCGACTGCCGCTCTTCGGCTCGGCAGGCTTCTCGCCCATCTCGGGCGCGAGGTCATACCACTTGAAACCGCCCGGATGGCCGACAAAGTCGCCTGGCACCAGATGCTTGAGCGCGCAGGTGCCGTTCCATGGCCCCTGGTTGTCTGTGTAGAGCACGTTGCCCGCGGCATCGAAGCCGATGCCCCCTGGCGAGCGGACGCCTGAGGTCGTGGGGATCGTTTTGCCATCGGGCGTCACCCGCATCGCCCAGCCGCGGAAGGGCACCTTGCTGTCAAAACTGCCGGTCAGACAGAGCACGATCCAGATGTTGCCATCAGCGTCGAACTTCGAACCGAAGGCATATTCGTGGTAGTCGCCCGAGACGCCCCAGCCGTCGGCCACGGTTTCGAACACGTCGGCGACGCCATCGCCGTCGGCATCACGCAACCGGCTTACCTCCGGCCGCTGCGTGACATAAAGCCAACCATCGCGCCAGGCCAGCCCCAGCACCTCGTGGAGCCCGTGGGCGAATCGCTGCCAGCGGGGCTCGTCGCCCGCAGGGTCGCTCACCATCCAGATCTCTCCGCGCCGGCTGGCCACTGCCAGACGACCGTCGGGAATCCACTCGAGCGCACCCACCTCGACAAACGCATCCGGCGGAATCTTCAGCGGCTTGATTGTGTAGGCATCGGCCTCGCTGGGCTTGGCGGGCTTCTCCGCCGCCATACTGGCCGCTGAAGAGAGCCAGGCGACACTGATGGCAAGGGCATAGATGCACAGAGCGTTCCGTAGTCGAGTGCTTACCATGAGAGTTCCTCCACGATCGTGGCCGATTGTCCGCCGGAAAGATTGACCCGGTAACGGAGTTCGGTCTTTCCATCAGCCGGTTGCCGCTCCAGCGGTCCCAGGTCGGTGCCGCTGGCACGGACTCTCCACAGGCCATCGATCCGTAGCCAGCCGTCACCGAGTTCTTCGACCTTGTCGCTCTTGGCGGCGCGGAACGTCACTTGCCCTGCCGGTGGTTTTCCGGAAGCCTGCGTTATTTCAATCGTCCGTCTGAGTCCTGGAGCGTCGTTTCCGGTGTGCGGCACAAACGACTCGCGTACGGTCAGATTCCCGAGCGACCAGGCAAAGGTCGGTTGGCCGGCTGCATCGAGCGAATAGCCGCGGAACCGCGCTCCCCGTTCCCGCGCCGTCTTCTCCGGCCAGACCGCGTCGGCTGCGGTGAGTGTTTCCACGCACGGGCCCGCGTCGGGCGTGAACACGCCGTCTCCCAGCGGCGGCTGCCAGCCCTCGCCCCGACCGCTCCAGTGCCGTCGGGCATCAATGAACGGGCCTCGCCAAACCAGTGCGGTCCGCAGTGCCTCGGCATCCCAGGCCAGATTGACGCTGCCCGGATACCCTACGCCGATCGCCCGTGGACCACCCCCGTCGATGAAGTTGCGGTAGAGGACCGGGCGATCGGTCGGCACCAGTTCGATCGGCTCCGTTCCCAGTCCGATCGGCGGTCGCGGCTTCCCCTGCGAGACATACCGCCAGACAGCCTCGATCTGTCCAGCGGCGGTGCCATCGAGCACCGTCGGAAAAAATGCCTTGCCATCGGGCCAGCTCGCCGGCATCCGCGTGCCGGGGCGGAACTGCTGCGGGTTGGCCACGTAGGCCAGAAACCATTCGTGCCGCAGGCGCTTCGGCATCCGAGTCATGTCGATCACGCCGAGGCTCTGTCCCTTGTCGCCACCGAAGGAGTGACACTTGATGCAGCCCAGGCCCTTCGACCCCACGAGTTCGCGGGCCCGGTCATGAATGTCGGTGGCTGTGTAGTCGACAAGTTGGGGAATCGGGACATCAGTGTGCGGGTCCTGGGCCAGCATCTGGGCGAGCGGCTCGGCCAGCTCCGGTGACCACTGTGGCATCAGCGTGGGCATGGTCAGTCGCCGGTCACGTCCGCCCTTGAGGAGCACCTCGCTGAGAAACTCAGGCCGCAGCTTGTCGCCCACGCCGGTAAGTGTCGGAGGTAGCCGTCCCTCGTCGCCTAATTCCTGAACGATGCTGGCGAAGAGCTGGTCTCGCGACGTCTCTCTCAGGATCGGTTCGCCATCCTCGTCGGTCATGGCCACTGCCGGAATGGTGCCGCCGCGGCCGTCACGGACATGGCATCCGTAGCAGTTGAGAGCCGTGAGCGAGCGATCGATTGCCCGCTCACGCGTCGGCTCCAGGCGGGCATCAGCCGATGCAAGCCATGTGAATGCTGCCGCGAGCGATTGCCGCTGACCATCGTCGAGTCCGTAGAAGGGCACGCCTGCAGCCGGGCCGCCCGGAGCCATGCAGCCACCTGCTCCCTTCGGGGACGCGGTCAGCGCTGGTGACGCCAGTTGCGAACCGACCGCAACGCCGTCGGCGGCCGAGAGCTGATGGCAATTCGCGCAGCCCACCTTCGCAAATGCTTCGCGTCCCTGTGCCACAAGAGCTGCATCGGGCACGAACGGCACCGCATTCTTAGCCTGCTGGTCGCCAGCGAGCGGAGTTCCATCGCGGGTTGGCGTCACCCAGGCCAGAGCCGACTGTCGAACCTTTCCGGGGACAGACACGTCGAGCTTCAAGTCCCAGCCGCCGCCTGCCTGAAAGAAGTCGAGCCGCAGTAGATGGGTGCCGGCGGTCAGGTCG
Source organism: Planctomycetaceae bacterium (assembly GCA_947449135.1). Classification (GTDB taxonomy): domain Bacteria; phylum Planctomycetota; class Planctomycetia; order Pirellulales; family UBA1268; genus CAMCQY01. The sequence goes on along the minus strand of CANFQO010000001.1, from coordinate 153,761 downwards.
ATCTCGCCCTTCCGCTCGTCAGACGGGTGAACGCCGTCGTGGTCGATGACCACTGTCTCGCCAACGGTCAGCCGACTGCCGTCGTCGCTGGAGAGGTAAAACCGATAGGTGCCTGCCGTGGGGGCATGAAAAAATCCCTCCAGACGCACGGCAATCCCTTCCCCGCGACCCGCAAGACCCTGCACGTTGAAGCCCGTCACCGGCCCGGTCGCGAACGGTGGTCCGAGCGATTCAAACGCGGGCAGCGATTGAACGTTGCAGTGCCAGGCCTGGCCGTTGAACGCAACGACCTGCTGCAGTGTCTTCGGCATCAGCAGGCTGGCCACGATGTGCCGACGCTGCCCGTCATCAAGCGGCAGGGCCGGCATCCGACCCGCGGGGCGGATCGCCAATGGATTCTTCAAAAATTCGTCCAACGCCCGCGGCGACCATTTGGACGCCAGGTCACCCAGCGGAATCTGATCGGCCAGACGGCTAGCGGCCGGGTCCTGCGGTCCGTGGCAAACGCGGCAGCCACTGCGGTCGTAGAGGCCGTTGCCCTGTTCGGCGACGCCATCGGCGGATGCACCGGCGACCTCGTCGAAGGCTGCGGTGGCGCTCAGATAGTGGGCGATCGCCGTGGCGACTTGATCGCGTCTGTCGGCGGGCAGTCCCGCAAGGAGATCCGGCATCGTGGTGCCCGGCCGAACGGCGTGGGGATTCTTGAGATAGGCGACCAGCCATTCGGGTCGTGTTCGCTCGCCAATCTTGTCGAGCACAGGACCGGTCTTGGGAAGCAGGTGCCGCCGGCTGTCGGGTGAAACGGTGTGGCAGTTCATGCAGCCGAGCTCACCTGCCAACAGCAGGCCGGATTCGATCTGCGAAAGAGACGAAGCGTTGGCGGCGACCCCGGCAGATTCAACGACGCTCTCGGCCTGGAAGAATGGCCGCCCGAATCGTTCGTACCCAGCCACGAGCGGAGCGGCAGCGGCCTGCGAACCGACCAGACAACCGACGGCGATGAGATACCAGCCAATCGATGCGAGTCGCCGCCCCGCGCTGCCAGGCCTCTCGCCGGAGTCAGCCGCTCGAGTTGTTTCGGTAGCCGCTGGCCGCTGCCGTCTAATCGTTTCGATCGGCGTTCCGACTGGTGTGTGTCGCATGTTGCGTGGCGTCCTGCAGAACGTGGTTGTGTGCGTTACGATGATTGACCGGTTGGCAATGGTCAAGGGCGGATGGCCGCACGTTCTTTCGTCAGCACGAGAGAAAGCTGTGCTTCACTGGGGCTGCAAACATGAAAAGACTGTTGAATCGCAACGTCGTGCTCTGCGTCATGGTTCTCGGGTGCTCGCTCCGTGCGGAAGTGATTTCATTGGCAGCCGACGCCGATTACTTCACCGACAACGGCCTTGACAACGCGGTCGCCTCGATTCAGTACCCAAGCGCCGAGCAATTCAACGGCAAAACCTACATCGCGTATCAAGGGCCGCACGAAGACCCCTACGTCTGTGTCTACGATCATGCGAAACAGGTCTGGCAGGGCCCCGTGAAGGCCGGTGTCAGTTGGCTGGGCCTCACACCCGATCCCACCGATCACAAGGAGATCGACAACCACGGCAAGCCCGCGCTCTTCGTTGACTCCAAGGGCTACGTCCACGTGGTGTTTGGCGGGCATGGCGGGCTGCCGATGCTGGGGGAAAATCTCTACGGCACACCCGGCAGCGGTCGGCAGATCCACGCCGTTACGAAGAATCCGGAAGACATCTCGTCGTGGGAGGTGCTGGACAACATCGATCCCTTCGGCACCTATGACCAGATCCTGAAGATGGCCAACGGCGACATCTACCTCTTCTACAGGCACGGCTCGCATCGCAGTGACTGGGTCTATCAGAAGTCGACCGACGACGGCCGTACCTTTGCGCCGCCGGTGAGCGTGATCAAGCACAAGCCGCAGCACAACGATCCCAACACGCACGACGCCTGGTATGCGTGGTTCTGCGAGGGGAAAGGCGACACGATCCTCGCCCAGTACATCTATCACCCCTGCCTGATCGAGAACCACAACAAGCAGCGGGTGAACGTCTACTACATGAAACTGAACTGTCGGGACGGCAGCTGCGAGAACGCGGCAGGCACGTCGTTGACGCTGCCTGTGACGAAGGAGGCCGCTGACAGGCTGACGCTCGTCCACAATTCCGGCACGACGAAGGTGAACCACGGGATCTGCCGTGTCGACGAGACCGGTGCCCCGCACATGTTCTTCAGATCCTCGGAGGGCTCGGTGCGCTACACCCGCTGGCTTGGCAATGGCTGGCAGGCGCCGACGCCGGTGACTGTGCCCGAGTCGAAGGGCCAGGACGGCGACATGATCGTGGAATCGCCAAAGGTCGTCTGGCTGATTTTGAAAGGAAGCCGTGCGGGCGGCGGAACAGAGGTCTGCTGGTGGAAGACCACCGACGGCGGTCTCTCGTGGAATCGGGAGTCGACGGTGATCGCCTCCTCCGACAAGGGCTATGGACTCAGCGCCCTGGTGAGGAATCCGTTCGTCGTGGGCGAGGCTGACAATCCTCTTGCCAGAGGCCAGTTCATCGTTGAAGAGCACGACTACGCCTCACCCAGTGTGTATCGAAAGCTCTCCTTCTGGGGCGGAGCCGGCTTCGTGGTCAGGCCTGAGGCCGAGGCACAGGTCGTGCACCGACATATCGAGGCCGAAAAGGAACTGAAGGGGAAGGTTCCAGAGGGGACGCCGTATCAGAGGCGTCGCGCGAGAGCCGCTGCCAACGTTGGCGAGGACTGATGCCGATGCCCCGCACCGCACCGCTTCGCCTACGGTTCTCGTCGTCGCCTGCCACGGTCGTCGCAGCCGCAGTCGTGCAGTTGTTTTTGTGCTGGTTGGCCACGCCCGTCCTTGCGGAGACGTCCCGTGCCGTAGTCTTTGCCGAGCACATTGCGCAGAAGGGCACGATCGCGTTCGAGTTTCGCACCACTCAGACCTATCGGACCGGCCCCGACAGCGCATTGCTCGAGATCGATCTGCTCGAGATCCCGGGACTGGCACGATGCCGGTTCCTGCAGTCGACAACCGTGTGCGAGGTGGAGTGGCTCTGGGAAGCTGCTGTCGGCGTTGAGAGCCTGAAGGTTGAGATTCCGGCGCTGCCGGGGCCGGAGAGCTATTTCTTCCTGTTCACCTGGGATGCGACGGCGGGTCGATTCACGGGGTATGTCAACGGAGTTCCGCTTCGGCTGCCCGGCACCGAGTTGGCTCCCTGGAAGTCACCGGTGGCGACGGAGGCCCGGATGGCCGGAGATGCGGCCGGTGTTTCGTTCGTCTCTGCTGAGCCGCGATATCTCGATCCGCAGGAGTCTGTGGAGCGGGTGCCGCAGGATCTGCGAGGACATCGCGGCGAACTGTTCGGCGTGTTCGCGAGCGAGCCCGCGGCGATCGATGTCGCATCGCGGCGGGGCGAATTGCTCTACGCATCGAAGCTCGACACAGCTGACAGCATCACAGGCTGGGTGATGGAGGGGCCAGGGCTGGCATCATGCGAGGAGGGCTGGATGAAGATGTCGTCGCAGCGGCCTCGCGGGCCGGAAGGCCACATCGTGCACTGGTGCCCCGAGACGTTTCCCGATCGGTTCGTGGCGGAGTGGGAGATGAAGATCCTCTCGAAGACAGGCCTGTGCATCGTCTTTTTTGCCGCGGCAGGCCCTGGTGGCGAGGATATTTTCAGTTCGATCCTGCCGAAGCGAACCGGCATATTCACGCAATACACGCAAGGCAGAATCAACTGCTACCACATGTCATACTTCGCCAACACGCCATCCGCGCCCGGCCGCATCACCTCCAACATCCGCAAAAACAGCGGGTTTTATCTGGTTGCTAATGGACCGCCGGGGATCGAGCCGGGATCAGATGCGGTGCACAGGCTGCGACTGGTCAAGGACTCCAGCCACATCCAACTTCAGGTGGATGATCGCGTTGTCATCGATTACACCGACGACGGCAGCGGCTATGGCCCGCCGCTTGGCGCCGGAAAGATCGGCCTGCGGCAGATGCAGTGGACGGTGGCCGAGTATCGGGATTTCCGCGTGCATGCCCTGCATGCGGGCGGGAACTGACAGTGCCTGCCTCTGCGGCGAGACCGCCGCGGAGCCAAACGTGTACGAAAGGATCATGCTGTGACAGACTTCATGCGTTCGTTTTTCTGCAGGTCAGCCCTGCTTGCCGCCATCTGGATGGTGGCCAACGGAGCGGTTGCCGATTCACCGTCCAGGCCGAATATCGTCGTCTTTCTCGCCGACGATGAGGGCTATGGCGAACTCGGCTGTCAGGGCAATCCGCAGATTCCAACGCCCCACATCGATTCGATCGCCGCCGGCGGCGTCCGCTTCACGCAGGGCTATGTGTCGGGGCCGTATTGCAGCCCGACGCGTGCCGGCCTGATGACGGGCCGCTACCAGACCCGATTTGGCCACGAGTGGAATGGGAGCGGGCCGAACTTCGGCCTCCCCGTGACGGAGACGACCTTGCCAGAGCGGCTGCGGGCGTTGGGATACGCAACCTGCGCCGTGGGCAAATGGCATTTGGGTGAGGCCCCGCAATTCGTGGCCACCAACCGTGGCTTCGATGAGTTCTTTGGTACCAAAGCCAACACACCTTTTTTCCATCCGCTGATCATCGATACGCGGGTTTCGACGGAGTCGAAGGCGATCGAAGACGATGGCTTCTACACCACCGATGCCTATGCCGACCGGGCCTGCGATTGGCTCGACCGGCACCGCGACCGGCAGCGGAATCGTCAGAAGAACGAGCCCTTCTTTCTGTACATGCCGTTCAATGCCCAGCATGCCCCGCTGCAGGCACCACCGAAATACCTCGACCGCTTCCCGCAGATCGGTGACGAGAACCGCCGGCTGTTCGCGGCCATGATGTCGGCCAAGGACGATGCCGTCGGCCGCGTGCTGGCAAAGGTGCGGGAACTTGCCCAGGAGGAGAACACGCTCGTGGTCTATTTCTCCGACAATGGCGGGCCCACTGAAAAGACCACTTCGAGCAATGGCCCACTCCGTGGCTTCAAGGCCCAGACCTGGGAGGGCGGGGTCCGTGTGCCGTTCATGATGCAGTGGAAGGGCAAGCTGCCGGCAGGAACGGTCTACGAACATCCCGTGATCCAGCTCGATCTGCTGCCGACATTCCTCGCTGCCGCCGGTGGCGCGGTGTCGCCAGACTGGAAGCTCGACGGCGTGAACCTGCTGCCGTATCTCACCGGAACGAATGCTGACAAGCCACACCAGACACTCTACTGGCGTTTCGGGAAGCAGATGGCCATTCGCCACGGCGACTGGAAGCTGGTGCGGGGCGTGGGCATCAAGGAACCGGCGCTCTTTAATCTCGCGGTCGATGTCGGTGAGAAGAACGATCTCATCGCCGCCGAGCCGGCCAAGGCCGCGGAACTGCAGTCGCTTTGGAACGCCTGGAATGCTGAGCAGATGGAGCCGCTCTGGCCACCGAACGGAGCCAAGGCAAAGGCTGGCCTCTGAGCGGTTAGGGCTTGACCCGCGCAAGCGGGTCGGTGAATGGCGAATGCTCAAACGGCACGACCTCCGCCAGCCGCGGGTCTCCGAGCTGCTTGAGTTCCGCCAGGAGCCGCCGGCTGAGATCGGACTGCGTGTCGGCATATTCCGATCTACCGGCCACGTTGGTGACCTGGTGGGGGTCGGTGCGGAGATCGTAGAGCTCCTCCGCTGGCCGCTTGCCGAAGGCATAGTCGTAGAGCCACTGCCACTGGGGAACATCACGATGACGAATCATCCAGGTCTTGGTGGGACCGGCGTCCACATCGGCGAAGGCGGCGTAGGTGTCGTTCTCGACCGTCAACGGCTTTGCTGGCCTTGGCCCGATGGTCCCGTCGGGTGAACCGAGCGGCCAACGGTCGGGGGCAAAATTGCGGATGTAGAGATACTCGGGCGTGCGGATGGCCCGGCTCGGATAGGGCAGATAGCCCTCGCGGGCTGCGGCGACATGCCGCTCCCGGCCCGTCAGCACATACGTGCGTGATGGATCGATCTGACCGCCGCTGGAGGCGGTCAGTTGCGGCATGAGGCTTCGACCATAGAGCCCCTCTGGAGGCTTGACCCCGCCGATCTCCAGAAACGTTGGGGCCAGGTCGGGAAGTGACACGAAATCATCGACGACCCGCCCGCCCACGCCCCCTGGCACGCGCGCCACCAGCGCCACCTGCACGCCATGATCGTAGAGATTGTTCTTGCCTGCCGGCACGCCCGGCATGCCGTGATCCCCGCTGCAGACGATGAGCGTGTTGTCGAGCTGGCCTGTTTCCTCCAGCCGCTCGCGGAGCACTCCCACGTAGGCGTCGACCGCCTGTACCTCGCCGAGGTAGTCGGCGACGTCCTCGCGGATCTCGGGCACGTCTGGCAGGAACGGGGGCAGCTTTCCCTGCAGGCTGTCGGGATCGATGCCCCACAGTCGCCTGCCCGATTCCGCCACCCACTTGCGGTGCGTGGTGGTGGTGCCCGCGAAGTAAAGCCAGGGTTTTTCATTCTGGCCGTCCCGCAGGAAGGCGTCGAAGTTGCCGCGGACCTCGGCGAGGAGTGTGCCACGTGCCTGCTCCACAGTCGTGCCTTGATGGACCATCTCTGTCGCCGCAGTGGAAAAATGCCGCGACTGGGTGCCGGCCGATTCATAGGCATACCGCTGGCCGCCAAAAGGGGCATCGGCGGGTTCGCCTGGGCTCCACACCTTGAGGGTTTTGCCGATCTGATAGCCGGCATCGCGGAGCAGCAACGGAAACGTCGGGATGCTCTCGTCCCACACGGCGCCGTGCAGGATCGCACCGCGACCACAGTTGAAAAATGGTCGGCCAGAAAGCATGGAGCTTCGGCAGGGTGTGCAGGATGGCGCATTGACGAACGCGTTTCGAAACAGCACGCCTTCACTGGCGAGCCGGTCGATGTTCGGCGTGCGGACGACGTCATTGATTGAGGGCCTGTCTTCAAGGCCGGCATAGCAGCTTGCGTAGCGGCCCCAATCGTCGGCAAACACGAAGAGGATGTTCCAGCGGCGCGGGGCTGCACGCTGCTCAGAAGCATTCGGCTCAGCGGATGCAGGCTGGCAGGAGAGCGTTACGAGGGTCAGCAGGCAGCCCCATGCACTCAATCGCAGAGACTGTTGAGGACGGATCCACGACAGCAATCGGACGAAGACACTGTCGTGTTGGCGGGTATGCATCACCTCTCCCCCGGCGGCTTGGGTTCCTCGACGGCTGTTGGATGCGCTCTACGAACGAGTCCGCAGATAGGCTAGCAGGTCGAGAATCTCATCGCGTGTGAGCGTGTCGAGCAGGCCCTGCGGCATGAGCGACACCGCTGACGGCGTGGTGCTTTCCAACTCGCCGAGGGTAAACCGCACCTCGCTACCACCGGGATCGTTGGGATTCGTGGCGACCATCAGCATGTCGCCCGCCATGTTGACGGTGCGGCCGGTGAGCGTCGTGCCGTCGGTCTTGGTAAAGATCAGGAGCCCGTACTGCTCGTTGATCACCTTGCTCGGGAGGAGGATATTTTCGAGCAGGTCGCGGGGGCTGTATCGACTGCCGGCCGTCGTCAGGTCTGGGCCACCCATTCCCCCCGCCCCCTGAAAGCTGTGGCAGACGACGCACGAGGTGGCGGTGAACAGCCGCCGTCCACGTTCAAGATCCCTCGGCTCTGATAAGCCCGACTCGAGTTCCGGCACGAGGTCTTCCATCTGCCAGTGCCTGACAAACGGACGGGTGATCGTGGGTAGTGCGGGCGGTGGCTGGAGGGCAGCGGCGATGCGTTCGGCATGAGACTGTCGCTGGGCATCGGAAAGGAGCGACACCACCCCGTGCAGGATGCGGTCTCGCACACTCCGCGCGGTGAAGCCTCCCTTCCACTGGGGCACCCGCTCCATCGAGAGGGCAAAGAACCGCTCCCGGAGGTCTGGCGTCCAGGCGGTGCTGGCTGCGGAACTCACCAGGGCCTGGGTGTAGAGCACCTGCTCTTCCTGGGTGCGACTGTTCTCGAGCAGGTCGAGCGTGGGGGCCTGGAAGGTGCTGCTCTGCAGGGCGGCGGCGAGGGCCACGATCTCTTCGTTGACTCGTGTATCGGGCGACGGAAGGACCGGCTCGATTCTGGCCAGCAGGCGGGCGGCGACGTCGGCCGGATACCGGCCGTGGCGAACTCCCGAGACGGTGAGGATTCGCAGATACCAGCACTGCCCGTCTGGGGAGAGCGAAGGAAAGTCAAATCGCTCGAGGGCGGTGAGCAAGGACGGCTGCGCCGTGGGATCGCGGTCAGTGGAGCGGGCCAGCGCCAGGAGTGCCTGCAGCGCTATGCGGGGATTGGTCTCCGTCAGAGCACGATCTCTCCATTCCATCACCGGCTGAGATTCGAGCCCCGCCCGTGCCGCGGCACGGATGGCTCGGTCTTCATGGCCAAGGGCCGGCCAGGCCTCCGCCACCGCGGCAGGATCGGTGCGGCCGTGGAATCGCTCCAGCCGTCGACGGAGCGACTGGGCCACCGCGGTGGCCTCATCGAGTGGCTCGTCCACGGCTAGCGTGGTGCTCTCGGTGCCTGTGTAGACAACACGGTAGAGCCCCGACTGGGTGCCCCGTCCACCAATGACAAAGTAGAGAGCCCCATCGACGGGCGACACGGCCACATCAGCGATTGGCAGACCCTGGGCACTCAGGAAAGGCTCGGGATCAGCCGTATACGATGCCCCCTGCGGACGCAGGTGAACCGCAAACATCCGGCCGTAGCTCCAATCGCAGGCAAACAAGGCCTGCTGGTAGCGGGCCGGGAACCTCGCGCCGTAGCCGAAACAGACGCCCGTGGGAGAGCCGGGGCCGATGTTCTTCAGTGGCGGTTGGATGTCTTCCCAGGTGGGCGTCCAACTCCATAGCATCTCTCCCGCCCGACCACCCCAGCCGTTGTCGCCGCCGCTGAGAATCTGGCGGATCGCGGTGGGGCGGTAGTTGGGCAGGCCAATATCGTTTTCGAGATCACTGTCGTACGTGAAGAGATCACCATGGCGGTTGAAGGCCATGTCGTAGCCATTGCGCAGGCCCATGCAGACATATTCCATGTTCTGGCCGTCGAGATCGGCCTTCACGACCCAGCCGCCCGAATACGGCTCCGCTGTGAAACCGTGCTCCCAACTATCGCGGTTCCAGTGCTTCGGCGTGCATCCCTGGCTGCACGGCAGGCCGTTGCGGTCGCCGCTGATGATGAAGATGGAGCGGCCATCGGGCCCCGGCACCACCGCATGCAGGCTGTGCTCCACCCAGTTGGAGGCGTCCCCAGTCACGCGTGGGAATTCATGGAGCGTTTCGGCCGAGTCGAGATCGCCGTCGCCGTTGGTGTCGCTGATCCGCAGGAGACGGTCAGGACGGGGATTTTCTTCTGCCCGGTCGCCATGCTGGATCAGGTAGAGACTGCCCTGAATGAAGGCCATGCCTTGAGAGAAGCCCCACTGGTCCGAAACCAGCTCCACAGCGGCTGGCGCAGTCGATTCAGGCGGCGGCGGTGTGATCCGAAACAGCCGCATCCCCTGGTCCGACGCATAGATCCGCCCCTTGTCGTCGAAGCACATCGCGACCCACGAGCCCTGGTCGCGCGGCACCGAGTAGACCCGCTCCACGGCAAAGCCCTCGTGCACATGGATCGCCGCGGCTGGCGTGGCCTCGTCGGCGGCATGCACGAGCACCGGCGCGGTGCTCGTCAGCAGGATGAAGGTGATGGCGGCGTATCGCATGTCGGCTCCTGTGTTCCGCGGACGGATGACGGCCCTTCTAACAACGCCGCAGGGCCTCGTCGAGCACCTCGAGCATGAAGTCGGCGTCGGCTTCGTGCAGGCACATCGGCGGCTTGATCCGCAGCGTGTTGCCATGCAGGCCACCCTTGCCGATCAGAAGGCCCAGGTCCTTGCAGGTTTCAAACACCTGCAGGCATTCCGCCTTGGCCGGCTCCTTCGTCGACCGGTCGCGTACCAGTTCGACGCCGAGCATCAGCCCCATGCCGCGGATGTCGCCGATGATGTCGTGTTTGGCAGCGAGGCTTTCCAAGCCCGCTCGCAGGCGACCGCCGATGCGGGCGGCGTTGGCCTGGATGCCCTCCTCGTCGATCACCTCGAGCACCGCCCTGCCCTGAGTGCACGCCACGGGATTACCGCCAAACGTGTTGAAGTGGATCCGCGAGGCGAGCGCCTGCGCGATCCGCGGCGTGGTGACAACTGCCGCGAGTGCTGCGCCGTTGCCGATCCCCTTGGCCATCGTGACGATGTCGGGAATGACGCCCTGCGTCTGGAAGCCCCAGGTGTGTGAGCCCGTGCGAGTGAAGCCGGTCTGCACCTCATCGGCGATGCACAGGCCGCCGGCCGCCCGCGCATACTCGTACGCCTGCTTGAGGTATCCATCGGGATAGACCACCACGCCCCCCACGCCCTGGATCGACTCAGCGATGAAGGCGGCGATCTTGCCCGGCGTCCCATACTCGATCAGGTTCTGCACGTCGGACGCATATTTGAGGCCGGCCTGCTGGTCGCCGTAGCCGTGCACGCCGCGGTAGCGGTCGGGGCAGAGAGCGTGGTGCACGCCGAAGCTGTGCGGCACATTGAACTTCCAGGTGTGGTGGCTGGTCAGCCCCATCGTCTGCATGCTGCCACCGTGGTAGCCGTTTCGTAGCGCGATGACGTCGAAGTTGCCGGTGGCAGCCCGGGCCATCAGGATCGCCAGATCGTTGGCCTCGGAGCCCGAGTTGACGAAGTAGCAGACCTTCAGTTCACCAGGCATTCGGGCGGCGAGGTCGCGGGCATATTGGGCGATGGCTGGATTGAGGTAGATCGTCGTCGTGTGCTGGAGCGTTTCGTTCTGACGCTGTACCGCGGCGATCACCTTGGGGTGGCAGTGGCCGACACTCACGGTGACGATGCCGCCAAACCCGTCGAGGTACCGCCGGCCGGTCTCGTCATAGAGATACTGCATGTGCCCCTCCACGATCATGAGGGGCGTCTTGTAGTAGGTGAAGATCGCGGGATTGAGAAACTCGCGCCGCAGGTCGGCCACTTCCTGTTTCGACGGCCCTTCATACCGGCGCGGCCGGTGGCTGGTGGGCGGAAGCTGGGGTGATGTCTGGGGCATGGTGGCCATCGGGCGGGCTCCTGCTGAGAGTGTGCCGGTGATTACTTGTCGGACCAGATGCTGCCTTCCCCTGCGCCGAACCAGCGAGTGGTCGTCACCTTCTGCTGGGTGAAGAAGGCCACGCCGTCGCGGCCCTGCAGGTGGAGGTCACCAAAAAACGAGGCATGCCGGCCGCTGAACGGGAAGAAAGCCAGCGGCGCCGGCACGCCGATGTTGATTCCCACCATGCCGGCAGCGGAGCGGTGGCGGAATTCCCGGGCAGCTTGGCCGCTGCGGGTGAAGATCGCGGCGCCGTTGCCGTAGGGCGAGGCATTGGCCAGTTCGATCGCGGCGTCGAGGCTCTCCACCCGCGCCACATTGAGCACTGGTCCAAACACCTCCTCCTGCATCGTTACCATTCCCGGTTCCACCCGGTCGAGGATCGTGGGCCCGACATAGAAGCCGTTCGGTACCCCAACGACGTTCAGATCTCGACCGTCGGTGAGCGGCTTGGCCCCCTGCCCTGCAGCCTGAGTGATGAGCTGACAGACGCGGTCGGCATGCTGCCGGGTGATCACTGCGCCCATCTGTGCCCTGGGATCGCGGTCGGTGGGGCCGACCCGGAGCTTGGAGACGGCATCGACGAGCTGCGGCAGCACCGTCTCCGCTGCCTTTCCGACCACGATGGCCGTCGAGCCTGCCATGCAGCGTTCGCCGGCGCAGCCGAAGGCCGCCTCGAGGATCCCCGTGGCGGTGGGCCCCACGTCGGCATCGGGCATCACGACGACGCTGTTCTTGGCGCCCCCTGCGGCCTGCACCCGCTTGCCGTGGGCGATGCCGGTTGACTGTATGTACTGCGCGATCTTCGTCGACCCCACGAATGAGATCGCTTTTACAGTCGGATGCTTGAGAATCGCATCGACCGCCTCGCGGCCGCCATGGACGACATTGAGCACCCCGGGCGGTAGCCCCGCCTGCCTGGCAAATTCGGTGATGCGGATCGTGGACAGCGGCACCTTCTCGCTCGGCTTGAGCACGAACGTGTTGCCGCAGGCGATCGCGAGCGGCCACATCCAGAGCGGCACCATGGCTGGGAAATTGAAGGGGGCAATGCCCGCCACCACGCCCAGTGGCTGACGGATCGAATCGCAGTCGATCCCGCGGGCCACGTTTTCCAGCGACTGCCCCATCAGCAGACTGGGAATGCCGCAGGCAAACTCGATGTTTTCCAGTCCGCGCCGCACGTCTCCACGGGCCTCGGTGAGGGTTTTGCCATGCTCTTGCGTCACCCCCTGGGCGAGTTCCTCGAAGTGGTCCTCAAGCATGTTCTTCAGCCTGAACAGCAGCCGGGCTCGATCCACCGGCGGCGTCTCGCTCCAACGGGGAAACGCGGCTGCTGCCGCCGCCACCGCCTGATCGATCACGTCTGCCTCGCAGAGCGGCGTTTCGGCGATCACGGCGCCGTCTGAGGGGTTGTGCACCGGGGTGGTGGCACCGCTTTTGACAGTGACCCACTCGCCGTTGATGAACAGCGGACAGGGCTGGAGAGTATTCAAGGAATCACCGCGGATGGGGGTGGGCGGCCGTCATGGCCGCCGACGGGTACACAATCTAGCAAAGCCGGCTAGAATCTGGGCGACTGGGGTGACGAGCGGCCGGTGTGCCGCCGCAACCAAAGCTGCCCATTCCCGCCGCGTGAGGTAGCGTGGCGGCTTTGGTCGGCCGATCAGGGTCTTTTGATTGGGTCTTTCTTTCTGGTGTGGGGATGCCATGACAATGAGTCGCTGCCTGTTGATCCTGTTTCTTGCCGCCCAGGTGATCGCCAGCCAAGGCATGACGGCCGCACGTGCGGAGGACCAGAAGGCAGAGGCCGTCATTGGTCTGACCAAACGCGTTCCCTGGACCACCCCCGGGATTACCGGTTCGCCCGAGCCGCCGCTGCCCTATCGGGCCCAGAATGCTTTCCCGAAGATCCGGTTCAACAATCCCACCGAAGTGGTGCAGGTGCCCGGCAGCGACCGGCTGATGGTGACGGAGGAGAAGGGAAAGGTCTATTCGTTCCCCAATCGACCGGATGCCGAGAGTCCCGACCTTGTGATCGACCTGGCCGCTTCGGCTCCCGGCCTCGACCACATCTTCAGCATGACGTTTCATCCGCAGTTTGCGAAGAACCGCTACTGCTACATCGTCTATGCCCTCCAGCCGAAGCTGCCTGATGGCACGCGTATTTCCCGGTTCAAGGTGAGCGAGACCAATCCGCCGGTGATCGATCCGGCGAGCGAGGAGATCGTGATCACCTGGATCTCCGGCGGCCACAACGGGTGTTCGCTGCAGTTCGGCCCTGACGGCATGCTCTACTTCTCCGCCGGCGACAGCGGCGAAAACTTCCCTCCCGACGGCAACAACACCGGACAGCGGATCGACGATCTGTGCGCCTCGATCATGCGGATCGACGTCGATCATCCCGAGAAGGAATCGGCCGAACCGGGCAAGCCGCCGAAGCTCTACTCCATCCCCGCCGACAATCCATTCGTCGATGTGCCCGGAGCACGGGGCGAAATATGGGCCTATGGGCTGCGCAATCCCTGGCGGATGTGCTTCGATGCCGACGGCACCCTCTGGGTGGCGGACGTCGGCTGGGAGGTGTGGGAGATGATCTACCACCTCAAGCGCGGCGGCAACTATGGCTGGAGCATCACGGAGGGGTCGCAGCCGGTGGCCAGTGAGCGGCCGCGCGGTCCCCAGCCGATCGAAAAGCCTTTCTATGAGCACGCCCACAATGAGGCCCGATCGATTACCGGCGGCTACATCTACACCGGCAGTCGCCTGCCGGAATTGAAGGGCGCCTACGTCTACGGTGACTTTGTCACCGGCAGGATGTGGGCGATGTGGAAAGATGGCGATCGGGTCGGCAAGCTCATCGAGTTGGCCGACACGCCGCTGGGGATTGTCAGCTTCGGGGTCGACAGCCAAGGCGAGATCCTGATCGTCGATTACTCCAGCGGCACGCTGAGCAAACTCGAGCGTCAGCCACCGGCGAGCGCGAATCAGAAATTCCCCCGGAAGCTGAGCGAGACCGGCCTGTTTGCCGACACCGCGAAGCACACCACCGCGCCAGGCGTCCTTCCCTATGAGGTCAGCGCCGAGGCGTGGGCCGACGGCACCACGTCGCGACGCTTCTTCGGCCTGCCCAATGACACCAAGCTGTCGGTCTATGGCGGCAACAATCCCCAGCAGGGCACGATCCGGGGCAAGTTCCAGTTTCCAGTCGACGGCGTGCTCGCGAAGACTGTTGGCATCGAGACGCGGCCGGGCGATCCCTCCAGCTGGCGCCGCATCGAAACACAGATCTTTCACTTCAATGGCACCGACTGGGCAGCCTATTCCTATGTGTGGAACGACGCGCAGACCGACGCCGAACTCGCTCCGGCGGAGGGCACGACGGTCGCACTCTCCATCCAGAATTCCGACAAACTCGATGCCGGAAAATTCGATCCCACGTCCAATGGTGGCAGTCACCGGCAGACCTACCGGGTGGCCAGTCGCACCGAATGCCTGCTCTGCCATTCCACCCGTGGCGGTTCGATTTACGGTTTCATTCCCGGACAGCTCAACCGTGATTTCGACTTCGCTTCGGCCGCCAGCTACACCGGTTCTGTCGGTGACAAGGCGTCTACTGCTCCCGCCGGTCGATTGGCAAACCAGCTGGCCACCTATGCGGGCCTCGGGCTGTTTGCCGGTCCGGTCGACCAGTCTGCCGCGCCCTATCCCAATCCGTATGATGAGTCGGTGGAGCTGACGCAGCGGGTGCGGTCCTACCTCCACATGAACTGCTACCATTGCCATCTCCGCGGTGGCGGCGGTTCGAGCGACTTTGAAACCCGCTTCGACATGCCGCTGGACAAGACCAAACTCGTCGGCTCGATTCCCAAGCACGGAAACTTTGGCATCGAGGGAGCGGAAGTGGTGCGGGCGGGTGACCCAGCCCGCTCCGTGCTCTATTACCGGATAGCCAAGCTCGGCCGTGGGCGGATGCCCCATTTCGGATCTGATGTGGTCGACCCCGTCGGCCTGAAGATGGTGGGCGACTGGATCGCCGGCCTCTCGGACGCTCCCGCAGCGGATGCTCCGGCCCCTCCCGCAGCAGCAGCCGACTCTGCCCCTGTGACGGCTGACGATCTTTCCGCCGCTGGCATCGGGAAATCCCTCGAATCAACGGCCGGTGCGGTGGCACTGGTGCGGGCGCTCGAGACCAAGCCTCTCGATCTGACAACCCGCCGCCGGATCGTGACGGCCGGTGCGGCGCACGGCGACCCGCTGGTCCGCGATCTCTTCGAGCGATTTGTACCGGAAGAGCAGCGAGCCGAACGCCTCGGCACCGACATCGATGCTGCGAAACTGTTGGCGGTGACCGGCGATGCCGCTCGCGGCGCGGCGATCTTTCACACCGGCGTGGGGGTGACGTGCCGCAGTTGCCACAAAATTGGTAGCGAGGGACCCGAGGTGGGGCCTGCGCTCGATGGCGTTGGTCGCAAGCTCACAAAGCCGCAACTGCTCGAAAGCCTGCTGTATCCCTCCAAGACGATCGATCCTAAGTATGTCACCTGGACGTTGGTAACAGAGGATGGTGACGTGCACTCGGGCCTGCTGGTCGAGAAAACAGCGGAGCGGGTGACGCTTCGCGATGCCCAGAACCGTCTTCATACGGTGGCCTCTGCCGACATTCAGCAGTTGCAGCAGCAGCCGCAGTCGCTGATGCCGGAGCAGTTACTGCGTGACATGACCCGGCAGGAGGCTGCCGACCTGCTCGAGTTCTTGGCTCGGCAACAGGCAGCCACCGCCAGCCCCTGATCCATACGAACTACCGGCACGATGCCGGTGGTTCGCGTGAAAACGGAGCCGGGGGCAGTGGAAGCCGGAGCGAGTCGGGCTATCCTGCCCTCGAGTCGGAGCCGCTCCGTCGCCGGGCCGGCGGACGCAGTCGTGTCACCGCATCCGGCGGCTTGTGCTGACCGACGTCTGTCACGGCGTTGCCGGGTTCTCAAACCAGTAGAGCCCTGACTTTCCAGGGGCGACGATGTCGAGGTCGCCATCGGCATCCATGTCGTGGATTGCCATCTGCAATCCGGTGCCAGCAGATCCGGGCCGAAAATCCTTCAGCGCATCTCGTTGCTCCGGGTTGAGCGGCGCTCCGGGCGCCGGCTCGCCCTGATAGACCGTGCTCTTCGACCAAGTCGAGGTCGCGCGGTTGTATTTGTAGAGATACAGGCAGGGTTCCGCGGTGGCGCCGGGCTCGCTGGCATGCGCGTAGATCCTTTTGCCCGTGACGAACTCCATCTCGCCGTCCCGATCGAAGTCCGCGAGAGACAGGACATGGACCTGTGAAAAGCTCGTGTCGATGTCCTCCTTCGTCCAGGTGCGCTTTCCCTCTGCGTCGCCCTGCTTCAGCCAGTACAGCCCGAATTCATGCCCCATTCCCCAGACGATGTCTGTATCGCCATCCGCGTCGAAGTCATGGCCGATGATTTCGATGCTGGCGGTTCCGAGTTGAAACTCCGGGTGGAATGTCCAATCGCCAGTGCGATCGGCCGGCTGCTCGTACCATCCCGAGGGAGTAATCAGGTCGATCCTTCCATCGTGGTTGATGTCGCCATGGCCGATTCCGTGGCCGGCGCCCTGGGTGCCGAGTGATCGCTTTGTCCATGCCACGGTCGGGGTTTTCGACACGAGTTCATAGAAGACAACCTTGTCGCCCACGTTGGGAAGAAAGACCGGCGTCTTGTCGCCATAGAGATCGAGGAGATAGCCCGTCTCCATGGAGCCGGGCAGGTCGATCGTGTGTTCGGTCCATGGAGTCGTGGGGTCCGCCGGTTGCTCAACCCACGCGACGGTTTTGCTGAAGTACGCGCAGGTGACAATGTCCACCTTGCCGTCGCCGTTGACGTCGAGCGGCGCATCGGCGAAATCCTCGTGGTATTGCGGGTTGGTTCCCGGGGGCACGTTCCGAACCTTGTGCTGCGTCCAGTTGGGGCCGGCGTACCAGGAATCTCCGCAAAACACGTCGGGCGTGCCATCCCCGTTCACGTCGGCAACGCCAACCGCCTCGAATGGCGATCGATGGTTGATGATGTGCTTCTTCCACGAGGTCACTTCATCCGCAAGGAGCTGGGGGCCTACGGAGTGAACGACTGAAAGCATGACGGCGACGGCGAGTAGAGCAGATCGAAGGTGCGGCACAGTCCTGTCTCCGGAGAGGCGGTGGTTCGAAAGAGGCGGTGGTTCGTGTCGAAGGGTTCAGCCAACGAGTGTAGCGTGTGACCGGGTCCTACCCGAGTCAACGACCGTCGAGCGGGAGTCCGAGCGTGGCCCGTGCGCGGGCGAGGTTGCGGCGGGCCGACACGTCCTGGGGATCCAGTCGGTACGCGGCTTCAAAATGCTGGAGGGCCTCCTCGAGTCGACCGAGCTGCGCGAGCGTAGCCCCCAGATTGTTGTGGGTATCGACCGACTCCGGATCGAGGGCCAGGCCGGCACGGTAGTGCACGATCGCCTCATCCAGCCGACCCTGATCGGCGAGTGCCAGCCCCAGCCAGGCGTGGGATCGCTCCGAGTCGCGGATGGCCAGAGCGCGTTCGAAGTAGGGCATCGATTCCCGAACGAGCCCCCGCTCGTAGAAAGCGGTGCCGAGATTGTTGTAGGCGATGGGATTGTCGGGATCGATCGAGAGCACATGGTTCCAGAGGGTCTCCGAGTCCTTCCAGACGGCGATCTGCCGCCGATCGACCGCCACGCACCCCAGCACCGCCACCAGCAGGACGAGCGACTGTGCCCACGCAGGCATCCGCAGTCGGGCCACGACCGCCCCTGCCCCCCAGATAATCGCGACCATCAGCCCGATATGGGGCACGTAGGTGAATCGGTCAGCCCTCGATAGGATCCCCGGGTGCGCCACGATCCCGAGCGTTGGCGACAGCGCGATCAGAAACCAGAGCAGCCCACACGTCACCGCGGGCTCGCGGCGCGACGCCAGCCACGCACAGGCAGCCACGCCGCCAAGCGCCAGCAGGCTCAGACCGACTGACAGCGGCGGCCAACCCGCCTGTCCGGGATGAAGGTGGGCGGGGTGCATGCCCACTGGCACGACCGTATCGAGCAGATAGCAGGCGACGGCATGGACGGCATTGGGCACCCGATGGGTCAGCAGCGGCAGCGCCTTGGCGAAGTGGGCGTCCCGGCCCTGCGTCACCAGCGTGATCCCAATGAACAGCGCCGACAGGGCCAAGAGCGGCAGTTTTTCAGCGACCACCCACTGCCAGGAACAGGCGGCGTAGCGGGCCGGCGCTGCGGTCGTCGCACGCGACCAGCCCGGTAGCTGCAATCGGCCCAGCGGCCACACGTCCAGCAGGAGCAACAGAGCTGGAAGGGTCACAATCGTCGCCTTGGTGAGCAGGCTCGCCAGCATCGCGGCGCACACGGCCGCGAACCGCCAGCCTCCCGGCCGCCGGCAATACCACTCGTAGGCCAGCAGCGCGACCGCCAGACAGAAAACGCTCAGCACGTCCTTGCGTTCCGCCACCCAGACCACCGATTCGATCCGCAGCGGATGGATGGCGAACAGAAGCACTGCGGCGGCACTGCGGCCGGGGGCGCTGGTCATCCGTCCCAGCGCCACCGCAATCATGCCGACGGCCACGGCGTGCAGGAGCACGTTGGTGAGATGGTATCCCTCAGGTCGCGGCCCGTAGAGTGACGCATCGGCCTGATAGGAGAGGATCGTCAGCGGCGCCCAGCTGTGGAACATGACGCGG
The DNA here is from genome assembly GCA_947449135.1 of Planctomycetaceae bacterium. Taxonomy (GTDB): domain Bacteria; phylum Planctomycetota; class Planctomycetia; order Pirellulales; family UBA1268; genus CAMCQY01. Next base: position 134,818 of record CANFQO010000001.1, on the reverse strand, counting down.
GTGAATGCCGCCGCCACACCCCGTACCGTCAGGCCCTCCAGCACCAAGGGGTTGCGGTAGACGTAGGCATTGTCGTCCCAGTTCACGAAATCGCAGGTTACCGCCGGCAGAAAGACGACGAACGTCAGCAATCCCAGCAGGCTGGCCACGAGCCATGGCCGCTCCATCAACGAGGAAAAAACGTGGATCAGCCGAGTGGAACTGGAGGTGGTCATGAATTCTCGGATCCTGATCCTGGGGCGGTGTTGGGACAGCCGCCACAGGTCATCCGTCTACATCCGGTAGAAATCTTCCCAACCCTTGCGCGGCGGTACGCCCGTCAGCAGGTCGTTGGCGGCCTGGTGGTTGGTGATCTGCTTGGTGGCGGGGTCAAACGCGAGCTTCGCATTGACCCGTTGGGCAATCACCCCCAGGGCCATCGCCTGGCAGAGCGGGCCCGCCACCGCGAAGGAGGAACGGCATCTCTCCTGCCCCCTGCAGGCGAGCAGGAAATTCTTGAAGTGGTTGGAAGGACTTTCGGGCACCGGTGGGAGCGAGGAGGCCATCTCGCGTGCCTTCTCCTCCGGGATGATGCGCAGCGTCCGGCCATGGGAGCCGCCGGCGAACGTCAGGCCCTCACCGTAAATGACCTTGCCGGGGCCGCGCTTCTTGCGAGGGCGCTTTCCGTCGGCATCTGGCGGCAGGTCTGTGTTTTCTTCGTCCTCGCCGATGGAGTCGGGCAACGGCGGCAGGTTGGTTTGCCCGTCATACCAGGTCAGTTCGACCGGCGGCTGCGTGCCACGGGCCGGAAACCGGAAGGTCAGCGTCGACGCCTGCGGGAAGATGAAGGGGCTATGGCCCTCGAGCTTCACCGCATTCACCTCGGTCGGCAGACCCAGGTTCAGAAACTCGTGGGCTGTGTCGATGATGTGCGCGCCCCAGTCGCCGAGGGCACCGTTGCCGAAATCAAACCACGACCGCCAGTCGCCGTTGACGTAGCCCTGGTTGTAGTCATGCGGTTGTGCCGTCGACAGCCAGCTGTCCCAGTCGAGTGTTTCGGGGATCGGCTGTTGTGGCAGATAGCCCGAGACCTGCATGCCGTGCCAGCGGCGGGTGCTGTTCATGGAGGCGGTGATCTTCGTGACATTCTTGATGATGCCTGCGTCGACCCAGGCCTTGAACTGAAAGTAATTGGCCTCGGAGTGGCCCTGATTTCCCATCTGTGTGGCGACGTTGTACTTCTTCTCCGCCGCCATCATCAGTTCGATCTGACGGAAGCTGTGGCCCATCGGCTTCTCGCAATAGACGTGCTTGCCTTGCGACATCGCCAGCATCGCAATCGGAAAGTGCGAGAAATCGGGAACCCCCACGCTCACCGCGTCGATCTCGCGGCCCAACGTGTCGAACATCCGCCGGAAATCCTGGAATCGTGGCACGTCTGGAAAGAGCTTCAGAATTTCCCGCGTGTGGGGCGCCCCCATGTCGGTGTCGCAGATTGCCACGATGTTCGCGAGCCCTGTCGCATGCAGTGACCGGACATCATCAGCACCGCGGTGACCGATGCCGCAGCAGGCGAGATTGACCCGCTCGTTGGGTGACGATTCCGGTGACGCGGAAAACATCATCCGGGGTGTCAGTGCGGAGACGGCCCCGGCGGCGGCAACGTGCTGCATGAACGCACGGCGCCGGATGGAAGACAAGTGGGTTGTGATGTGCGACATGGTTCTTGCCTGCTCCGTAGATTGAGACGGCGTGATCCTGCAGCCGGTCCGTCAGGTCGACTTTTTGAGCAGCCGTGCCGAGCGATCCTTTTCATCGGTCAGCCAGGCAACATCGGCCCCCGAGTCGGCGAATCGTCGGATCCCCACCTCACGGATTCGTGCATCGGGCACGACATCGAGCGGCGTATAGCGGGGGTGGTGCGAATCCTTGTAGGGGTCGTTCCGGGCGGCGTTGTAGCAGCAGATCATCGACCAGCGAGGCTCGTCGGAACGGTTCATGTCGGAGCGGTGTAGCAGGTTGGCGTGGAAGAAGATGGCGTCGCCCGGCTCCATCTCACAGTACACGAGCGGCAGTCGCTCGAGCGCCACGTTCACCCTCTCCATGTCGGCACCGGCCTGCTCACCGCTGAGGACGTGATCGATTCGGCCCAGTTCGTGCGAGCGGGCGATGACCTGCAGGCAGCCGTTCTCCTTTGTGGCCCGGTCGACGGCGATGGACACGCTGGTGAGCAGCGGCGCAAGCACACCATTCTGATACCAGTAGCCATAGTCCTGATGCCAGGTCCACGCTCCGCCGACGCGGGCGTCCTTCATGATCATTTTTGAGTGGTAGTGGTAGACCTCGCCATGGAGGAGCCGCTCGGCCGAACGCACGATCCGCTCGCAGCGGGCAAACATGCCGTAGATGCCGTCGCCAGGATGGTTCCAGAGGGAGAGCCGCACGGTGCCCCCCTCGCCGTCGGCCCGGCCGAAGGCGTGGGCGTCGAGCTCGCGATCTTCCTTGGCGGCCCGGCGGAGGAGGTCGATCTCGTCCGCGTTAAAGAAGCCTCGCGCGATCGCGAAGCCCTCGCGGGCGTATTCCGCCACGTGGTGGTCGTCGAGCGGACGGGTGCCGGCTGTCTGTGTCATGACGTCCCCCTGATGCTGGGATTCCAAAGCGGTTGCGACTATACGATATGTGTCGACTGGCCGAAACTGCGGCTGTCTTGAAGGCCTTCGACGTGGGGCAGAGACCGGCGAAGGCCATGACAATGGTGATCCACACAAGACAATCTGGAGGGCACGTAGCCCTCTGCAATCCGTCCCACTCATGCCTGCTCACTGGCCGCCGTCCTGACAGTCTGCGGGTCTGGGACAACAGCACTCACTTCCGCTCCTATTCATCCCGACGTGACCACGCTGCCGCTGCCTCGATGGGCTCGAGGTTGTCAGCCTTGCGACGGTGCTCAGTCATAGGACGAAAGCTGAGACGCTGCTGGAAGCACAGTTTCCTCGGTCGATCCCTGGTGCCGGCCGATAAGCGTTGTCTGTCGGCGGTCGCTTGTTTGCATCGAGCGTGTGATCCTCTTGGCGGAGGACGAGGGCCGAGAGTTGGGCGGCCCCGCTTCTAGGCGGAACCGGTGCGGCTGCTTGTTGTAGGCAACCGACGCGTGTACTAGTCTATCCCCATGCTTGCAAAACCGACAGAAAGCCGCGACAGAGCCGGCACAGCCTGGCATCCGTTGCTCCATTGGGTAACGGTTCTCGGCAGCCTCGGTGTCGTGTTCTTTTTCGACTCGATCGTGCTGCGCAATTTCTCGCTCAGTTTTTTCTACCTCGTTCCGGTGACATTGGCGACCTGGTTCTTCGGCATCCGCGCCGGCGGGTGCATTGCCCTTCTCGCGACCGCCGCACGGATGCTGTCGGGTGTGAGCGATGGAGTCGCCCCGGCGATCGCGGGCTGGAGCGCCGGCATGCTGCTGGGCATCCTTACCACCGTGACCGTTCTCGTGCAGTCCACGGTGAGGCAGCGACGCGACCTCGATCTCGTCCGGTTGCTCGTGCTCGGCGCGGCCGTCGGCACGGTCTCGGGCGTCGTCCTCGCCGGCATCGGTGCCGCCCAAGCGTCCTTCTTCGAGAGTGTGTTCCCCGGAAACGGGCTGACAGTGACATCCTCGTTGCCGTCTGTTCGCGTTGCTGCCACGCCGTCTCACGAACGGCCGGCCTCTATGTTCGAGTCACTCGAGCGACGTGCCTTGCACTGCCTGCCACTGAGCCGGGTCGTCCTGCTCGGGAGCCGGAATCCGAAGGGCAAGAGCTGCATCAGCCCTGTGGCAGATGGGACGCTGTCCAACCAAATTCCCCCGGACATGGGCGATCTCAACGGCGGTCCGGGAACGACAGTCGCGATGCTTCTCATCCCCGGACGCGAGTCTCTGACGACCGCCATGGACGACTTCCGCTGGCATCAATCGCGGCTTCAACAGTTTCTCGTGAATGAGCAACGGATCAACCAGCCGGCCTGGGAGGCTGCCGAGCAGTTCCATGTCGAGGCGCAGGCCTTGGCCGATCTGGTGGCGGCGGCCGCAGCCTTCCCTGACGAACTCCGCCCGGTGGATTTCTCCGACGAATCGACATGGCCCGGGTTCTGCCTCTGCCGACTGAACGAAGCCGTGCGCAATCGCGACATTGGGCTGACGAGACGGTGGTCGGCCGAGTTGGCGTCGGCAAGTTTTTGGCTCGTCGACCTGCACCGCTGGCTCGACCGTCTGGTTGGCAACTACGACACCGCGTTGCGGTTTCAGAAGGCATGCCCAGAGCCATTTCGCGCGATCGACGAGCATGGCGGACGTTACGACATCCTCAGCAGCGCGAGTTGTCTACCGGCCGGCATGCTCACGCTGCATGGCCGGGCCAACTTCCTGGAGGTGGAGCGGCAGGCTGAGAGGATATTTCATATGCCGGATGATCGCCTGGAAGCGTTGCAGGACGAGCAATACATCTCCGGCGAAAGTACGGTCGTGCCGCCGGCGAGACGGGCGAATTACATGGCGCTCGCGAACTGTCTGTCGCTTGGGAACCGCCGCACGCTCGCTGCGGCGGCTCGCACGCCCTACGAGTGCAGTTTTCTGATCAACATGCTGTTTCGCGCGGATAACGCCGGCTGTCTCGCGCGCGAGTGCGAGGTGCTGCGGCGGTTCGACCAGCTGATGCCCAACGCCACGGTGGAGCAGTTGATGGGCGTGCTCTTCTACCGCGGACATTCGTTCGCCGGGATGGAGTGGGGCGACCGCTTCCACCCGCGTCTCGTCGAGGAGGCGAGTGCGTTGACCGGCACGTCCGTCGAGGCGTTCACGGACGCCTGCCGCCGGGCCGACGAGATAGCCGATCGTGGCGGACAGTATGGTGCGACGCTCACGCTCCGCGACGCGCTCGCGCGAGGAGTCTTCGACTGCATTCGTGCGACTGACCTGGCGATCTCGCTCTTTCGCAACTCCGGCCGCTCTGGCGCGGGCCACATTCGCTGGACGGTCGGAACGGACGCTCATGCGGTCGCCGCGCACTGGGGTGCCGGCGGGCATTCAGAGATCCTCGTCGTTGATCCGATGGATCCCGACCGTGGTAATCGCTGGCCTGACCTGTATTTCGGGGGAGCATCCTGGCCCGAGTCGCTCCCAGGCCGCCCCCAGCCCTATGCCGCAGAACTCTACGTCCGCGGACTCGATAACTACGTCTGGGCGGAGGGCTACGTGATCCGGGGTGAACACGCGGGTACGCTCGTTTCCGCATCGATCCCGTATCTGACGGGATTTGACTCCACGGGCGAGCGACTGGTGTTCACGGGGCCGTTTCCGGCAGAGTAGCGACCCCGGAGCGGGGCGTGCGGAAGACCCATCAGATGTGCGGGCTGGTCCGAAACGATGCCGCTTGCGTGTGATGTCGTCCTGATGTCCACGCGGCGCAGGTCCGGGATCCCCGCTGCGTGCTGACGATGGCGGCCTCGATCTTGTGGGCAGTCTCACGGGCTGTCGCGGCCGGCATGCCACTTTCTTCGGCACCACGATGGTGCCCGTGCCCGCATTGTAGGCACTCGGCCGCACGCGCTCCGACACACGGTGACGCTCTCGCGACGCAAAAGCTCACGATTTCCGCCAGCGATGTCACTCCTAACTGCATTGCAAGCCGGCGGTGGCGTCGCATTTGCTTTGCCATCTCGTCATCAACCGACATCGGCATTCCGCGGACCAGCCTTCTGCCGCCAATTCTGCCTCCAGGAAAGATCTGACCATGCAAAACCAACGGGATCACGCCGTGGACGAAGTGACAGCCGAGCAGAGAACACGGGTCATGCGGGCGGTCGAAGTCTCACGAGCGTGCCTCCCCCAGCAGGGGCCGCTCGCCACGTTCGTCGCGCAGAACCCTGTCAGTTTCCTGGAATCTCAGCCCTTCGAGCAGGCGATGGTCACCGCCTCCAAGCTGTTGCAGGCCGAAACCTACCTGTCCGAGGAGCAATACCGGGAGGAACTCGCCCGTGGCAGGATCACCGCGGCTGACATCGATGCGGTGCTTACCGAAGAGCATCGAACGCAGTCGCTCGACGAGTCTGTCTGCCACGGAAAGCTGTTGCTGAGAGAACTGCACAGGCTCATTCTTCTCCATTCCGTATGCCGCGAATCCGACGCCGGAGCGCGATGGACGTTGACGGAAAAGGACATTGTGGAGCGGCTGCGCGACGATCTCGCCCCCGACGTGCGTTGGCATCTTCTTCGTGAGACGCTTGCTACGTCGTCTGCGTCTCACCACACGGCTCCTGATTCCGTGTTTCGTTCTCCCGATGACGTGGCCGCTCACGCGGCAGTCCGTGACCGCACACAGCCCTTGGGTCAGCCGGCCGACGAGCAGTTCGTGTCGAGCGATCTCTGGCATGCCTGCATCGTCGCGGTGTCTCAGACCGGTTCTCCCCTGCGCTTCAACAAGCCGCCGGTACGGCACCGGGACCTCGTGCGGGCCGTCAATCCCTCGATCGACACCGACGAGTTGGTGCACCCGCTTTTGATTCGATGGTGCTCGGCGTTTCTCGACCAGGGCGTGGCCCGCTGGCCGATGCCAGGCCGCGATCGCGGGCTGCTCGAGGCGGTCGCCCGGTCATGGTCACGGGGAGTGTGGCGGGGCGAGGCGTGGGCGTTGGGCGTTCCGACAGCCTTGAAGCAGTCGCAGGGCCGCGATGCCAGCGAAGTTGTGGCCCGAGAGTTGACGCTGCTCGGGGTACCGGAGACGTATTGGGACGAATTCATTCGTGACAGCCTTCTTGCGCTGCGAGGCTGGGCCGGGATGATTCGCCAACTCGAAGACCGGCCAGATCTTGCGCCTGCTGTGCCCATCAACGCCCGGCTGATCGATTTCCTCGCGCTGCGGCTCGTCTGCGACCGGGTCGCGGCGGAGTGGGCCGCCACGCGACTACACGCGCCGACCGGCCGTGGTGCCGGCTGCTCGTTGCCGAGCCTGTGGACGGAGTTGCGGGATCACTTTCCGCAACGCCGAGGCCCCGGCACGCTCGCCCGGGCACTCCTTCTTCACCAGATTTCCCAGCTGGCGGGGCTCACTCCCGACGATATCCGCGGGCTCGACGAAAATGAGCTGCTGCGGTTTGAGAACGCGATCATGACATTCGATGGGATGAGCCGGCGCAAAATCCTGCATCTGGCGTACGAGCGACGCCATCGCAATACGATGCTCGACGCGCTCACCGTGCATGGCAGCATGCAACCAGTGTCGGAGTGCATCACTCCCCTCGTCCAGGCTGTCTTCTGCATGGACGAGAGGTGTGAGTCGTTCCGGCGGCACCTCGAAGAGCTGGGGCAGGCATATGAGACGTTTGGGACTGCCGGATTCTTCTCCGTGCCGATGTCGTTTCGCGGCATTGATGACTGGCATCCGGTATCACTGTGCCCCATCGTCATGCGGCCGACGAACGCGGTCATCGAAGTGCCAGCCCTCGGTTCGGAAAAGCTCTGTTCGACCCGCAGGCACGTGACTCGGGCCACCAGTCTCCTGCGGGCGGCTTTTACGACCGGCGGTGTCACTTCGTTCTGTGGCGGCATCTTCGCGACTTTTTTCGGCGCCCTGGCGACGATTCCACTGGTAGCCCGGGTGCTCTTCCCACGACTTGCGGCCCGCATGATCCCACGTACCGCCGGGACGTCGGGTGCTGGCGTCGGCACGCGGCTTGTCATCGAGCGGGTCGGCGACACCGTGTCGGAAGACGGTCTGCCGCTCGGTTTCGACATTGTCACGATGGCACAATCCGTCCGTAGAACGCTGGAGGATATCGGCATCACCCACCGTCTCGCCCGACTGGTTGCGGTCGTTGGCCATGGGTCGACGAGCTCCAACAACCCGCACGAGAGCGCCTATCATTGTGGCGCGTGCGGCGGCAGGCCCGGCGGCGCCAATGCCCGGGCGTTGGCACTGATGGCGAATGACGCTCGTGTCCGCCGCCAACTCGCCGAGTGGGGATTGAGCATCGCGCCCGACACATGCTTTGTCGGTGGAATCCTCGACACCTGTACCAACGAGTTGACCTGGTACGACGAGCAACTCGTTCCCGAGACGCATGCGGAGGATATGCGGCGACTGACCGCCGTCAGCAGGCAGGTGTCCGCCGCAGACGCGCACGAACGTTGCCGGCGATTTCATGACGTGCCCTTGAACGTCACGCCTGCAGCTGCGCTGTCGCATGTCGCATCACGAGCCGCAGACATGGCGCAGGTTCGTCCGGAACTCGGACACGCCACCAACGCCGTCTGCTTGATCGGGCGGAGAGCACGGACCCGTGGCCTGTTCCTCGATCGCCGCTCGTTCCTCGTGTCCTACGATCCACAGTCCGACAATGACAACGACATACTGGCCCGCACGCTCGCCGGGGTCTGCCCCGTCGCTTCCGGGATCAATCTGGCCTACTACTTCTCGCGGGTCGATCGACTGCGGTTTGGGTGCGGAACCAAGCTCCCCCACAACATTACCGGGCTGTTGGGCGTGATGGACGGCCACGCCAGCGACCTGCGCACCGGACTCCCATGGCAGACGGTGGAGATCCACGAACCGCTGCGTCTTTTGATGGTGGTCGATGCCGAACCGGAAGATATTCTGTCCGCTGCCGACCGGTCGCCAGCCGTCAGGCGGCTGTTCGACAACCGCTGGGTGCAGTTGGCGGCGTGGAGTCCGTCGAGCGGAGAGGTGCTGGTCTACGACGGCCGGCAATTCCATCCGCACGACTGCGAATTTCGGACGCTGCCCGTCGTGGACCGTTCCGTGGCGTGGTATGGCGGACGACGCGGGCATCTCGGCCCCGCGCAGGTGCTTGCCGCCCTTGCCACGCCACGGCCGCTCCGGGGGCGAAGCAACGCGGATGCTCGAGAACTGCATCCGTCCGCTCTGTCGTCGGCTGGGAGTCGCGTCGGTGAGAACACGGTTCACTAGAGGCCACCGCGCAGGGCAGCGGAGACGATGCAGAGAGTGCTGTCGATACCAAAGCCCGATGATCGCTTTCTGCGACTTTTGATAGAATGAGCATTGGGTTTTTCGGAAGAAGCGTGTGAGGGCCAAGGAGGCTGCTCGACCATGTTTTCCGCCAGTGACCAAGATGACGTCGACCGGTTTTTTAGAGGACTGACCGAGAACGTGTTCCACGGCCAGATCGGTGTGGTCGATCCGCCGTTGGTCGAGTACGTGGCGACGCTTCTCGTACGGTTCATCCGCAGCGACGATCTCCGCGTGTTCCCCTACCGTACCGCTGCCGATCGCGAACGGTTGGCCCGGCTGTTGGATGGTGTGTCGCAGCCGCCGGCTGCTGCAGCGATCGAGGAGTACCGGCGTATAGGCGATGCGACGCTCTTCTGGACGGGCGTCTATCCTGAGGCGCTGCAGCGCATGGAGCCCCTCGACTACCGTGTCGTCGGCCGGCGGGCCTACTGGATGGCCAGCGCGCTCGAGCCCGAGGAGGCCGCCGCGGAACGGCTCCTGCTCGAACGTCTGAGCAGCGAATATGACGTCTGCGTCGCCGGACTGGCCGAGGTCCGCCGGACATGGAACGCAGCATGAGACCGCTTCATCGACGTCTGCCGCCTGACCATCTCGCTGGTCCTAGCAGATTCCACCGCACAGGACCGCCACGATACAATCGGGTCTGTCGGCGGCCCGAGAGCAATCACATGGCACCCGATGCTGTTTCTCCCAGGGAAGTTCCGACCATATGGTTCTCACCCGCTGCACGTTGCCGAGCTCTGCCCGACCACTGCCATGGGCGGTGTTGTCGATGGCACTTGTCCTCGGGCTTGGCGGGAGCCCGATACAGGGGCAGCAGGGAGGTGGATTGGCCGAGAGGCTCTCGACTGAGGATCGGCAGACGTTGGCAGATGCCTGCGTGAACGCCGGCGACGCCAGCCGCGGGGCCCGGGTGTTTCATACCGCGCAGCTCGCCTGCACCACCTGCCACAGCACCGGTGCAGGCCCTGTGGCCCTCGGCCCCGACCTCGCCCGGATGCCCGCGGACATCAGGAACGAGCAGTTGCCTGCCTATGTGGTGGAATCGCTGCTGTCGCCCTCCGCCACGATCCGCCCCGAATACCGCGGCATCACCATCGTCAACGATGAGGGGATGAGCCTGACTGGGATCGTGATGCGCGAGACACCGGAGGAGTTGGTGCTCCGCGACGCCGCAGCCGCCGGAAGGGAGCTTTCGATCCCCCGCGGCTCAATCGAGGCGTCCATTCCATCGACGGTGTCGTTGATGCCGGCGGGGCTGGTCAACCTGTTGGCTGACCGGGGGCAGTTTCTCGACCTCGTGGCCTATCTGGTGGCTATCGCCCAAGGCGGTCCGTCCCGCGCCGCCGAACTGCGGCCCGATCCCGCTTTCTTCGCCGCCGCGCAGCCCGCTGCCTGGGAGAACGACATCGACCACGCCGCCTTTGTCGGCGACTGGGCCGATCCTTCAATCTCCCGGGCGGCTCTCAAACGCGGAGGGGACATCTATCAAAGAGTCTGTGCCAACTGCCACGGCACGCTCGATGCCCCGGGCTCATTACCAACGGCTCCCCGTTTTGCACAGGCGCGGCTAAAGGCGGGCAGCGATCCCTACAGCCTCTACCGCACGCTCACCAGCGGCACTGGCCAGATGGTGGCACAGACCTGGATGGTGCCGAGCCAGAAGTACGACGTCATCCACTACCTGCGAGAGACGTTCTTCCGGGAAAGAAATCCCTCGCTCTATGCGGAAGTCGGCCCTGACTATCTGGCCGGCCTGCCGCGGGGAACATCCCGCGGACCAGAGCCGGCGTCGCTTGAAACCTGGCGGCTGCACGACTACGGGCCGTTCCTGGCCGGCAGCTTCGAGGTCGGCAGCGACGGCAGCAACGTGGCCCGCAAGGGACTGGCGGTGCGGCTCGATGCCGGCCCCGGCGGTGTGGGCCGCGGGCAGGCCTGGATTCTGCATGAACTCGACACGCTCCGCACGGCAGCCATCTGGACCGGCAGTGGCTTCATCGATTGGGCGGGGATCAACTTCGACGGCCGTCATGGAGCCCATCCGCGGCTCTCAGGCGACGTGCTTGTGCAACTGGCCACTCAGCCCGGCTGGGCCGATCCCGCCACCGGAAGCTTTGCCGATCCTCGACCGTTGGGCAGGGATGGGCTTCCCTACGGCCCGCTTCCCCATGCCCGCTTTCTTGCGGTGCACCATGCTGGCGATCAGGTTGTGCTGGAGTATCGGGTGGGAAACACACGCGTGCTCGAGTCGGCCAGCATGCCTCAACTATCCATTGGAGTGGGTGCAGACGGCGCTCCGGCCACCACTCCCACCGTGGCCCTGCGTTCGTTTTCGTTCGGCCCCCGACCGCAGCCGCTCGCTGCCCGGCTGGCGATGCTGCCGGCGATTGCCCGCATCGTCGGAGAGCAGCGTGAAAACCCCTCACCACAACTGGTCGAACGTGATGGCTTTGTGGACCTGCTCGTTCCTGCTGGCGACCTGCCACTGGATGTCCATGTCGCCTTCGCTTCCGCCGAAGCGCCGGTGGATTCACTCGTCTCCTTGGTGACTCCACCGAGTCCCTCGAGTCTGATCGGGCGGGCAGCGCAGAGTCTCTGGGCCACGCCGTTGTCCACGCAGATGGTCAAGGGCGACGAGAGCGGGCCGCTGGCAGTCGATGGGCTCACAGGTCCCATTCAGAATCCCTGGAACGCACAGCTGCGTTTCTCAGGCCTCGATTTTTTGGACGCACGCGGAACCACCGCCCTGCTCTGCACCTGGGATGGGGATGTCTGGCGGGTGGAGGGGCTCACAGCGGCCGACGGGCGTCTCGTCTGGCGGCGCATCGCCTCCGGTCTCTATCAGCCGCTTGGCATCAAGGTCATCAACGGCATCGTTCATGTCGGCTGCCGCGACCGGATCGTGCGGCTGATCGATCTCGACGGTGACGGCCAGACCGACCGCTACGACACCTTCAACGATGACCACCAGGTCACCGAGCATTTTCACGAATTCGCGATGGGCCTGGAGACCGATGCGGCGGGCAACGTTTACTACGCCAAGAGTGCCCGCCACGCCCTGCCTGCCGTCGTGCCCCACCATGGCACGCTCCTGAAGGTGACGCCCGATGGCAGCGGGACGGAGATCGTTGCGCAGGGATTCCGGGCTGCCAACGGCGTCTGCGTGGAGGATGACGGCACATTCTGGGTGACCGATCAGGAGGGGCATTGGAATCCCAAGAACCGAATCAATCATGTTCGGGCGGGTGGCTTCTACGGCAACATGCTCGGCTTCCACGGCATCACCGACGCCAGCGATTCGGCGATGGAGCCTCCGGCGGTCTGGATCACCAACGCCTTCGATCGTTCGCCTGCCGAACTGCTCCGGGTGCCGTCGGGGCGGTTCGAGCCGCTCTCGGGACACCTGCTCGAACTGTCCTACGGCGAGGGACGCATTCATCTGGTGCTGACCGAGCGAGTCATCGATCCGCGTGGCTCGGGCGGCATGGTGCTGCAGGGCGGGCTGGTGCCACTGCCCATGGACGATCTGCCGACCGGCATCATGCGGGGCCGCTTTTCTCCAGCCGATGGCCAGCTCTACGCCTGCGGCCTGCACGCCTGGGCGGGCAACCGCACGGCGCCCGGTGGATTTTTCCGGGTGCGCCGCACGCTCCATCCATTGCGGCTGCCGCTGTCGCTGCATGCCGCTCCCGGGATTTTGGAACTGACGTTCTCCACGCCGCTGGCGGATGGAGCCGAGAAGCCGGATGCCTGGCAGCTGCGGACCTGGGAGATAGACCGCACGCAGGAGTATGGATCTCCCCACCGCGACGAGCAGGACCGGGCGATCGAGAGTGCCGCCCTCTCAGCCGACGGTCGCACCATCACACTGACAGTCCCCGGATTCGCCGCGACCCGTTGCTACGCCCTCAGTTGGCAGCTTCCTTCCGCCGATGGCTCCCTCGTGAAGGGCTCGCTCAACGGCACGCTGCACTGATGACGTTCCTCGCACTCAAGGTGAGCCTGGCAAAAAGTTAGGTCGCAGCCTATAGCTGCCGGCATCGAGTTGCTTGAGGATGCCGATGAGGTGGCCCGTGTCATCGAGGGCCGTCACGGCAGAGGCCGTGCCTTCCGGCAACGGCACGAGTCCGCCGCGGATAGCGCTGGCGAGCACGTCGTCACGGAGCACCATGCTCGGCAGATGCCCCACGGCGACGGCGGCGGGTAGCAACGCGGCCCGCGCCGCATCAGACGTGATCGCATCGAGCGCGATGCTCTCGGCGCATGAAAACGGTCCTACGGCCGTGCGCACGAGCGACTCCATGACGGCTTTTGTACCGAGGCTCTCCGCCAGATCGCGGCCAAGTGCCCGCACGAACGTGCCCGAGGAGCAGTCGATCTCGACGGCCAGCCGCGGCCATTCGTAGCCCTTGATCTCCAGCCGATCAATCCGCACCGGCTTCGATTCCAGTACGACCGGCCGTCCCTTTCTTGCCAGGCGATAGGCCCGCTTGCCATCCACGTGAACCGCCGAATAGTCGCAGGGACGTTGCAGGATGTCGCCGCGGAATGCGGCGGCCGCGGCCTCAATCTCCTTGGACGATGGGCGGACCGGTTGCGGCTCTTCCTCGATGGGGGTCTCAAAATCGTCCGAGGGGCTGGAGCGTCCCAGGAGAAACGTCGCGGAATAGTGCTTCGGCAGTTCGTGCAGGTAGTCGACGAGTTTGGTCGCGTGGCCCACGCAGACGATCACGACGCCGCTGGCGAGCGGATCGAGCGTGCCGGCGTGGCCCACCGACTTCATGCCGAGGTTCCGTGCCACCACGTCGACGACGCGACGCGACGACACACCCACAGGCTTGTCAACCGGGATCACACCCGTGAATGGGAAACGCATACAACTCCGCGATCTCCTGCGGACTCCGTCCGGCCACCCTGATCCGTTCCCGCAGACGACGGGGGTCGTCCACGGCGCCAGCTACGAGCCGGTCAAACTTGAGGTCCACGACGGCTGCCGTGCGGGCCGCATCCGACCGGGCGTGGCCGAGCGGATACCGCACGAGTCCGCCCCCGAGCAGGCCAAGCGTAGCATGCTCGATCGCGACGCTCGTCGGGATGCCGTCGGGATAGAGGGCATCGTAGTCTCGGCCTCCATGCTCGATGCTGATGCGATCGATGAGGCTTCGCACCTCGCGGTCGCCGATGGCGTCGTCGGAGTAATCCTCCGGCAGCAGCATCAGTGATTCCCAGCCGGCTGCCTGCCCGGCGGCCAGCGCATCGCGTGCCTTGAGCAGCGTCTTCGCGAGGATGAACGGGAGCGAGTGGTCGGCCGACTGTCGCGTGGTGGGCGTCCGCTTGGCCGGATCGGCGATGATTGAGTAGGCAGGCTCGTAGATCTTCACGCGGATTCCACGGAGGCGGTTCAGATCACGGAACGCCTCGTGCCGAGCCTCGCACGCATCGACAATCGCCTGGATGGCGCCCGCCGACTGGTGTTCGTAGAGCCCAAGCTTGAAGTGCATGGAGTGGATCGCGAAGGCATCGCCGCTGACGCCAAGTTCCAAGTCGAAAGGGCTCTGGCCATCGGGGCACGGCTCGTTCAACCGATAGATCGCCAGCGGATTGCGAAAGACGTCCCGCGGACCCAGAAAGCCGGCCAGCGCCCGCCGGCCGCACATCACGGCGACCTCGGCGGAGAGCGCAGCCGATGCTCCCTTGCTGTCGGAAAGCTGATGCCCCGCCCGGATGGCGCGGAAGGGAACGTAATGCGCGACGATCATCCCGATCGCCGACTCGATCTGTTCGACGGTTCCTCCCAGCGCCGCCGTGTAGGCCGCCGCGCAGGCCACGGCACCGTGGTGCACATGGTCGATGGAGTATTTTCGCAGCGCGAAGACTTCGGCGAGCCGGCCGCGGATCTCGTCGATCAGCACCATCACGCGGAGCGTGGCATCGCCATCGAGGCCGCTCTCGCGGGCAGCGGCAACCGCCACCGGATAGAAGTCATTGTGCCCGAATTCGCCCGCCGTCCGGCCCTTGGCCGCGTCATAGCCAAAATTCGTGCCGTTGGAGTCCCACTCGCGGACGGCAGAGGCGTTGGCTGCGACCGCCTTCTCCACCGCGACGGGCCGCGCTGCCCCCAGGCAGATGCCCCCCCGAGTCCCAGCAGAAGGGGAGGTGTCGAGCGCCTCCCGCCGCAGAACCGTTGGTGCATTGGCCCGGTGGCTCAGGGCCGAAACGCCGCAGCCGACGCTGTCGAGGTGAAACTGCTCCACGCGGTCGAGCGTGGCCTGACCGATGTCGGCAGTTGTCCGCCCGGACGAGCGGAGAAAGTCGACGCAATATCGGGCCAGGCCGAGCGCCTGGTTTTCCGTCCGCGGCAGAACGATCGTGGCCCCGGCAGCAGGCCCGGGGAGCGTTGAGGGCGTGGTCATCGCGAGGGGTGTCGCAGGTGGTTGAAGTTCGTGCTGATGAGGCCCCGGCAGCGTGCTCAGGGCCCGGGCTCATGGCGGGATGCTGTTGTACACCAGGCTCGCAAATCAGAAATCCGCACATGCCGATTCGCTCCCCGGATGGCTACACTAACGAAATGAACCCGACCCAATTGGGCCCCTATGCGATCCAGTCCCGGCTCGGCCGCGGCGGCATGGGGGCGGTCTATGAGGCTGTTGACACGACCTCCGGCGACTTGGTCGCCGTGAAGGTGCTGGCGTCGCATCTCGCCGACGACGAGGGGGTACGCTCGCGCTTTGAAGCGGAGATCGACGCACTCAAGAACCTGCGGCATCCGGGGATCGTCCGCCTGCTCGCGTTTGGCGAACAGGACGACCAGCCGTTCTTCGCGATGGAACTGGTCCGCGGCCAGAGCCTGGAACAGCTCCTGCGCGGCGGCCGCCGGTTCACGTGGCGGGAGACGGTTGCCGTGGCGATCGAGATCAGCCGGGCGCTGAAGGCGGCACACGACCAGGGCATTGTGCACCGGGATCTGAAGCCGGCAAACCTGCTCGTTGCCGATCCATCGCTGGGTGCCGCCGAAGCCCAGGTGCGTGTCGCTCAAGATGGAAATGACACCACGACTGGTGGCAGCGATAAAGTCAGCGTGAAGCTGGCCGACTTCGGAATCGCAAAGCTCTTTGGTGGGGTCGGCCATACGGCCCTGGGCCATGTCGTGGGCACTGCCGAATACATGGCGCCGGAGCAGGCGGCCGGCCGGCCGGTCGATCATCGAGTTGATCTCTACGCTCTGGGGCTCGTGATGTATGCGATGCTGACGGGCTCGCCGCCCTTCCGTGGCACGCAACTGACCGAGGTGATCGACAAGCAGCGACGAGCGATCCCACCGCGGGTGGCGTCGCTGGCCCCCGACACGCCGGCGGAACTCGACGAACTGATCGCCCGCCTGCTCGCCAAGGATCCTGCGCAGCGGCCGGCGAGCGCCCTGGCGCTCGCACGGCTGTTGTCCGCGATTGAAACGCTTCGTCCCCTGCCACAGAGCAGTGGCGGCCCCGTTGTTGAGAAAGATGCTCCGGGCAGCAACGCCTCGCTGGGCCCAACGGCCCATGAACGCAGCAACCGTCCCACGCGGCCGAATGAGGGGATCGGTCCGGCAGTCGCTGGCGGCGTGGCAGGCAAGGAAACTCCCCGGGCCGTTCCTCCCGCATCGCCGGCGGCACCTCCGGCCTGTGATTTGCTGGCTCCCACCCAGCCGCTGCCCGTCCCGAGCGCCCAGCCGACGCGCCCCCGCGTGGCGACACCCGGTAAGGCACCTCCGCAGGTGTCTCCCAGCCAAACCCCTCATGATCAGGTCTCCCGTCGCCAGTCAACGGGTGACCGCCGATCACCCGCAGGAAGCACCGAGATCACGCAGGACATCACGGGCAGCAGTGCCGTCGCGCGCATGGCCGCACCGGCATCTCAGGCTGATTCATCCCGCCTGCCGACAAACCTGTCCTCGGCAACGACGAAGGTTGAGCGCAGTGAACGCAATCGATTCACGACAGTCGCCGAATTCGAGCAGACGGCCGCAGCAAAGCAACGGCGTGAGCAGTTCTGGCAGGCCTTGTGGCAGGGGCTGACGGCGGCCGTCGTCTTGGCCACTCTGGCTGGTGGCGGCTGGCTGCTCATGAAGCCGCTGTCAACCGATCAGGTCTACGATCGGATCATGGCCATCGCCACCGACGAACACGGCGACCTGCGTGATGCCCGTAGCGAGATCGACCTTTTTCTCGACAAGCATGCCAGTGACCCGCGGGCTGAACAGATTCGCGAACTCAAGCGGACGCTCGAACTGGATGTTCTCGAGCGGCGGGCCCGCCGACGCGTGCGAAATGACAAGGAACTCACGCCATTCGAACGCGAATACCGGGCCGCCATGACGAACGAGGAAAACGGCCCGTCAGCGTGTGTGAAATCGCTGGAGGCGATGCTCGCGGTGCACGGAACGGACCCCTCGGACGACGAATCAAAACGCTGGCTCGATCTCACCCGCCGGAAGGTCGAGCAGCTCCGTCCGCAGGCTCTCGCTGAGCAGCGTGACGACGGCAAGCGGATCGGCGAACTCTTGGCCGAAGCCCAGTCGCTCGCTGCCAGGGCGGACATCGCCCAAGACAACGACGCTCGGAAGATGTTTGCCTCCCAGCGACGTGCGATCCTTGAAAACTTGGTTGAGGTCTACGCGAAGCGTCCCCACGCAGCAGAGGCAGTGGCGTTCGCGAAGCGGGAACTCGGTCGCAGCGACAAGCCTCAGCCGTCTCCGTCGCAAGGCGGAACAGTTCCCGATCCAGCCGCCGGTAGCCCACCTAAAACCAACTGAAGCCATGACACCTGCTCGCTCCCTCCCTCATGAGGCTCACGCCGACCGCCGCACCGCGAGCCGGGCCGCATTCGCCCGCGCCCGCAGGCTTATTCCTGGCGGGGTGAATTCACCGGCGCGGGCGTTCGGTGGGGTCGGCGGCGAACCGATTTTCTTCGCGCGTGCCGATGGACAGCGGCTCACCGACATCGATGGCACGACGTACCTCGATTACATCGGATCATGGGGGCCAATGATCCTCGGACATCGCCACCCCAGGGTGGTGGCTGCGATCGAAGCGGCGCTCCAGACGGGCACGAGCTACGGCGCGCCCACCGAGGCTGAGAGCCGGCTGGCCGAACTGATCATCGATGCCGTGCCGAGCATCGAGAAGGTGCGGATGGTGAGCTCGGGAACCGAGGCGGCGATGAGCGCGGTGCGACTGGCGAGGGGCTTCACCGGCCGCGACAAGTTGATCAAATTTGCCGGGAACTATCATGGCCACGCCGATGCCCTGCTCGTGGCCGCCGGCTCCTCGGCTGCCACGCTGGGCGTGCCAAATTCGCCGGGTGTGACGGCTGGCGCGGCCCAAGACACCATCGTGCTGGAATACAACGAGCCCAGCCAACTCGAAGCCACCTTTCGCGCTCAGGGCAATACGATTGCGGCTGTCGTGATGGAGCCGGTGGTGGGCAACATGGGGCTTGTTGCACCGACGCGTGAATTTCTCGAGACTGCACGGCGGCTCACGCAGGCCCACGGTGCGCTGCTGGTCTTTGACGAGGTCATGACCGGTTTTCGGTTGTCGCTCGGTGGCGCGCAGCAGTTGCTGGGGATCACGCCCGACCTGACCACGCTCGGCAAGATCGTCGGGGGCGGGCTGCCGCTGGGCGCCTACGGTGGCCGCGGCGATGTGATGGACCACGTGCTCCCGGCCGGCAAGGTGTTCCAGGCCGGCACGCTCTCTGGGAATCCGCTGGCGGTGGCGGCCGGCACCGCTACGCTCCTGGAGCTTCGCGATCACCCGCCCTACGCCCAGCTCGAGCGGCATGGATCGGCGCTGGAAGCGGGATTCCGCGTTGCTGCAGCGGCAGCCGGACTGACGGTCTGGATAGCCCGTGTGGGCAGCATGATGACAATGTTTTTCCAGCGCGGCGACGAGGCTGTGCCGGTGATGGGCTGGCAGACGGCATCCCGGAGCGATACAGGCCGCTACGCGGCATTTTTTTGGGGCATGATCGATCGCGGCATCTACCTGCCGTGCAGCCAGTACGAGGCGTTGTTCTTTTCAAGCATGCACACCGACGACGACATCGACGCCACGATTGCGGCGGCCGCTGACGTGCTCAAGGGCATGGCGCGGGCCTGACCGGCTGGCTTGCCGCCCCCGCTCCACCCCCCCCAAGGGGCTGAAACTATTCGCCGGGCCCGGGCCGTGCCGATGAAAGGAGCTATTATATTAAAGATGGGGTGGCTTGGGGCCTCCCAACGGTAGAGCGACCTATGCCCACAATCACTTCCCGACGCTTTCGATGCATGTTCCGGAGAGTGTCTCTCGCGGTTCTGTTCATCTCGACTGTCTCGACGGGACCAGCACAACCGGCTGCGGCCTCCGAAGACTTCGAGCTGTTCGAGTCGCGGATTCGTCCGATGCTGGTGGACCGGTGCTACTCCTGCCACAACTCGGCGGGGACCGCTGACGGCGGGCTCGCTGTCGATTCGCGGGACGGCCTGCTCACGGGGGGCGATTCCGGGCCGGCCATCGTGGCGGGCGATCCGGCCGCCAGTCTGCTGCTGAGCGTGCTGCGACATGAGGTCGATGGCATCAAGATGCCAAAGGATTCGGGCAAGCTCGACGCCGCCACGTTGGCCGATGTGGCCACCTGGATCGCCGCGGGCGCTCCCGATCCGCGTGATGCACCGCCGACGGCTGACGAGTTGGCGAAGGCCACATCGTGGGACACCATCATGGCCCGCCGCCGCCAGTGGTGGTCATTCCAGCCGCTGGCTGGCGGTGCTTCGCCCGATGTGCCGAACAACACCTGGTCAGAGCATCCCGTTGACCGACACATCCTCGCCGCTCTTCGCGAGAAGGGGTTGGAGCCCGCCGCCGACGCTACGCCGCAGACGCTGGTGCGACGGCTGTTCTTCGTCCTCACCGGTTTGCCACCGACGGCCGACGAAACCGTTCGGTGGACCGCCCGCCTGGCTGAGCCGCAGGGCTTCGAGGCATTGGTCGATCACCTACTCGCCAGTCCGCACTTCGGTGAGCGGTGGGCCCGACACTGGATGGACTGGATTCGCTACTCCGACACCCACGGCTCCGAGGGAGATCCGGAGATCGTCGGCACCGCGCACTACCGCGACTATCTGATTCGGGCGATCAATGCCGACGTCCCGTTCGATCAACTGCTGCGGGAACATGTGGCGGGCGACCTGCTCCAGGATCCCAGGTACGATGCCAGCGGCACGGTCAATGAGTCGGCGATCGGTCCGGCGCACTTCCGGATGGTGTTTCATGGATACAGTCCCACCGACGCGCTCGACGAGAAGGTGCGGTTTGTCGACGATCAGATCGGCACTTTTTCCAAGGCCTTTCTCGGGCTGACGGTGTCGTGCGCACGGTGCCACGACCACAAGTTTGATCCCATCAGCCAGGCCGACTACTACGCGCTCTTTGGAGTGTTGGGCTCGTGCCGCCCAGGGCGACTGGAAATCGCGACTCCCGACGTGCAGGCAAGACATCAAGCAGAGTTGGCGGCACTGAAGCCGGCCATTCGGCAGAAGATCGCAACTCAGTGGCTTGATTCGCTGCCGGCTCTGGCTGCTCGGATGGAGGCTGCCGATGCCCCGTGGCGGACTGCGGAAAAGGCTTCCAGCTTGATGCATCCCCTCTATGCGGCCGAGCAGGCCCGCACGGACGGCGATGGAGCGGAGGGCAAGAGCGAGGCGGAGGTCGTTCAGGGGCAGATCGAAGCGTGGGCCGCTGCCCGGACGCAACGAACCGGCTCGCGGGAAACGCCGTCGCTCGCCCGCTGGCAGTTCGGCGCCGGGAACGGTGAGGCCGACGATGCGGCGAAGTGGTTCCGATCTGGCAGCGGCCTGAAGACAGCGTCCGATGGAAGCACGGACCTGCAGAGTGATGCCGGTGATTTCGCGATTGCACCCGAGGGACCGAAGGCGATCTCGCGGGTCTGGCCGGCAAGCGTGAAGACGCACACGCTCTCCACGAAGCACGGAGGTCGCTTCACGTCGCCAACCATGCGGCTCGACAAGGAATACTCGCTCCGCGTGCTGGCAGCGGGAGGAGACGGAGCCACGTTGCGGCCCGTGATCCAAAACTACACGCGACTCGGCCGGATCTATCCCCTGGACAACCTGTCTCCTGAGTGGAAGTGGTACACCTACGACCTGGACTATTGGACGGGTGACGACATCCACGTAGAACTGGCCACGTCCCGTGACATGCCGCTTCCGCTGAGCAATCGCGAGCGGTCGTGGTTCTCAGTCCGTGAGGCGGTGCTGGTCGAGAAGCAGCAGCCCGCGCCGCCTTCCATCGCTGACGAGAAGCAGGCAGCGATTCTCGATGAGGCTCTGGCGACGAGGCCGCAAACGGCCGCCGATCTGCGGGCCTGCTATCTGCGGGCTCTTGAGCGGTCCATTCGGGCGTGGATGGATGGCACCGCGAGCGATTCGCAGGCACTTCTGCTCGATGCCTGCGTCGGGGAAGAACTGCTCGAGAACACGATTGAAAAACTCGCCGACGCCCTGCCCCTGATCGAGACATACCGGCGGCTGGAGGCTGAAATCGTCCCTGCCGAGCGGGTGCCGGCCATGGAGGAGAGCGTCGGCCGCGACCAGCCGCTCCTGGCCAGGGGCGACCACAAGAAGCCGGGCGATTCGGTGCCGCGAGGGTTTCTGTCGGTGATCGACGCCACGCCGTATCGATCAATGAACAGTGGCCGATTGCAGTTGGCCAGCGACCTGCTACGGCAAGACAATCCGCTTACCCGTCGCGTCATCGCCAACCGCATCTGGCACCACGTGTTTGGCCGCGGATTGGCCGCCACGCCCGACAACCTCGGCCACCTCGGACCGACTCCCACACACCCGGCCCTGCTGGATGAACTGGCGCGGTATCTGGAAACGAATGGCTGGTCGCTCAAGACCCTCATCCGTCACATCGTGACATCGCGCACCTGGCGCCTCGATTCACAGGCCAACTCGGAGGCGAGCCTGGCCGATCCAGAAAACCGGCTCCTGTCGCATGCCTTCGTCCGGCGGTTGGAGGCGGAGTCGGTCCGCGACAGCCTGCTGGCGGCGTCGGGCAGTCTCGACCGGAAGATGTTTGGCTCGATGCAGCCTGGTGGTGGCGAGCGGCGCAGCGTCTACGTCCGCGTTGCCCGAAACGCGATCGATCCGCTGCTGCGAGTCTTCGACTTTCCCGAGCCCGCCAGTTCAGTGGGCTGTCGTGACGTCACCAACGTGCCCGCTCAGGCGCTCTATCTGCTCAACGACAAGCGGATCACCGAACTGGCGCGGACTTGGGCCGAACAGATCCTCGCCGACGGATCGCTCGCCACCGATGACGACCGCCTGCAGAAGATGTTCGTGTCGGCACTTGGTCGGTCAGCCTCGCCGGAAGAACTGAGTCGCACGCGGCAGCTGCTCGCGAGCACGCAGCAGGACACTTCCGACAGCGCATCCCGTCTTGCGTCGATTCGTGCCGAGCAGGCGGCGCTGACGTCAACCGTGTCGGAGGTGTTCACTGCAGCCAGGGTACGCGTGTCGACGGCGACGACGACAGGAACGCCCGTCCCTGCACCGCCCGGGCCGATGAGCCGCTGGGATTTTGCCAAGGGCCTCGATGATCTGCTCGGCGGTATGGCGGTTACGCTCCGGGACGGAGCCAGGGTGGACGGCGGCTCCCTCGTGCTCGCGGGCACGGCCCACGCTGTGACGGCGCCGCTGAGCCGCTCGCTGCGTGAAAAAACGCTGGTTGCATGGGTGCAGTTGTCGAACCTCGAGCAGCGGGGTGGCGGTGTGATGACGATCCAGACCAGCGGCGGCGAGCGGTTCGATGCGATCGTGTTCGGCGAGCAGGTGCCGGGCGAATGGCTGGCTGGGAGCGATCATTACCTCCGTACCAAACCGTTTGGTGGATCACCGGAAAAAGAGGCGGTGTCGCGGCCGGTGCATCTGGCCGTAACGTACACCGCCGACGGCACGATCCGCGGCTACCGCAATGGCATGCCCTATGGAAAGCCCTACAGGTCCGAGTCGCCTTCGCCGCAAGAGTTTGCCTCCGGTGAGACGATCGTGTCGTTCGGTGTCCGCCATCTCCCTGCGCAGCCTGACCGCATGCTGTCAGGCCAGATATTTTCGGCCGCGCTCTACGACAGGGCGCTGGGCGAACAGGATGTGCAGGCCGACTTCATGGCGACGGCACAGGGTGCGATGACCGATGAGCAGGTGTTCGAGAGCCTGCAGCCATCCGAACGCCAGCGGGTTGTCGCGGCACGCACGCAACTGGAGAAGCTGCAGGCCCTGGCGGCCTCCTTGGTCGAGCAGACGGGTGAGAAGGCGATTTCTGACCCGCGGCTGGCGGGGTGGACGGAGGTCGGTCGGGCAATCTTTTTGTTGAAGGAATTCATCTACCTGCGGTAGCAGGCGGACGGGAAGCAGGCCGTTCCATCGGCCTGAAAGCACGAGGAAGCAATGTCACGTTCACAACACGCCCATCAGTGCGGCATCAAAGGCCCCTTCAGCGGCCAATGGTCGCGGCGGCGATTGCTCGAAACCTGCTCAACGGGGTTTGGTGGCGTGGCACTGTCGGCCTTGCTGGCACAGTCCGCCCGGGCCGCAACGGTCGGCGACCCGACTCCTCTGCCGGCCGGCGCTGCGCTGCGACAGCTGCATCACCCCGCCAAGGCGAAGAACGTGATTTTCTGCTTCATGTCGGGCGGCGTCTCGCAGGTCGATTCCTTCGACCCAAAGCCGCGGCTGGCGATCGATGACGGCAAGCCGATGCCAATGAAAGTGGAGCGGACGCAGTTCAACGACAACGGCAACATCATGGCCAGCCCGTTCGAGTTCAAACAGTGGGGGCAGAGTGGCATCCCCGTGAGCACCATGTTTCCACACATTGCCGGCGTGGTCGACGAACTGGCGGTGGTGCGGTCGATGACCACGACGGTCAACGAGCACGCGCAGGGCAACTACGTGATGCACACCGGCTTCCCCTTCCTGGGATTCCCAAGCGCGGGCGCCTGGGCCTCCTACGGGTTGGGCAGCGAGAACGCCGACATGCCCGGCTACGTGGTGCTGCAGAGCGGCAAGGCCGAAACGCCTCACGGCGGCGTGGGCCTGTTCAGCAACGCGTTTCTGCCGGGCCAGCATCAGGCGTCGATCATCAAGGCCGATGCCGCCGAGGCGATCGCCAACATCCGACCGCTTGGAACTCTCGCAGCGCAGCGTCGCCGGCTCGATTTCGTGGCGGGATTCGATCGCGATTTTCTCGCCGAGGCCGACCGCGACCCCACCATCGAGGCCGCCATTCATAATGCCGAAACGGCATTTCGCATGCAGAGCGAGGTACCCGAACTCTGCGATATTTCTGACGAGACGGAAGCGACGAAAGAGCGATACGGGCTCAATGTAACATCCCATCGCACCGCCGATTACGGCCGCCAGTGTCTGCTGGCCCGGCGTCTGGTTGAGCGTGGCGTGCGGTTCGTCGAACTGAGCTGCCTGCGCTCGGAGAACGGCTACGGTTCAGCCAACAACCCCTGGGATCAGCACAAGGGTGTCAAGGTAGGTCACACGCAGATGGCGGCACAGGTCGATCAGCCGATCGCAGCGCTGATCGCCGACCTCCGGGATCGGGGGCTGCTTGATTCCACGCTGGTGGTCTGGGCTGGGGAGTTCGGGCGAACGCCGTTCTGCCAGGGCGCCGACGGTCGCGATCACAATCCTCAAGGGTTTACCGTCTGGCTGGCTGGAGGGGGCGCCAAGGGGGGCACGATCCATGGGGCCACCGACGAGTTTGGATATCACGCCATCGAGGGCGTATGCACGGTCTACGACATGTGGGCCACGGTGCTGCACCTGCTGGGCATCGATCATGAGGAATTGACCTATCGGCACGGGGGGCGGGACTACCGCCTCACTGACGTGCACGGGCACCCGATCCGCCAGATCATCGCCTAGTAGCTCGCCTCAGGTAGATATCCCGACAAGTTCGTAGACTTGGATACGTAGGCGAGGGGGTCGGCGGAAGCTCGAGGAGCGTTGGGCCGCCGCGGCCCCCGCGACGAGACTTTTGCCGCCCCCGAAGCCGGTGCGAGACAAAACACAGATGCGATCGAGCGGCCCACTGTTTCTACCCCTCAGGAGTTCCCGACGTATGCACGTCAGATTGCTCGTCGCACTTCTCGTGGCGGGCATCGGCACGTGTACGTCGACGATCACACAGGCCGGTGAAGCGAAGCCGACACAGCCGAACATCGTGGTCATTCTGGCGGACGATTTTGGCTGGGGCAGTTCCGCCTGCTACGGTGCCAAGGGAATTCAGACCCCGAACCTTGATCGCCTGGCCCGTGAGGGCCGTCGATTCACCAACGCCTACGCGCCGGGGTCGGTCTGTTCGCCGTCTCGCTACGGACTGATGACCGGCCGCTATTACTGGCGCACGAACATCAAGGACGGGGAGGTGCTGCCCGTCGACTCCCCCCTCCATATCGAGACCAACCGGTTCACCCTCGCGTCGCTCTGCAAGAGCCGGGGATACCAGACAGCGGCATTCGGGAAATGGCACCTCGGCCTCCAGTCGGGGACCCTGGCCACAGACTGGAACCGGCCCCTGTCACCCGGTCCGTTGGCGGTTGGCTTCGACACCTTCTTCGGACTCGCCGCCAATCCCAACAACGGGCCGCACTCGTTCATCGAAGACGACCGGATCGTGGATCGTGTTCCGGGAGAGCCCGTCGCCGTCACGCCCGCTGGAACGACGGGCATCTCGCGGCAGTTCGAGCCCAACCAGATCATGCAGACGTTGACGGCCAAGGCGACTGGCTGGATCGAGTCGCATCGGGCGGAGCCGTTCTTCGTCTACTTCGCCCCCAACGCGGTGCATGGGCCGATCGTCCCCAGCCCGGGTTTCACTGGCAGCAGCTTGGGCAGCTATGGAGACTTCATTCAAGAACTCGATTGGAGCGTCGGCCAACTGCTCGCCACGCTCGATCGGCTCGAAATCGCCGACAACACGCTCATCGTGTTTACCAGCGACAACGGTGGCATCGTCGACAGGAAGAATGAGAACGTCATCCGTGCGCTCGACGCCGGGCTCGCCATCAACGGGCCGCTCCGCGGAGGCAAGCACTCCGAATACGAGGGCGGCTTCCGCGAGCCGTTCCTCGTCCGCTGGCCCGGACGGGTGCCGGCCGGCACCGTGAGTGATCAGGTGATCGGGCTGACCGACATGGTCGCCACGTTCGCCGAGATTCTCGGCGCGACGCTGCCGAAGGGTGCTGCCGAAGACAGCTTCAGTGTGCTCAGAGCATTCACCGAGGCGGCCCCGGGGCCGCCCGTGCGGGATCACGTGATTCTGCAGGCTGCCAGCGCGGTCTATTCCCTGCGGCAGGGTGATTGGAAGCTGGTCGAACGTGTGGGAGCGCCACCCTGCGAGCGCCGCCCCACGAAACGTCCCCCCAAGCACGACGCCGACGCTCCCACTCACGACGAGCTCTTCAATCTCCGCCTCGATCCTGCGGAGCAGCATGACGTGGCAGCCGATAATGCCGCGATCGTCGGGTCGATGAAGCAGATGCTTTCTGCGGCGCGGGAGCGTGGGTTTACGCGTCCGGGAGCCGGCGAGCCCGTCTCGCGTGCGGTCCCGCGGCAGCCGAACGTGCTCGTCGTCGTCGCCGATGATCTCGGTTACGGGGAGTTGGGCTGTCAGGGATTCACGCGTGAGATTCCCACGCCGAACATCGACAGCATCGCCTCCAATGGCGTGCGATTCACCAGCGGCTATGTCAGCTGTCCCTACTGCAGTCCCACGCGGGCCGGCCTGTTGACAGGCCGGTATCAGCAGCGGTTCGGTCACGAATTCAATCCGGGGCCGGCGGCATTGACTCCGCCGACGGTCGGCCTCCCGGTCACGGAGACGACGATCGGTAACCGCCTCCGGTCCGCGGGCTACGCCACGGGCTGGATCGGAAAGTCGCACCAGGGCTATGCGCCGCAGTTTCATCCGCTGCGGCGAGGCTTCGATGAGTTCTACGGTTTTCTAGGCGGCAAGCACGATTTCTTCAGTGCGGGAGGGGATCCTGCAGACCCGATTGTCCGTGGCACGGCCCCGATTGCCGAGATCGACTACGCGACCGATGCGTTCGGCCGCGAGGCGGCGGACTTCATCGAACGGCACAAGGACGGCCCGTGGCTCTGTTACCTCGCCTTCAACGCCGTGCATGCGCCGCTGCAGGCGACCGAGAAGTATCTCGCCCGGTTCGCAGATATCGAGGACCCGAAGCGGCGGACCTTTGCGGCGATGCTGTCGGCGATGGACGATGCCGTCGGCGTCACGCTCGACTCCCTCCGTCGTAACGGTCTTGAAGATGACACGCTCGTGGTGTTTTTCAGCGACAATGGTGGCCCCACCGCCTCCATCACGTCGGGCAACGGGCCCCTGCGAGGCTTCAAGTCGCAGACCTGGGAGGGGGGCATCCGCGTTCCTTTTCTGATGCAGTGGAAGGGCCGTCTTCCCGCCAGCACGGTAGACGATCGGCCCGTGATCCAGCTCGACATCCTGCCCACGGCGCTCGCGGCCGCCGGCGTGACTCTTGCCGACAACGAGAAGCTCGACGGCGTCAACCTGTTGCCGTGCCTCACGGGAAGCGATTCGGCCGATCCCCACGACTCGCTGTACTGGCGATTTGGTCCACAGATAGCACTCCGCAGGGGCGACTGGAAGCTCGTGAAGGCTCCTGAGGGCGGCGGCGTCACCCGCGGCTCCCGTGATGGCCGGGCCACCACCGTTGGCGCTCAGCTCTACAACCTGAGGAACGACATCGGCGAGCAGGAGAACCTCGCCGAGAAACATCCGGAGAAGCTCCGTGAGCTCGCGGCCGCGTGGGAGACGATCGACTCCAGCATGATCGAGCCGCTCTGGCGGGATGGCCCGAAAGAACGGGGCAGTGCGGCGAAGCCGGAGGCTGCCCCGGCGGGTGTTTTACAGCCCTGATCGTCGGTTCGGTCGCTGCACGTCAGTATCCAAGACACGGTGAGCGTCGTGCTGCATTTCCGGGTGGCGGCGGCGGGAGAGGCGACGTATAACCGGCCCCGTCGAAGCGTTCGTTGTGGTTCCTCGGGGGTGCCAACAGGACTGCCGACGGCGGTATGACGATTCAGCGCAGGAGCGGTCTGGCTGCTTCAGCGAGTTTGAGAACGGAGACGAGGAACGCGGCATGGAGATCTGCTCGACCCGGCACGTGTGGGCGCCCAACGTCTGGACCACGACGGAGGTGCTTGACGCCACCGTTCGCAGTGGTCCTTCGGAGTCGCCGACGGCACTCGCCGACGTCGTGGAACGGATCGACGCCGCCCTGCCTGGTCGCCAGACGCTTTTTGGTCGGTTTTCCAACGACGCGAGTCGCGACAGTGGTGCCGGCGACATCCGCTGGCCGCGGCTCCTGGCCGAAGTTGCGCTCGCCCTGCAGAGCCATGCCCGGCCACCGGACGTGAGGTATCTGCGGGTGCTGAACACCGCTGAACCCCTTCAGTTTCGCGTTGTGATCGAAGCCCGGGATCGGCTGCTCGCGGCGGACTGCCTGCGGCACGCTGCTGTGATCATCAATGACGCACGTGCAGGTCAACCGCTCGAACTCGGGGAGCTTCTCGAGGAACTGGTCGAACGCGCTGACGACGTCTGTCTTGGCCCGAGCACGATGTTGATCGTGCGGGCCGCCGAGGCCCGCGGCATTCCCTGGCTCCGCATGAGCGAATGGAGCCTCGTGCAGCTCGGCCAGGGGGCGCGGCATCGCCGGATCTGGACGGCCGAGAGCGACCGCACTCCGGCGATTGCCGAGTCCATCTCACGCGACAAGCAGCTCACCAAGCAACTCCTGGAGGCTGCCGGCGTGCCCGTGCCGCGAGGCCGGGTGGTGACGACGGCGGCCGAGGCGTGGGAGGCGGCCCAGACCGTGGGCACGCCGGTCGTCATGAAGCCATTGGATGGCAACCATGGCCGCGGCGTGTTCCTCAATCTCTCCACGCGTGAGGAAATCGAGCAGGCGTTTCCCGTCGCCCTCGACGGTGGTCGACGCGGCATTGCCGTCATCGTCGAGCAGTTCGTGCCGGGGGTCGAGCACCGGCTGCTCATCATCGGCTCGAGGCTGGTGGCCTGCGCCCGGGGGGAGCATCTCTTCGTTACCGGCGACGGGCAGCGAACCATCGCCGAGCTTATCGACATCCAGATCAACTGCGACTCGCGCCGCGGCCGTTCGGAAACGATGCCCAACAAGACGGTCGACATCGATGCCACGGTCTTGACCCAGCTCGCCCAGGAGGGAGTCGAACCGCAGACCGTGCCGGCGGCCGGTCGGCGGGTGCTCGTCAAGCAGATCGGCTCGCACGGTCCCGATGTGACGGCGGAAGTGCATCCGGAGATCGCCGCGGCGGCGGTGCGAGCGGCGAGGACAGTAGGCCTCGACATCGCCGGCATCGACCTCGTCGCCGTCGACATCAGCCGGCCGTTTGCGGAGCAGGGAGCGAAGGTCTGCGAGGTGAATGCCGGACCACAGCTGCTCATCCATGCCCTTCCCCCGTCCGGACCCGGGCAGCCGATCGGCGAGGCGATCGTGGAGGAACTGTTTGGCCCCGGTGAAACGGGCAGAATTCCGATCACGGCCGTCGTAGGTCAGTCGGCTACCACGACGGCGATCCTGCTGGAACGGATTCTCCGTGCTAACCAGAGCACGCCGGGACTCACGTGCGCTGTTGGCAAGTGGGTGGCTGGCTGGCGTTGCTCCGCGGAATCGCTCGCCACCCCAGCCGCGGCGAGGGATGTCCTGATGTCACCCGAAATCGAGTCCGCGGTGTTTGAAATCGATTGGCGGTCGGCTGCAGGCCAAGGGCTGCCCACGGACTGCTGGCAGACGCTCGTTCTTCTCTCTCCTGCCGCTGGAGATCTGCCGGCATCGTCGTCCCCGCAGGAAGACGGGTTCCTGGGGGTGATGGAGACGATGATCAAGGCGGTTGATACGAAGGGAACGATCGTCGTGCTTGATTCCGATCGCGAGCTGGCCGCACTGGCGCACCGCAGTGGCCGGGCGGTGATCACGGTGGCTACCCCCGGTGCTCCCGCGGGAGCTACTGCCGCTGGCCATCGCATCGCGGTCCGCGCAGGTCAGATCGTTCACGACCACGACGGCATCAGCGAACAACTCCTGCCCCTCGCGGAGGTGGCGTCGGCCGAACCTGTCGAACCGCAGGCCGTCCTCGCCGCGGTGGCGGCCGCCATGAGCCTGGGAGTACTGAATTCCGCGATCCGCACCGGCCTGACGGTCATCTAGAGCGCATCTGACCAAGGTCTCGCACCGGCTTCGGGGGCGGCAAAAGTCTCGTCGCGGGGGCCGCGGCGGCCCAACGCTCCTCGAGCTTCCGCCGACCCCCTCGCCTACGTCTTTAGCTCCGCCAGTTCGTCGCTACAGCTAAAACCATTCAAGGAGCCGGGGGTCGGTGGAAGCCGGAGCGAGTTGGGCTATCCTGCCCCCGAGTCGGAGCCCCTCCGCCGCCGTGACGGCGGACGCAGTCTTTCACCGCCCCCGGCGGTTTGGGCCACTCAAGGTCCGAAGCACTCGCTCTACCGGTGTCGGATCCGGTCGATGAGGACGGCCGCGAGGATGACCAGACCCAACACGACCTTTTGCGTGTAGCTCTCGATGTTCGTCAGGTTCATGCCGTTCTGGATCACGGCGATGATGAAGGCGCCGATGAGCGTGCCGAAGATTTTTCCTTCGCCTCCCGATAGGGCGGTTCCACCCACCACGACTGCTGCGATCACGTAGAGCTCGTACATGTTTCCGTAGGTGGGCGAGCCGCTCTTGAGCTGTGAGGCCATGATCACGCCACCCAATCCGGCCAGCAGGCCGCAGACGATGTAGGCGAATAGCAGCACGCGGCGAACGGGCACGCCCGAGAGGCGTGCCGCCTCACTGTTGCCGCCAACGGCGTAGAGGTAGCGGCCGAGGGTGGTTCGCGACATGAGCACATGCGCTGCCGCGTAGAGCAGAAACATCAGCACGACAGCGTGCGGCAGGCCAAAAAGCCCCGATCCGCGGCCGAGCCAGACGAACGCCTCCGGAAGCTGGTAGATCGACTGGCCGGCCGAGGCGAGATAGGCGAGCCCGCTCGCGACGAGCATCATTGCCAGCGTCACGATGAATGGGGGCACGCCGAAGAGCGTGATCACCGCCCCGGAAAGGCCGCCGAGCAGTCCGCAGAGGGCGATCGCGGCAGCGCAGGCGATGACCATGCCGGCTGCGGATGCTTCGACGCCGCCGCACTGATCGCGAATCAGTCGGGCGGCCAACACAGCCGACAGTGCCGCGAGGCTGCCTACGGAGAGGTCGATGCCGCCGGCGATGATCACCATCGTCATGCCGATCGCCATGATCGCGATCACCGCGATCTGGTTGGCGATGTTGAGAAGGTTGTCGGCCTTGAGGAAGTTGGGCCACCGATAGCTTTCCGGCACAAAGATCGGCGGCTGGCCGAGGGCCGGAAAAATCTCCCTCATCTCCGACAGCACGAGCCATGAGCTGGTTCGCTCCGTCGCCGCCACTGCGTCGAGACGGCCGCCTGCCGTGCTGATCCTGTCGAGCGCCGCCCTGACAGCCTGCGGTTCGCCGCGGACGACATCGGCCACCTCCATGCCTGCCGCGACGATCTCCCGGGTGAGCGATTCGGCGAGAAGCGTGTCCTCCGGCGTCTGCCGAACCGCCACCAGCACGTGGGCCTTCTCCGGCACCTGACGCCGGATCGACGCGACCAATCGCCTGGCGGCAGCGGTGTCAGTGGCCGGCTGCTCCTGGAGCGTGAGTCCGCTGAAGACGATGCCCAGCAGCAGGAGCACGGCGAGCATCCCGTAGTCGGAGGCGAAGCGGCGAAGCAGGGACTGCATACGATGAAAACCTTTCTGGGGGGCAGGCGCGGCTTCAGGCCATCGCCAGCCGCATAACCTGATCCTGTGTGACGTCAGGGCCGTTCAAAAGCTCGCCGGTGATCCGGCCGTCATGCATGACGAGGATTCGATCGGCCATGCCGAGCACCTCGGGCAGCTCGGAGCTGACCATCACGATCGCCTTGCCGCGGGCCGCCAGGTCGTTCATGAGCAGGTAGATCTCGTGCCGTGCGCCGACGTCGATGCCGCGGGTCGGCTCGTCGAAGAAGAGCACTTCACAATCGCGTTCGAGCCACTTGGCGAGCACCACTTTTTGCTGGTTGCCGCCGGAGAGGTGCCGGGCCTGCTGATCCTGGTTCGAAACCTTGATGCGGAGCCCATCCACGTGACGGCCGAACGCCGTGCGCTCACGGTGGCCATCGATGAAGCCATACCGAGCGAGTGTGTCGAGATTCGGCAATGTAAAATTGTCGCGAACCGATTGGCCGAGCACGAGCCCCTGCAGTTTGCGATCCTCCGTGAGCAGGCCGATGCCGGCCGCGATAGCATCCCGAGGAGAGCGGATGTCGAGTCGCCGGCCGTCGAGCGAGATCTCGCCCGCATCGCGGGCGTCGGCGCCGAAGATGAGCCGCAGCGTTTCGGTGCGGCCCGCGCCCACGAGGCCCGCAATCGCCAGGATCTCACCAGCCCGCACCGTGAACGACACGTCGCGAACCGCCCTGCCCCGGCAGAGGCCGGCGACGGTCAGCCGAGGTGGCCCGAGATTCACCGAACGCCGCGGATATTCGTCAGCCAGTTCGCGGCCCACCATCATCTCGATCAGTTCTGTGCGACCAAGCCCCGCGGTCGGCAGGGTGCCCACATTCCGGCCATCGCGGAGCACCACCACGCGCTGGGCCAACGCGAAGATTTCGTCCAGGCGGTGGCTGATATAGATGACGGCGATACCACGCTTCGCAAGATCACGGATGATCTCGAAGAGTCGATTGACTTCGGCTGCCGTCAGGGCTGCCGTCGGCTCGTCCATGACGATGATCCTTGCCTCACGGGCCAGTGCCCGGGCGATCTCGACGAGTTGCTGCTGCGCGGTTGTCAGGCGTGAGCATGGGACGTCGAGATCGATTGTCGCGCCGAGCCGGCGAAAAAGTTCAGCGGCCAGTCGTCGCTCCTCGCGATGCGGCACGAATCCCGCCAGGCCAGACTCCTGGCCCAGGAAGATGTTTTCAGCTGCTGTCAGCCCCGGAACCAGGTTGAACTCCTGGTGAATCATCGCAATTCCCGCCGCCCGGGCCTCCTGCGGCGACCGGAAGGCGACCTCGCGGCCGTCGAGCTTCAAAACGCCCTGGTCGGGGGCGTAGGCACCGCCAAGCACCTTGATGAGCGTGCTTTTTCCGGCACCGTTCTCGCCCAGGAGGGCAAGCACCTCACCAGCGGATACATCCAGATCGACGCCGCGGAGCGCCTGCACGCCGGGGAATGACTTGACGATTCCCTGCATCACCAGCAGCGGCTCCCCCGCAGGCGGCCGAGAATATATCGGAGCGTTGCCGTTTATGGCTTCGCTCATGGACGGCCCGCTTCCGCATTGAGTGTGGGATCCCGCTCGGCATCGGCCTTGCGGTAGAGGCTGGTCGGAATGAGCGTCTGCGGCGGAAGGGATTCCCCCTTGGACCAGCGGACGATCGCTTCGACGGTCTGCGAGCCCATCTTGTCGGGAAATTGGATCGGGTCGGCGTAGATCTTGCCGTCGCGGATCGCCTGCTTTCCCTCGGGCTGGCCGTCGAAGCCGATGATCTTCACCTGATCGGCCTTGCCGGCCTTCTCGAGCGCCGCCCGTGCGCCGAGCGCCGCCGGATCATTGATCGCGAACACGCCGCGGAGGTCGGGAAATGCCTGCAGCGCGTCCTCCATCGCCTTGTAGCCCGTGTCCTTGGCGGCATTGCTCTCCAATTCCGTGACGATGTCGATCTTCGCTGCCGCGGCGGCGTTGTGGGCCTCGATCACCGCACGAAATCCCTTCACACGCAGCTGGCATGATTCCGCCTGCTTGAAATGGAGCACGGCAATCTTGCCGCCGGCCTCACCGAGCGCTTCGATCATCGCGAGCCCCGCCTCGCGGCCGCCCCCCTCATTGTCGGTGGCGACCTGCGTGGCAATCACGACGCCCGGTTCGTTGCAGGGAATGTCGACCGTGAAGACGGGGATGCCCGCCGCATTGGCCTCGCGGATCACCGGAATGATCGACTTGGAATCACAGGGCGAGAGCACGATGGCCGCCGCCTTCGACACGATGAAGTCCTTGATCTGATTCCCCTGCCGGGCAACGTCCTTGTCGGCGCTGACGACGATCGTCTCGAACCCCTGCCTGGACCCCTCGGCCGTGATGGCGTCGCCAATCACCTTGAAGAAGGGGTTGTCGAGCGCCAGCAGAGACACGCCGATCGTGCCCCTCGAACCACCGGTCCGTGGCACTGCGTCTACGGCTGGCCGGCAGCCGAAGAACAGCCCGCAGGCAGTCAGCGCGACATAGGTCGCGATACAGATCCTGAGCGGGCTTCTGGAGGCCATGGTCGAACCCTCGTTCACCGTGTGAGGACGAAATCGTGCCGCACCGGCACGGTGACCGTGAGACCGGATTCCGAAACGAGACTGATGCGATCCGCCTGCGTGAAATCGATCGTCTTCACACGGTCGAAGCCGGCCGGCACGTGAACCGCCCCCTGGGCGGAGCGGATCTCTGTCGGCTTCTTGGCGTCGAGTTCGATCGCCGTGCGGATGCCCTGCTGCGAGAGCGGGTTGGGCGTGATCGAGGGCACGAATCCCTCCGCGAAATACGCACAGACATCCTCGAGCCCGAGGCAGCTGTTGCGGCCGTTCCACGGCACACCGTGGCGGCCGCGGTTTTCGATCCAGAAGACGGTGGTGGGCAGCACACGGGGGTCACGCAGCGAGAACCAGACCCAGTGGTCGCGGGTATTCACGGCGGCCGTCCAGGCGGGCCTTCCAGCCAAGGCTTTCTCGTCGGCAACCACCGCGAGCAGGTCGGCGTAGCCGCGACGCACGGGGAACCGCGAACAGTCGACATCTGCGGGCTGCTTCCAGCGGCTCGGCACCCGCGAGAGATCGGTGAATACCTCGCCGCTTGCCAGCGACTGGTATTCGGCCTTGGCCGGATCGCTGAAGACCCCGGGGCAGGTCATGCCTAGTCGGAAGGGGCTGACCGAGACCGCGATAGTGCCCTCCTCCTCGGGCATGGCGAGCGTGGCGTGGTGGCCAAGCGGGACGGGGCCCGCAAACCCCTCGATCACGTGCCTGGTGTAGACAACCGGCTGGCCTGGGGTGAGCATCAGATGCTTCGTGACGGTCCCCGGACGAACCTTCGTCGCGAGTGTGAGCGTCAGCGTTTCGGTGCCATTGGCCTCGCGTTGGCGACCGGCAAGCTTCCACGTCTCCGTCGCCGACTCGCCGTGGGGCACGTGCTGTTCAGTGCCCTTGGCCTCGGCATTGCCCCCGAACGGCATGCAGAAAAAGTCGCCCCGCAACGGCACGAGCACCGCGGCTGGAAGATCCTTCAGGCCTTCGTCCTGCCAAGGCGAGATGTGATAGGGCCGAATCGGCGCCGCGGCCTTGCGATCGAACGTGACCGGCGCCATGTGGCCGCCGAGTTTTGTGACGGCCACCTCGACAGTGTCGTTGGAGAGGATCCAGGACGGCTGGGAGCTGATCGTCCGCTCCTCGGGCTGCACGTCGGCCGCCCTCCCCTGCCCTGAAGTCAACGCCGCCACGAGCGCGATCCCTGCGAGGCTCGGAATCATGCTTGAAATCGTGAATGAATACCGGTTCATGCAAACACCTCCTGAAGCGACTTCCGCATGGTGGCCGCCAACTCGGCGGCTGCGGTTGTCGTGACGTCCATCCCGGTCCAATAGCCGATGCCGAGAAGCCCCTGGCCGGTAAGCATGCCCAGGCCGTCGATGATCCGGCAACCGGCCGCGGCAGACTCCGCCAAAAACCGTGTTCGCGGTGGATTGGGGATCACATCGGCAACGATCAGATCGCTCCGCAGGGTGTTGGCAGCGACCGGAACACGGGCGGTTGCGTCGCCCAGACCAATGCTCGTGCAGTTGACGAGCACGTCGACATCGGCAGGAATTGCCACATCACCGGTCCAGACGCTCGCTGTCACCTCGATCGGCTTGGCCGCCCGCACGAGCGTAGCCAGTTCCTCGCCCCGAGCCACCGAGCGATTGACGATGGACAGTCTTCGGACGCCCGCCAGCACCAGTTCCACGGCGATCGCCCGGGCGGCACCGCCGGCGCCGAGAAGCATCACATGCGTGCCGCGTGGGTCGCGTATCGGCATGAGTGACGAAAGAAACCCCTTGCCGTCGGTGTTCTCGCCGATGAGCGTCTCGCCACGCCGCACGACGCAGTTGACGGCATTGATCAGCCTCGCGCTCTCGCCGAGGCCGTCGAGGTGCGGGATCACCGCCACCTTGTGCGGCATCGAGAGATTAAAACCTCGCCAGCCCATCGCGCGGGCGCCGGCAATCGCGGCGGCGAGTCCGTCAGGCTGCACCTCCGCGTTGATGTACCGCCAGTCAAGGCCCAGGTGGCGATAGGCCGCCTCGATCATCACGACTGTGGGATTGTCGTTGCAGGGGCTGGAAAAGCTGCCGGTCAGCTCGGACTTGAAGCCGGATGCCATGGGACGGGATTCCTTGCGAGGGGTGAGTGTCGCCGAGACAGGCCACCAAATTTATTTCGCCGCATCCTACCCGACGCCCCAAGCGATCCGGAGCCAATCGCTGTCGCAGCAGTGGAGCCGGGCTGAAGGAGCGGTGTTGGTGATGCGAATCGCCCAGTTTTCTTGCTCAAAGTGGCTGCGCACGGCATACTCAGGGCATCTCGACAGGAAGGCGTTCCATGCGTTGTTCGGCCCACGCTTTGCATCTGCGATCGGCCGCTGCGCTGGCAGTGGCGGTTGTGGTATTGGCGTCTGCAGAAGTGCAGGCCGCCACCCCCGAACCGCGGTCAAGCATTTCGTTCAACCGCGACATCAGGCAGATCCTCTCCGACAACTGCTTCGCCTGCCACGGCCCAGACAGCGGCAAGCGGCAGGCCGGGCTCCGGCTCGACGTTGCTGAGCAGGCCACCCGCGAACTGGAGAGCGGCGGCCGGGCCATCGTGCCTGGGAATATCGACCTGAGCGAAATGGTCGCACGGATCGTCTCGACCGATCCCGATGTGGTCATGCCGCCGCCCGACGCCAAGATTGGCCGGCTCGCTGACGAACAGGTCGATCTCGTCAAGCGGTGGATTGCCGAAGGTGCAGCCTATGAGCCGCACTGGGCGTTCGTGCCGGTCTACAAGCCCGAGATTCCCGCGGCCTCTGCGCAGCCTGACGCTGCATCTGGACTGCATCCGATCGACCGGATCGTGCGGGCGAAAATGGCACAGCGGGGGATCAAGCCGCAGCCCGAGGCCGATAAGACCACGCTCATTCGCAGAGCCAGCTTCGACATCACGGGCCTGCCGCCAACCCCCGACGAGGTCGCGGCATTTCTCACCGATGCCTCTCCAAACGCCTACGAAAAACTCCTCGATAGGCTGCTGGCCAATCCGCGCTATGGCGAGCGAATGGCGGCTGACTGGATGGACCTTGCCCGCTACTCCGACAGCTACGGCTTCCAGGTCGACCGCGAGCGGCCGATGTGGCCGTGGCGGGACTGGGTGATCGCCGCCTTCAACGACAACCTGCCCTGGGATCAGTTCACCACGTGGCAGCTCGCCGGCGACCTACTGCCGCATGCCACCGACGAGCAGATCCTCGCCACTGCGTTCAACCGACTGCACCAGCAGGAGTGCGAGGGTGGATCGGTCGAGGAGGAGTATCGGGTCAACTCGGTCAACGACCGCGTGACGACGTTCGGCACGGCATTCCTCGGACTCACGCTCGAATGCTGCCGCTGCCACGATCACAAGTTTGATCCGCTCTCACAGCGCGAGTTCTATCAGTTCTTTGCCTTCTTCGACGATGTCGACGAGGCTGGGCTCTACTCCTTCTTCACGCCTGCCGTGCCCACGCCAAAACTGCGATTGGTGGACGATGCAATGGCCACGTCGCTCGCCAGGGCCGACGAGGCCGCCGCCGAAGCCGAGGCGGAAATGGTGCGGGTCGAGGCGGTCGCCCGTGCCAGAGTGGCCGACTGGATTGCCGGCAGAGCCGAGATGCCGGTCGGGCTTGGCGGCGAGCAGGCGAGCACAATTCCCGGCGAACTCGTCCGCTACTCATTTGACGCACGCCGCGAAGACGGTCGGTTTGCCAGTCTTCTCGATCCAGAGCCACAGGCGCAGCCCGTCGTCCCCGATGAACCTGTCGACGGCACGACCGCGGAAGCTGAAAAAAGCCCGCAGGAGAAGGTCGACAAGCCGAAGGACCATGCCGCCACATCGCCTCCAGAGAACGTACTCGTCGAGGGGCACACCGGTGCCGCCGTAAAACTCACGGGCGACGATCCAGTGCAGACGCCGGTCGGCAATTTCCGACGGAGCGAGCCCTTTACGGTCTCGCTCTGGCTCAAGGCACCGAGCCGGTATGAGCGGGCCGTCATCTTCCATCGCTCGCAGGCCTGGACCGATGCCGCCAGCCGCGGCTACGAACTCCTCGTTCTCGATGGCCACCTGCAGTGGTCGCTTATCCACTATTGGCCAGGCGATGCGATCGCAGTCCGCGTGGCCGAGCCATTGCCCGTCGGCGAGTGGGTGCATGTCGCGGTGTCGAACGATGGCTCCAGCAAAGCAGCAGGCCTGAAGGTCTTCGTGAACGGGCATCCGGCGGCGACGGAGGTGGTTCGTGACAGTCTCACCCGAGAGATCACCGGCGGTGGTGGCGACCACATCCGGATCGGTGAACGGATGCGCGACCATGGATTCAAGGACGGGCTTGTCGACGACTTCCGCGTCTTCGACCGCCGACTGTCGCCGCTCGAGGTCCGCGATCTCTTCCAGCCGGGTGCGATTCACGCAGTGCTTTCCGCCAAGCAGGATGCAGAGCTGCTCGGTGGCTATTGGGCTGCCGCCTTCGATGAGGCCGCGGCCGTGAAGCGGACGGCCTTGGAAGACACGCGTCGTGCCCGCGACGATCTCGCGGAGAAACCGCAGGAGATCATGGTGATGCGGGAGCTGTCGCAGCCGAAGCCGGCCTATGTGCTCAACCGCGGCGACTACGACAAGCGGGGCGAGCCAGTGCAGCCCGATACGCCCGCCGCGCTGCCTCCCTTCCCCGCCGATCAGCCGCGGAATCGGCTGGGCCTGGCACGCTGGCTGACCGATCCCAATCATCCGCTGCTGGCCCGGGTGACGGTCAACCGGATCTGGCAGTCGCTCTTTGGGCTGGGGCTCGTGAAGAGCCCGGAGGATCTCGGTAGCCAGTCGACGCGTCCTGAATATCCGGAGGTGCTCGATTGTCTGGCGTGGGAGTTTTCCCATGGCTTTTCTTCGGTAGTCGCGGGCCCAGTCGCTCCTGCCTGGGACATGAAGCAGCTCATGAAGACGATCATGCTGTCGCAGACCTACCGGCAGCGGAGCATGGCCGATGCCCAGGTGATGGCCGACGATCCGCTCAACCTCTGGCTGGCCCGCGGGCCCCGCCATCGCCTGCCGGCGGAAATGATCCGTGACGGAATCCTGTCGTCATGCGGGCTCTTGATAGACAAGACCGGCGGACCGCCGGTGAATACCTACGACCTACCGGAATCGTTTAAGCCTGCCGCTGCCGACAAGGGCGAATCGCTCTACCGTCGCAGCCTCTACACGTTCTGGCGGCGGACGGGCCCCGCCCCGGTGCTCGAAAGCTTCGACGTGCCCAAGCGGGTGGTCTGTGTGGCGAAGCGGGATGCGACCAACACGCCGCTCCATGCCTACGTGCTGATGAACGGGCCACAGTTTGTGGAGGCGGCGCGGGTGCTCGCCGAGAAGTTGCTGGTCGAGTATCCAGAGAACAACTCTGCGGGGCGGGTCGATTCCATGCTTGGAAAGGCATTTGAACTCCTCACCAGCCGTCAGCCGGACGACGAGGAACGTGAGATTCTCCGCCGCATGCATGCGGAGCAACTGGACTGGTATCGGGCTCATCCAGACGACGCCGGGAAGCTCGTATCGATTGGCGATACCACGCCGAATACCGCGCTGCCGGCCGTCGACGTGGCCGCAGTCACCGGCGTGGTCAATGCCCTGATGAACTACGACGGCTGCGTCGTGAAGAGGTGAGACGATGCATCGCTATCCAATGAATCGCCGGGAGTGGCTCGGCTCGTTTGGCATGGGGCTCGGCGGCATGGCGCTGGCCGATCTGCTCGGCAGGAGCACGGCGGCCGACGAAGCCGCTGCGGATGGGGCGGGTGGCGTGCTGGGCGGTTTTCATTTTCCGCCCAAGGCGAAGCGGGTGATCTATCTCTTCCAGTCGGGCGGACCGTCGCAGCTCGATCTTTACGACCACAAGCCACTGCTCGTCGAGAGGACCGGCGAGCAGCTCCCCGACAGCGTGCGCGGCGGGCAGCGGCTTACC
Organism: Planctomycetaceae bacterium; assembly: GCA_947449135.1. Lineage (GTDB taxonomy): Bacteria > Planctomycetota > Planctomycetia > Pirellulales > UBA1268 > CAMCQY01. The sequence goes on along the minus strand of CANFQO010000001.1, from coordinate 94,295 downwards.
GGCATGTCGGGCAACCAGAGTTCGATTCCGCTGGTCGGCTCGCCCTTCAAGTTCTCGCAATACGGCGACTCGGGAGCCTGGCTCTCCGAACTGCTTCCACATACGGCGAAGATTGCCGACCGGCTCTGCTTCATCCGCACGATGCACACCGAAAGCATCAACCACGGGCCCGGCGTGACGTTTATGCAGAGCGGCTCCCAGATTCCAGGCCGCCCGAGCATCGGTGCCTGGCTCGACTATGGCCTCGGCAATGCCCATGACGACCTGCCCTCGTTCGTGGTGCTTCTCACGAAGGACAAGGGCGGTCAGCCGCTGATGTCACATCTCTGGGGCGCGGGATTTCTGCCGACGAAGCATCAGGCGGTGCGGTTCCGCTCCGGCGGCGATCCGGTGCTCTACCTCAACAACCCCGCGGGGGTCTCGCCGGAAAACCGCCGGCAGCTGCTCGACGGCCTGCGGCAGCTTCATGAGCATGAGTTTGCGGCTCTTCCCGACGCCGAGATCACGGCGCGGATCGCCAACTACGAGATGGCTTTCAGGATGCAGGCGAGTGTGCCTGAGGTGGCCGATTTCTCGGACGAGCCGGCGCACGTGCTGGAAAAATACGGTCCGGATGTGAAGAAGCCGGGCACATTCGCGGCAAACTGCGTGCTGGCGCGGCGGCTGGCGGAGCGGGGCGTGCGGTTCATCCAGCTCTATCACCAAGACTGGGATCATCACGGTGGTCTGCCGAATATGATCAAGTCGGAGTGCAAGCAGACCGATCAGCCTGCCGCAGCACTGGTGGCGGATCTGGCCGACCGTGGCATGCTCGACGACACGCTCGTCATCTGGGGCGGGGAGTTTGGTCGCACGAACTACTGCCAGGGGCTCTACAAGCCGGGCATGGACTTCGGCCGCGACCACCATCCACGCTGCTTCACCTCGTGGATGGCCGGCGGCGGCATCAGGCCGGGCACGACATACGGTGAGACCTGCGAATACGGCTACAACGTGGTAAAGGACGGTGTGCACGTGCATGACTTCCACGCCACGATGCTTCACCTCTTGGGCATCGACCACGAGCGGCTGACCTACAAGTTCCAGGGCCGTCGTTACCGGCTCACCGACGTCCACGGCAAGGTCGTCAAGGGCATCCTAGCGTAGCCAGTGATGCATTCTAGTCAGCGATACAATGCTGTCAGAGGTGTCTTGAGTATGCGTCGTTCACAAACCATGCGGATGCGTTGGCGGGGTACTCTGTCGATGTGTGTAGCCCTGCTGGTCACGGCTACGGGTGTGGCCCAGTCAGTCGCCGAGGAGAAGCCTGTGGCCGAGCCGAGCGGGAAGAAGCCGTGGATGTTTTCGGAGGCGAATCTGCCGGTCGGATTCCCGCAGCCAGGCCCCATCAATGAGGTTGTCATCAAGAGCTACCCCGCGTACCGGCTTGCAAAGGTGACGTCCTCTGGAAAAGAGAACGGGATGTTCATGCAACTATTTCGTCATATCGAGCGAAACGAGATTGCGATGACGGCGCCAGTGGAGATGTCGTGGCGTGCCGAGGATGGCAGTCTCGCGAAGAACCCGGAGTCTATGGCGTTTCTCTACGCCGCCCCGACGATTGGCCAGGCCGGAGGCGACCCCAAGGACTCACGGGTGGTCGTTGATGACATTCAGCCGATCAGGGTCGTGTCGATAGCCCTCCGTGGTGGCTATGACGCATCGACATTTGAGCGGGGCTACAAACAACTGCAGGTATGGCTGGCCGATCACCCGGAGTGGGTGGCAGAAGGTGAGCCGCGGACGATGGCATACAACAGCCCGTTCGTTCCCGGGTTTGCCAAGGTCTCCGAAGTGCAACTCGCGATCCGACGTGCAGACGACGGGAAGTAGGCCAGCTGAATTCGATGACGACGCCCTTCGAAGGAAGTCGGGGCGACCCCCGACGGACCTACGACAGGTCGATCACGTAGAGTGCAATCGCGGCTGTCATCAGCAGGGCCGCGGTCAGTCGCCGCAGGAGCGTTGCGCGGTCGACACGCTGCTCCAGTTCGTGCCAGCCCAGATGGGCCAGTGCCGCACCGATTGCGACCGACATCACCCCGCGGGTGGACTGCAGGATGTTGCCAAACACCACTCCCACCAGTCCGAAGCAGCAGTAGAGCCCCACCATCGAGAGAAGCCACGCCGCGGCATATTGGGCCGATGCCTGCCAGTCGGCCCGCGTGTGCGGCCGCAGGCCAATCGCCAGCGGTGCAAAGACCACCCCGCACAGGCCGTAGGTGAGCGCCATGGCCAGGCCGCCGGCATGCATCCGACTGATCGAGCCCCCGGACGCCACGGCCCCGGCTTGCAGGCCGTCGATCAGTTGGACGATCCAGAGGTCGGAGATCGCGAACGAGAGACAGCACGACAGAACCAGGCCGAAAGCTCCCGCTGACACCCCGCCCCTGCCCGCTTGAAGAAGCATCGCCGCGACAACACTCAGCGCCACGGCCAGCCACTGCCGCGTGTCGAGGATGTGCCCCAGCACGAATGACACGATCGCCGCGAGCATCACGATCTTCAAGCCCAACAGCGGCGCAATCCGAGACGCCTCCACCCGCTTCAGGGCGGCGAAGAGCGAGGATTGCCCGAGCAGGTAGAAGCCGACCGAGGCGGCCAGCGGGAATAGAAAGTCCGGCAACCTGGGTGCTGCGTTCGGCCAGAGGGCCACGGTGATCGGGATGCAGACTACCGCCATGAGAAGATGCGCGAGAGTGAGTAGCCGCAGCGCAACCCCCTGCCGTCCCAGGGCTCGCTGCTGCATGCCGTGATGCCGCGAGACGAGATAGGAGATGGCGCTAAAAAACGCAGCGGCCAGTCCGGCGGCGACACCCAGCCCCAGGCTCGCTGTGGACTGATCGATCATCGTCAGGTCGCTCAGGGGTTCTCATCACGGCGAATCCGCCGGCGTCCCTTGGATCGGCCGCCCGGCACGTGCCGCGGCGGCAGATGTCCGGAAGTCGGCACAACCGTCACAGTCAGCACGAAACGAGTGGGTCCGGCCCGCGAGCGTTGCCGCCGTGCCAGAAACCGGCTTGTAGAGTTTGAATGGATGCCGCGCGTTTGGAAGGAAAGGACTCCCAGATGGCCTTTGTCGATCGTTCTCTCGCCTCGTCGATTGCGACCCGCTATCCGGCGGCGCCGTCCCCCACGGCCGGGAGGTTTGGCGCTGCGTCACGGTCCACGAGCGTGTCCGTCGGGGTGCCAGCCCCCGCTACCCCTGAACCAACGACGCTTCCCCGCAACCGCTTTCGCGATCTGACGGCGCTGGCGCTCTTGGCGGGATGTCTGTTCCTGATCGCGGCGCTCGCGACGTTCGACCCCGCCGACCCGCCCTATTCCCACGGATTTCCCCCGCATGCACGGGCGACCAACGCCTGCGGCTTCCTCGGGTCTGCCGTGGCGTCCGGACTCTACCAATGGTTTGGCCTTGGGGCCTGGTCGGTGGTCGCCGCGCTGGCCGGTTTCGATCTCATGCTGCTGCGCCGTCGGGCCCTGCCCGACCTCCCGCTTCGCACCGCCGGCGGCATTGTCGCCGTGGTCGGCATCTGCACGCTCCTGGCGATGTTTCTTCCCGACTGGTTCGCACGCCCAATCTGGGGACCCGGTGGCCATGCCGGTGCCCTCGGCAGGCATTTCTCCGAGGGGTATTTTGCGAAGACGGGCGCCGCCATCGTCGTCACCGCGATCACGGCCTTGGGACTGTTCCTCGCCTGCGACGCGCTCGTATTGCGGGCGGTCGCCGGTGTCACGCTGGCCGCAGGTGGCATCGCCACCGCCTTCATCGCGGCGCTCTCCAGCATTGGTGCCAGACTCGCATCACGCTCCCGGACAGCTGACGACGCCGATGCAGACTCCCATGACATCAACAGGACGTTTGCCGGCCTGCGGCTGCGCACCGCCGCCAGCGAGGATGAAGACGACCCCGATAGCCTTGAGTCGAAAGACGACGAGGATAGCGACTCTGAGCCCGCCATCCGCGTCCGCCGCCGAGAGAAGCCGCTTATCGCCACTCCCGACGTTGCCGCTGACGACCTTGATTCGCTCGACGAGCCGGTGGACGACAGCCTTGATGCTGCCGTCGTGGACGAGGAAGAGCCGACGGAGGAATCGCAGCCGGTTGTGCCAATCAAATCGCTGGCCAGCCGTCGCCGGAAGCCCGAGGCCATCCAGATGGCCCCCGATCCGACGGCCGACTACGAGCTGCCGTCACTGGAACTTCTCCTCCCTGCCGAACAGCTGCAACTCGACGAGCAGGAACAGGAGGTTCGCGACCGGGCCCGGGTACTCGAAAAGACATTCGCCGACTTTGGTTTCAAGGTCAAGGTGGTCGAGATCGAGACCGGGCCGGTCATCTCGCAGTATGAGATCGAACTGGAGGCTGGCCTTCGCTTGGCGAAGATCGCCAACCTCGCCGACGACCTGGCCATCGCCCTACGGGTTCCGAGCGTGCGCATCGTGGCCCCGATCCCGGGCAAGAACTCGGTGGGCATCGAAGTCCCCAACACGACCAGGCAGATGGTCCGCCTCCGCGAGGTGATCGAGGAGACGCAGTCGAAGAGCCGGACCATGAAGATCCCGCTCTACTTCGGCAAGGACGTAGCGGGCAATCCGATGGTGTTCGACATGGCGAGCCTGCCCCATCTGCTCATCGCCGGCCGCACCGGTACGGGCAAAAGCGTGTGCTTGAACTCGATCATCGTCTCGATGCTGATGACCCGGCGGCCCGACGAGGTGCGGATGCTGATGATCGACCCGAAGATGGTCGAGCTCACCCCCTACAAGGCACTGCCGCATCTCATGCATCCGGTGGTGACCGACATGAAGAAGGCAGAGGCGATCCTCGCCTGGGCGGTCGAGAAGATGGAGGAGCGGTACGCCATGCTCGCCAAGGTGGGCGTGCGGCATCTCTCGCAATACAACCAGCTTGGCCGCGAAGAGCTGCTGAAGCGGTTCAATCCTGAGACCGACGAAGAGGCTGCGGCCATTCCGACGACGATGCCCTACATCGTGATGATCGCCGACGAGATCGCCGACATGATGATGACGGCCGGCAAGGAGATCGAGCAGCACATCATCCGGCTGGCCCAGAAGAGCCGGGCGGTAGGCATCCACCTCATCCTCGCCACCCAGAAGCCGACGGTCGACGTGATCACGGGCCTGATCAAGAGCAACCTGCCGGCTCGTATCGCCTTCCAGGTCGCCAGCCGCACTGACAGCCGCGTGGTGCTGGACGAGTGCGGTGCCGAGCGGCTGCTCGGCAACGGCGACATGCTCTTCCTCTCCCCGGGCACCAGCCAGATCCTGCGTGGCCAGGGCACCTACCTCTCCGACGAGGAGATCGGCCGGGTGATGGCCGCCATCGGCACGAGCGAGCCGCAGTATGCTGCGGAGCTTGTCAACCTGCAGCCGGCCCCGTCGGGCGATGCGCCGAAGGGGTCTGCCGGTAAGGATCGCGACGAGATGTACGAGGCCGCCGTCGAAGTGGTGATCCGCGAGGGTCGCGGCAGCGTCTCGCTCCTGCAGCGGGCCCTGGGCGTGGGCTATGGCCGCGGCGCCAGGCTCATCGACTTCATGGCGGAGGACGGCGTCGTCGGCCAGTACGCCGGCTCACAGGCCCGCGAAGTGCTGATCACCATGGAGCAATGGGCGGAGCGAAGCGGCGCCCCTGCCCTCCCCCCTGATCCGGCGCCACGGAGGCTGAAGATCCAGCCCCACGCCGCCGTTGCCGTCCAGGAAGATGATCTGGAGGAAGATGACGAGGAGGCAGCCGATCGCGAAGACGCCTTCGCCGATGCGGATGACGACGAGGATGAAGAGGGCGAGATCGAGAGCTACGACGACGAGGATGGCGAGTATGAGGATGACGTCGACGAGGATTCCGAGGAGGAGTCGGAGGACGACTGACCCATGAACGAATCGACTGTGCCCCCGCCCGCGCAGCCATTTCTCTGGCTCCAACGGGTGAAAGCCATGCCCTACCACGGCCTATTGGTTTTTCTTGGGCAGATTCTGTTGCTCGTGCTGATCCCGGTGTTCGATCAAGGCGGCCCAACAGCTCCGCTGCAGCAAGTGATGGTCGCGTCGCTCTTGTCGCTCCTCACCCTCGTGTTTCTGGGGTATCGCAGGCTGTCGCTGACGCTGGGAATCATCGGAGCACTGGCCCTCCTTTGGGAGTGGGGAAACCGGGATGTCACGTTGCAAAGCAGGGCACCGCTGATCGCGTCTCTCGCGGCCACGTACGTCGCCACGGCCTACCTGAGCGTGCAATACGCCTTCAGCGCGAATCTCCGTCCATCGCAGCGGATCCTCTGCGGCGCGGCCAGCTTTGTGATGATCGGCTTCGTGTTCGCGTTTGCTCATGGCCTCGTTTTTGCGCTCGACCTCGGCAGGTACAACCTCTCGGCAACGCTCGAGGCGGGGCGGTCACAGCGCTACGTCGACTTCCTCTGGTTGAGTTTTTCCACACTGACTACCGCGGGTTTCAGTGACATGTCACCCGTGGGGTCGTGGCCCTGCGCGGTGGCGGCGCTCGAGGGCCTCTGTGGCATTCTCTATCCCGCCACGCTCATCGCCCGGATTACCTCGATGCCGGCGGCCGGGGAATCCGAAAAGGGTTGTTGGTAGCCCCCGGCAAGTCGACTGCTTGCTGGCTATACTCGGCGGTTCGAATACAGGCAGGCGGCAGCAGAGGACGTCATCCGTGCGCACGATCGAAATCTACGACACGACACTCCGCGACGGCTCGCAGGGCGAGGGCGTCAATTTTTCGCTCGAGGACAAGCTCGCAATCACGCGGCGGCTCGACGAGGCCGGCATCGACTTTATCGAGGGTGGCTATCCCCTCTCGAATCCCAAGGACTCGCAGTATTTCGCCCGGGCCCGTGAACTGAAGCTGCGTCACTCGCGGATCTGCGCCTTCGGCATGACCCGTCGCCGCGGCATGACGGCCTCCGAGGATCCAGGCATGAAGGCCCTGCTCGACGCTGGCACGAGCGTGGTCACGATCGTGGGCAAGACTTCGGCCTTCCACGTCACCGAAGTCCTTGGCGTGTCGCGCGAGGAAAACCTCGCCATGATATTTGATACGGTCGCCTTTCTGGTTGGGTCTGGCCGCGAGGTCTTCTATGATGCCGAGCACTTCTTCGACGGTTGGAGGCTCGACCGCGATTACTCGGTCGAGACGCTTCTGTCGGCAGCGCGGGCGGGGGCGACGCGGATCGTGCTCTGCGACACCAATGGCGGCACGCTGCCCGACGAAATCGCGAGGCTCGTCGGCGAGGCGTCTGCCTCGCTCAAGGCTGGCGGCAAGCATGTTCCTCTGGCCATTCACTGCCACAACGATTGCGATGTGGCAGTCGCCAATTCGCTCTCGGCCGTCGCCGCGGGTGCGGTCCAGGTGCAGGGCACGATCAATGGGATCGGTGAGCGGTGCGGCAATGCCGACCTGATCTCCGTCGTGGCCAACCTCGCGATCAAACTGTCAGGCTATTCGGTGCTTGGCGGTGGTGATGCGGGTGCGGTGCACCTCACGGAGCTCTCCCGCTTCGTCTACGAGACGGCGAACATGAGCTATCGGCCCGGGCAGCCGTTCGTCGGCACGAGCGCCTTTGCCCACAAGGGGGGCATGCACGTGCACGCGGTCGCCAAGGCAACCGAGTCGTACGAGCACATCCCGCCTGAATCGGTGGGCAATTCGCGGCGGATCCTTGTCAGCGAGTTGTCTGGCCGCTCCAACATCGCCGCGCTCGTGAATCGGCCCGACGTGAAGAACGATCGGGCGCTGCTGGACAGGGTGCTGGCGGAGGTCTGCCGCCTCGAAAACGAGGGCTGGCAGTTCGAGGCGGCCGGGGCGTCATTCGATCTGCTCGTTGACCGCTGCGCCGGCACGTTCCGGCCGGCGTTCGAAAAGCTGGCCTATAACGTCGCCGTCGACAGCCGCGACGGCGCCGACGGCAGCGGGCCAACGGACGCAGCCGTGACGACCGAGGCGACTGTGAAGCTGGTGGTGGGCGGTGTGCAGCGGCACGAGGTTGCTGAAGGGGATGGCCCTGTGAACGCCCTTGATGCCGCCCTCCGAAAGGCTCTCTCCGAGGTCTATCCTGCCCTCGATCGAATGCACCTGCTCGACTACAAGGTCCGCGTGATCAATGCCCAGGAGGGCACGGCCGCGAAGGTTCGCGTGTCGATCGAGAGCACCGACGGCGAGGCAGTCTGGGGTACGGTGGGCGTGAGCGAGAATGTGATCGAGGCGAGCTGGCTTGCTCTGGCCGACTCGTTCCACCATTTCCTGGCCCGTGCCGCCCGCGGCTAGTCAGCCGGTTGTGGTCAATGCCGTTTTCCACTCAGTGGCGCTGTCGCATCGGCAGCGAGCAGAGCGACCTCCGATGAGCGATTGGAACACCCCACTGATGGTGTTCCGAGTGGCTTCTGAACGGGCGGGCCTGAATTGTCTGTTGTAAGACGCTAGCAGCACTCTGTATGCTCGTGCCCCATGGGTTGGGGAAAATAGCACTCGGGCGCAGTCACGCCGGAGTCGCCAAGGACGGAAGGAACGCGGAGCGACCGAATGCACTACCACGCATTGGACGTCGAGAGCCAGAGCCGCCTTGAAGATGCCATGATCTGGCTCGATCCCCAGTCACGCCGGCTCATGGAAATGTGGCTCATGGGCTTAGACAGAAAAGCGATCGCCAGAGAGTGTGGGATCGATGAGGGCACGGTTGTCGCCTCTTGCGGCGCGGCCTTCCAGCAGCTGCGGATGCTGCTGGCTCAGCGGTAAGGGTCGCAGACTCCCACGTCGAATTCAGCTCGTTGGAACGAGTTTTCTACTGAGAGTTCGACGGCTGTCGACCAGGCCTACCACGGCGTTCGCTCCCGCCCCGGCCTGCCTTCGCCCGCTGTTCGCCTTGGCCTCCTGGCTGGCCGCGCTGGCTTCCCGGCTGGCTGCCCCGTGGCCGCTCGGCCTGAGGGTCGTATGCAGGGTTGGCATCGCCGGGGATCGCGGCTCCCGTCTCCCGCTGCCAGTCATGGAGACTCCGCGACAGCGTGGCTGCCTTGGCCGGCAGCTTGGCGGCAAGATTCCGCTCCTCATGCGGATCGTCACGCAGGTTGTAGAGTTCGGCGCGGCCGCCATCCTCGAAAAACTCGACGAGCTTAAAATCCCCTTCACGGACGGCACTCGACGGCGTTGCCCGCCCCACGTAACAGGGAAAGTGCCAGAACAGCCGCGGACGCGGCAGCGTGGCTGCACCTTGAAAGACCGGTACGAGGCTCATTCCGTCGAGTTGCTGGCCCTCCGGAGCCGGCAGCCCCGCCAGTTCCAGCAGCGTCGGATAGAGATCGATGCTCGACACAGCCACAGCGGAGGTGCTGCCGGGTGCTTTGAGTCCGGCCCACGAGACGACCAGCGGCACGCGGATTCCCCCCTCGTAGAGTTCTCCCTTGCCGCCCCGCAGCGGCGGTGTGAATTGCTGCGTGCCTCCGTTGTCGGATGTGAAGATCACGATCGTGTTATCAGAAAGCTGGAGACGGTCGAGCGCAGCGGTGATGCGACCGACGTTCTGATCGACCGCCTCCACCGTCGCCGCGTGCGCCGCATTATTCCGGCCGTCGTCGCCGCGGGCCGCCTTCGCCTCGTATTTTGCCAGCAGGTCGGGCTTGGGATCGTAGGGCGCGTGGACCGCATGATCGGGCAGGTAAGCGAAGAACGGTCGCTCGCGGTTCTTTTCCACGAAGGCGAGCACCTCGTCGGTCAACCGGTCGCTGAGGTAGTTGCCCGCGTCATCGAAGTAGGCGTCTTTCCCGAACTGGATCGTCTCGGGAAAGACGACGGTGCCAAAACCCTGACCGCCGGGCGTGACGGGGCCGGATCGTCCGCGGCCCAGATTCCACATGCCGAAGAAGCCGGTGGCATAGCCGCCGGACTTGAGCGACTCGGCGATGGTGACGACGCCGGTCGCCAGTTCCGACTCGCTCTGGGACGCGACGAGTTTGTGCCACGGCGACCCGGCCGGCTGCCTGGGATCGACGACCGTGTAGATGCCGTGTCTGGGGGTGTATTGCCCCGACATCAGGCAGGCGCGCGTTGGCGCACAGTTTGGGGCGCTGGCGTAGGCCTGTGTGAATACGAGGCCTTTCTTCGCGAGCGCATCGATGTGCGGCGTCTCCAAGAAGGTGTTGCCCATGAAGCCGACATCCCGCCATCCCATGTCGTCCATCAGGATCAGGATCACATTCGGTGGCCGCGGCCGATCGGCGGCAACAGCCAGCGATGCCGTCCAGCAGGCCGCAGCGATGAGCGTGTTCGCGAGAGTCACTGTGATCCTCGCGACAGCGCGGTTCATCGCCCGGCTCCGCGTTCGTAGGTGTAGGTCAGCGTGCCCTCGGCAAGGGTGATGTCGCCGATCGCATCAAGCAATGCATCGCGAGTGGCTCCGCGTGTCGGGAGCTTCGGCTCAGCCGACAACGCGTAGACGGTGATGTGATACGTTTTTACTCCGGGTCCCTTTGAGCACATTGGGTCATACTCTGTGCGATTCTTGTCGTTGAGTCCCGTCGTGCCGACACCGGTCGAGTTCTTTGCCAACTGCGTGCTACGGCTCGGGATGCCGTAGACGACCCAGTACGACTTCACCTGATCTGGTGCCTCATGCCAGAGAGTGATGGCGTAGGACTTCGTTCCGGGAGGGCCTGCCTGCCACTCCAGCGGCGGCGACACACCGGCGCCGTCGCAGGTGAACTCCACCGGGAGATTGCCGTCGGGTCCGATGGCGCTGCTCGTGACGGTGAGGCTCTCAGCCCCCGACGACGCCGTGGCCCCGGCCCGCTCCCGCGGAGCGGCCTGCCTGCCGGCAGAGGAGGACGGCGGTGGCGGACGATCATCTGGACGGTCGCGTGGAGGCGGTGGTCGATCGTCGCCAGGACGAGGCGGGCCATCATTGCGCCTCGCAGAGTTGCGCGGGCCACCTTCACCGCGTGGACGTCCCTCGCCGCGAGGCCCGGGCCCTCCCCGACCACCTTGGCCACGACCACGCGGCGTGTAGGTTTCCGAAGTCTTCTTGCCGGATGGATCCGTGTATTCAAACGCCAGCGTGCCGTCGCCGCCCAGCTTGTAGTCGACAAAACCCTGGCGTCCACCGACCTCGTAGGTGAGCCGACGGCTGGTAGGCGTGGGTGACGTGAAGCCGACGATGGTCGCACCGCGAAGCGGCTGAAGTGCCGGCCGCACGGGCTCGGCCCGTGGCTGCGGATCGACCTGGCCATCACGTTCTGTCACCTCGCCGTGAAAGCCGCCGTTGAGATAGGGATAGGTCTTCGTGGCGTGGTAGTGATAGCTGCCGTCGGCATCCTCATGGCCGTTGAACCGATCGAGCCCCTTCACTGCCGAGCCGTCTGGCTCCGTGTAGCCGTAGATCGGATAGCCGTCGAGAGCGTAGGCGATCGGCATCCCCATGCCGACCTGCTTCTCCAGGTGCACCGGCGCGATGTGGTAGTGGTAGTCGTCGGCCCGGCCGCAATGGCCGCCGTAGTCATCGAGTTCGCCGATGAGAAAGGCGTCCTCGCCGCGATTGTTGAGTGGATTGAAGATCGGCACGCCGTTGACCGCCAGCGCGATCGCGCCACGGAGGAACCCGTTTTTCGTGCTGACTGGGTTCGCCGCCGGCACGGGCTGCAAGGGAATCCGCCAAGCGTTTTCGCCGACATATTTCTGCGGCAGAGGCACCTGTTGCTGCCAGGCCCGAATGCCGACCATCAGCGGGTGGTCGGGAATGCCGTTACTTTCGACGAAGAAATAGCGGTCGTCGCTGCGGCAGGAGATCGCCTTCAGGTCGACGAACGGCTCAAAGGCCTTGGCAATGTCGACGCCCTCCGGCCGCTTGGGCTTGGCAGCGGCTGTGAGCAGGAACCGCGGCTCCATTGGGGGCGATGGCTGCGAAGCATGGCCCCCGGCGACGGCATCGGCGTGTTCGTGGCGGCTCTGGTCGCCGTCACGGTGGCGATGCCATGGGTGAGCCGTGGCGATGCCCGGCGCGACTGTCATCAGCAGCAGACAGGCAAACGCAAGGATGCTCCGGTCGCGGACGTGGATCATGCTTTTTTCTTCCGTTTCATCTCTTTTTTGTTGCCCTTCTCACGTGTCTGCTGTGGTGTCACCGGGTCAAAATCCGGATTGGGCGTCGGCATCTGGGCGGCAACCGCGGCCAGATACTGCTCCAGTCGCTCACGCAGCCGTTTTGCCTCAGCCGGCAGTCGCTGGGCGAGGTCGGTTCGTTCGCCAATGTCTTTGGAGAGATCGAACAGCACCACGCGATCGTCCTCGTAGAATCGGATGAGCTTCAGCGGCCCGATACGGATCGCCGAGTGGGGCCCGTCGTCGCTCTGGTAGTGGGGGAAATGAAAAACCAGTTCGTCGCGAGGCCGCCGCACCATGCCATCACCTTCGTGGGTGAGCAGCGACGCGATGCTGCCCCCCTCGACCCCCTTCGGGATCGCGGTCGCCGGCAGACCGGCCCATTCGCACAAGGTCGGCAGGAGGTCGTAGCCCACGACGGGCAGATGGCACCATGAGTCGGCAGTGATGCCGGGGCCGCGGATGATCAGCGGCACGCGAATGCCCCCTTCCCAGACGGAACCTTTGCCGCCGCTCAATCCGCCTCGCTTCCCACCGCCCCCACCGGCACCATTGTCCGACATGTAGATCACGTAGGTGTTCTTCGTGAGCCCCAGCCGGTCGATTGCCGCCATCACCCTCCCGACGCCCGTGTCGAGGTCTTCCGTGATCGCCGCCGTCGCGGCCCGCTTGCCCCGGTCGTTTGCGTTAATGGCCAGCTTTTCATACTTGGCCATCGTGGCACGAAGCGCGTTTTCGGGGGCGTGCAGCGCATTCCATGAGAGCTGGATGAAGAAGGGCTTTCCGGCTCGGGAGTTCTTCTCCATGAAGGCCTCGGCACGAGCGGCCATGCCGAAAATATCAACCGGATTCGGATCGGTGAATTGAAGCGCCTGTTCGTTGCCGGTGTCGCCATCGTGCTCGTCGTAGCCGTGCTCTCCCGGCCCGCCGCCGCCGATGTGCCACTTGCCGTAATGGGCTGTGGCATAGCCCGCCTTCTGGAGGAGTTCGCCAACAGTGGTCTGGTTATCTGCAATGTCCTTGATCAGCCGTGGCTCCAGCAGCCGATGGCCCCGCTCCGGCGGCGCGGCCTTGGTCCAATGCAGCTGCGCCGGGCTCTTTCCCGTCTGGATGCTGATGCGGGTGGGAGAGCAGACGGGCGCCGGGGAATAGGCGTTCGAAAAACGCATCCCCTGTGCGGCAAGGCGCGCGATGTTTGGCGTCTGAAAGATCTCTCCTCGTGATCCGGGCACATCGGGTGCCATCGCCACGGAGAGCCCGTTCCACCCCTGGTCATCGGCAAGCATCAAGACGATGTTCGGCTGCGGCTGACGGTCGGCCGCCGTTGCAAACGAGCTGCTGCTGATGACGAGTAGTGCCGCCACTGGGAGCCACCGTGGCCCGCATGGCGAGGAACCGTTGCGCGTCGTCATCGGGGCCTGCCTCCGGGAGGGCGATTTCCTGGCGGCCGCTTACCGCCGGGCTTTGGTGGCCCGTCTGGAACCGTATTGGTGAGATTGGAGAAGTCGGTCCGTTGCCGGCCGTCCGGAGGACGAGCCACCGTCCGGCGGAAGATCACGGTGTTGTCGAGCAGCAGGTCATCGGTCCAGATGAATTTCGCCCCCTTGAAGTCGGCATCGTAGTAGGGCTGCTTGGGATCGATTTCCTGCTCGCTGTATTCCCGCGCCATCTTCCATGTGCTGTCGTCGAAATCGACGGCCTGCCAGTTGTCTGGGACCGGGATGCTTTCCACCCGCGGGTTGCGGGTGTCGCCATCGATCGGTCCCCGCGAGAAACATTTCGCCTTCCAGGAGCGGTCGGTGACGGTGCCATCGGCAAACTTCAGGATGAATCCGCCGTCGCCGATATTCGTGTTGGCGTATTCCATACCCGTCTTTGGATCGGCGTTGTCCTTCGCCATGACGGCGATAGTCATTGGGTAGGACGGCAGGATGTCGACCGAGACCACGTTATGCGGCAGAAAAGCGATCGAGTCGACGGCCACCACTTCGCCGTTGATGGAGAGGCTAAACCAGTTGTCGGCGTAGATGTTGGCCCTGATCGTGTCGGTCAGCGCAGGCTTGCGGAGCCGGCCGGCCGGCTGGGCATGGGCCTCACCCACCGCCCATACAAACCACATCAGACCTGCTGCAATCACGACGGCCCGCACGGAGGAAACCAGCAGGCGGTTCATATTCGCTCCCATGAAATCTCAGGCTCGACGCAGTGACGTGCTGTGCACGCTGCTGCCGACCCTCACCATATCGAAACGACCGCATGGGCGGCAGAGGCTCGCACGTGCACTTCAACGGCACGTTGCCCGCGGAGTTGCGGCCGGCCTCGACTTCCGCCGGGCATCCGTCTTCCCATGGCGGTAATCCGCGTGTTTCCGCTACATTTTGCGGCTCCCGATCACCGTCCCAGAAGGTCACACCATGCACGAACTGCCCAAGCAATACGATCACGCCGCGGCCCAGGCCCGATGCCGCACCCTCTGGGACGCCGGACGCTATTGGCACGCCGAGCCCGCCGACCGTCGTCCCGGACAACAGGTCTTCTCGATCGTGATTCCGCCGCCGAACGTCACCGGCGCTCTCCATCTTGGTCACGCTCTCAACAACAGCCTTCAGGATCTGCTCGTTCGTGCGCGGCGGATGCAGGGCTACCTCACACTCTGGATGCCCGGCACCGACCACGCCGGCATTGCCACGCAGGCGGTCGTCGAACGGCGGCTGCTTGAAGAAGAAAAACTCTCCCGGCACGACCTCGGCCGGGAGAAGCTCGTGGAACGAATCTGGGCCTGGAAGGAGCAGTATGAGAAGCGGATCCTCGGACAGCTCCGCGACCTTGGGGCGAGCTGCGACTGGGACCGGGTGCGGTTCACCCTCGACGACCAGTGTGCCCGGGCCGTCCGCGAGGCTTTCTTTCGCCTCTTTGAGAAAGGCCTCGTCCGCCGCGGCAAGCGGCTGGTCAACTGGGATACGTTCCTGCAGACCGCTGTCAGCGACGACGAGGTGTTTCATGAGCAGGTAAAGGGGCACTTCTGGCACATCCGCTACGACGTCATCGACGCGAGGCCGGGGGAGCCGACAAGCGTGACGGTAGCCACGACGCGGCCCGAGACCCTGCTCGGTGATACGGCCGTGGCCGTGCATCCGACGCCGGCTGCCGCGCTTGCCGAGGCGGAGAAGTCGCTGCGTGAAAAGCGTGCCGCCGCGTCGGCCAAGGAACATGCCGACATCGACCGGGCGATCGAGGATCTCGAGATCCGCCGCCGCGAACTGCTGCCGGTGCTCGAAACCCTGGCGGCGATGGCGAAGGACGGCCGGCAGGTGCGGCTCCCGCTCCTCGGCCGGGCGATTCCGCTCGTTGCCGACGAGTGGGCGAAGCCCGAGATGGGCTCCGGCTGCGTGAAGATCACGCCGGCCCACGATCCCAACGACTACGACGTCGGCCTGCGGCAGAAGCTGCCGATGATCAACATTTTGAAGCCCGACGGCACGCTCAACGCCGAGGCAGGACCCTACACCGGCCTCGCCATGATGAAGGCCCGTACGCGGGTGGTGGCCGACCTCGAAGCGGCTGGCCAGCTCATGCAGGTGGAAGACCGTGTCATCGACCTCGCCCATTCCGACCGCTCGAAGACGCCGATCGAGCCGTTCCTGGCCGATCAGTGGTTCATCCGCATGAGCGAGATCGCGCAGCCGGCACTCGATGCCGTGACGCAGGGAAAAGTCCGGATCGTGCCCGACCGCTACGCGAAGAGCTATCTCGACTGGCTTGGCGAAAAACGCGACTGGCCGGTGAGCCGGCAGCTCTGGTGGGGCCATCGGATCCCGATCTGGCACGTCGAGGGCGTGACGGATACAGATCTGCAGAAGGCGTTCGCTGGCCGGGAGACCGTGTCGTGGAAGACCGACGGTGGCAGCGGCTGGCATGTCTGCTCTTCGGACGAGTCGCTGGGTGCGGAGAGCGTGAATGAAAAACCGCTCGTCCGCGATCCCGACACGCTCGACACCTGGTTCTCGTCGGCGCTCTGGCCGCACTCCACGCTCGGCTGGCCGGCGCAAACGGCGGAGCTTGAATGCTTCTACCCCACGGCCACGCTCGTCACCAGCCGCGACATCATCACGCTCTGGGTGGCGCGGATGGTGATCATGGGGCTCTTCGATACCGGGAAGATTCCCTTCAGCGACGTAGCCATCCATCCCAAGATCCTTGATCGCTACGGCGAGACGATGAGTAAGAGCAAGGGCAACGGCGTCGATCCGCTCGACGTAATCGAGGCCCTCGGCGCCGACGCGTTACGGTTTGGCATGGTGAGCATGGCGACCGAGACGCAGGACGTGCGGATGCCAGTGGAGTTTCAGTGTCCGTCATGCGCGGCACGGATCGAACAGACCGTGCAGAATCGGATGCTGCCGCGAATCGATTGCCCGAAGTGCAAGGCGGCGTTCCGCACGCAGTGGGCGAATACGCCGGCCGATCTCGCCCTGCCCCGTGGTCCTGCGCTTTCGGAGCGATTTGAATCTGGCAGAAATTTCTCCAACAAGCTCTGGAACGCAACGCGATTCGTCCTGATGAACCTGGAGGATTTCCAGGGGAAGGACCTGTCGGGCGGGTGTGGCAGCTTTGCCGCGCTTGAGGACCGCTGGCTGGCCAGCAGGCTCGCCAGCGTGACACGCGACGCCACGAAGGCCATCGACGAATACAAGTTCGCCGAGGCCGCGCGGATCCTCTATGCCTTTGCCTGGGACGAGTTCTGCAGTGCCTATCTCGAGCTCTGCAAGTCGCGGCTCTCCGACCCGGCCCTCCGGCCGCAAGCGCAGTCGATGCTGCTGCTCGGCCTCGACACGATCCTCCGGCTGCTCCATCCGATCATGCCGTTCGTCACGGAGGAGATCTGGCAGCATCTCCGCGAGGCGGCAGGGCAGCGGAGGATGCCGTGGGATTCGGGGGACCTCACGCCGTCGATCATGGTGGCCCGCTGGCCGGCGCCGCCGGCCGAATGGATCGACGACCACACGGAGAAGCAGTTTGGCACGTTTCTGGGAGTCGTCGCGGCGATCCGCGAGATCAGGTCGCGGCAGAACGTGCCGCCGCGGACGAAGGTGAAGGTGGCGATCCGCGGGCCGAGGGAGACGTCCGACCTGCTCCAGCCGATGCAGGCGTCGATCGAGTCGATGGCGGCCGTGGAGATCACGGCGCTCGGCCACGATGCTGCGGCGGCCCCCGGCGCGGCTACGGCGACGGCCATGGGCTGCGATCTCTACGTTGATCTGGCCGACCTGATCGACGTGGGGGCCGAAATCGCGAGGCTCACAAAAGAAAACGAAAAGACCGCCGGATTCATCGCTGCCAAGCAGACGAAGCTCGCGGACGAGAAGTTCGCGGCCAAGGCCCCGCCTGCCGTGGTCGCGAAGGAGCGGGAGCAACTCGCCGAACTGGAGGCGAAGCTCGCCAAGGGCGTCGCCACGCTCGCGGAACTGGCTTCACGGAAATCCTGAACATACGGCTCGTGGTTTCTTGGCTCCCTCAGGCGGATTGTGTTGTCGCCTGGCTCCAGCGATTCCGGCAGGATGAAAGGCCCTCCCTTTTCGGGTACGCTGGACGGGGTGATCAGATGAAGTCGGTGGGGGCGTTTCTGCCCTGCATCAGATTCCATCTCACACGCACAGCCGGAGACCGAATCATGAGCGTCCAGATGGAGCTCTCGCGGATCATCATCAGCGAGATCAACGATCAACAGGTGGTCTACCTCAAGGAGGTCGAGGGTGACCGCACCTTTCCGATCCTGATCGGCCTTTTCGAGGCGACGAGCATCGACCGCCGGGTGAAGCATCACCAGTCGCCACGGCCGCTCACGCACGACCTGCTGGTCGCCTCCGTGGAACTGCTCGGTGGCGAATTTCAGGACGTCGTGATTTCAGAGCTGAAGGAGCACACCTACTTCGCCACGATCCGGGTGCTCAAGGACGGCGAGATCGTGGAGATCGACTCCCGCCCCTCCGATGCGATCGCGGTGGCCGTTACATGCGAGCCGAACCTGCCGATCTACGTCGCCGAGGAAGTGCTCTCGGACGTACTGGGCTGAGCGATCCATATGCGTGCGGAGTTCCAACCGCACACGCAGTCTGAAGCCGTGCCGATTGGTTCTGAGTCGCCTACAGTCCGAACGCCCGGCGGAGCACTTTGAGCGACTTCTCGCCATGCTCGGCGGCGACCACCACATTGAGCCGAACCTCGCTCGTGCTCACGAGATCGATGTTGATCCCCTCGTCAGCAAGCGGCCTGAAGAGCCGGTCGGCTACGCCCGCATGGCTGCGGATGCCAACGCCCGTGATCGAGAGCTTGGCCACATGCGGCACATCGGCCACGTTCGCCCCCCGGCTGGCGGCAATTTTCCGGGCGACCTCGATCGCACGGTCGCGGCTCTCGGCCGGCACGGTGAATGAAATCTCCGCACGTCCTTCCCGCGGATGGCTCTGCACGATCATGTCGACGTTGAGGCCCGCCTTACCAACTTCCTCGAACACATCAGCCGCCACGCCGGGCGTGTCGGGGAGATCGGTGAACGTCACGAGCGCCTGTGACGAGTCGAGTTGGCAGTCTTCGATCGCCAGATCCTCCATCCCTTCGAGTCGGCGGACCACGTCGAGTGGGCTCGACTTGACGAGATGTGACCCTGCGATGTCGGCGTCGCTGGCGGCTGTTTCAGCCTCGAGGCCGAAGGCCTGATGCACAGCCTGCACGGCCGCGGCACCATCCTTGCGGTCGACGAGCACGGAGATCTTGATCTCACTCGTCGTGATCATGTGGACATTGATCTTCTCGCGGGAGAGGGCCGAGAACATCCTGCCGGCAACGCCCTCGGCGGTCGCCATGCCGACACCCACGACGGAAACCTTCGCCAATTCCGCGTCGTGCGACACGCCGGTGGCGCCGAGCTGCGTGGCGACTCGGTTGGAGAGTTCGAGCGCCGCGGGCAGATCATCGACCGGAACCGTGAAAGAGATGTCGGCCTGGCCCCCCTGCCCCACGTTCTGCACGATCATGTCGACCGCGATCCCTGAGGCAGCCAACTGTGAAAAAAGCGCGTGACTCGATCCCGGCTGGTCAGGCACATTTTCCAGCGTGATCCGTGCCTCGTCTTTCGCAAGGGCCACGCCGCTGGCGGGCCGGGGTGTCGATTCCTCAGCGGCCAGGATCACCGTGCCGGGCATGTCCTTGAAGCTCGACCGAACGAGCACCTTCACCCCGAATTTCTTGGCAAACTCGATCGACCGGGAGTGCATCACCCCGGCACCGAGACTGGCCAACTCGAGCATCTCGTCGTAGCTGATCGACGCCAGTCGGCGGGCCTTCGGCAGCATCCGCGGGTCGGTCGTGTAAATACCGTCGACGTCGGTGTAGATCTCGCAGAGGTCGGCGTCGAGCACGGCGGCCAGTGCCACGGCCGTGGTGTCGGAGCCACCACGACCGAGCGTGGTGATGTTGCCGTCTTGGTCGATCCCCTGGAAGCCGGCGGCGATCACGATCGCGCCGTCGTCGAGCAGTTTCTTGACGTGATCGGTCGAGATCGACTTGATGCGGGCCTTGGTGTGGGTCGAGTCGGTGCGGATGCCGATCTGGGCGCCCGTCAGGCTGACCGCCTTGTGACCCAGCGACTGGATGGCCATCGCAAAGAGAGCCACACTCACCTGCTCGCCGGTCGACAACAGCATGTCCATCTCACGGGCGCTCGGCCGCTCAGAGATCTGCTTGGCGAGGTCGACGAGCACGTCGGTCTGGTGGCCCATGGCACTGACCACCACCACCACCTGATGGCCGGCCTGCTGCCGCGTGATCGCCTTCTGGGCGGCCGCCAGGATCTTCTGGGGATCGGCGACGCTCGTCCCGCCAAATTTCTGCACCACGAGGGCCATCGACATGTTCTCCGTGCGCTGCTTATGGCGCGGTTGGTGTGGTCACTTGGTTCGCAAAAACTCGCCCATCAGCTTCCAGCCCGGCAGGATCGACACCCCGCTGGCGGCTGCCGCAATCTCGTCATAGGTCTTCTGCCCCAGCGGCGTGATGCCGCTGCCGGCCATCACGAAAGGCACCGGGCCCCGGGAATGCGTCTTCGTCGTGATGAACGTGGGGTGGTCGGGACAGACGAGGATGCGATGTTCCGCCACGCCCGCCAGATACTCGGCGATCGGCTTCACGATCTTGGCGTCGATCTCCTCAATCGCCTTCACCTTCTCCACGGCGTCGCCCTGATGGCTTGCCTCGTCCGGGGCCTCGACATGCACGCAGACAAGATTGGCTGTGGCGAGTTCCGCGATTGCCGCCCTGCCCTTCGCGGCATAGTCGGTGTCGAGATATCCGGTGGCCCCAGCCACCTCCAGCCGCTTCCAGCCTGCCAGCGAGGCCAGTCCGCGGAGGAGATCCACAGCCGTAATCATCGTGCCATTCGTGCCGTATTTTTTCGTGAAGGGCTCCATCGCGGGCGCGCGGCCCACGCCCCAGAGCCAGACGTGCGTGACGGGGCGTTTACCGGCCGCGATCCGTGCCTTGTTCACCGGGTGCCCCGCCAGCCAGATGGCGCTCTTCGCCATGATCTCGGTGAGCACCCGGCTGCCGGTGCCGCGGGGAAAGGAGTCGGCGACCGACTTGTCCATGAGGTCGTGCGGCGGCGTCGCCCGCAGGTCCGAGCCGAGCGGCGGAACCGTGCCGGACTTGCCGCGATACATGAGCAGATTGCGGTAGCTGACACCTGGCTTGAATTGCCATGCGTCGGCGAGGTCTGGGAAATCGGCCGCCAGTCCCTGCTGGGCTGCGGCAAGGAGTTCGGTCCCCTCCTCGGTTGTGATGTGGCCGGCCGTGAAGTCTTCCATCACGGAGTCGCTTCCACTTTCAACTGAGCGAATCGTCACGAGGTTGCACCGCACGGCCCAGTCGTCGGGACCGAGGGTGATGCCCTGGGCCGCTGCCTCGAGGGGCGCGCGGCCGGTGAAGTAGGCGAGCGGGTCGTAGCCCATCAGGCTCATGCAGGCCACTTCGGAGCCCGGCGGCAAACTGTCCGGCACATGGTTGGTCAGCCCCACCTGGCCGCGGGCAGCAAGCGCATCCATCGCGGGCGTGCGGGCCGCCTGAAAGGGCGTTTTGCCCCCGAGGGAAGCCTGTGGAGCGTCGGCGGCACCGTCAGGAATCACGATCACGTATTTCATGGTTTGTCCTTTACTCCTCAAGCACGCTCAGGCAGACGCTTTTCCCTTGGACAACGTCGGACGTGTCGATCATGGCGACCGCCTGCTGCACCGCGCTCGACGCGCAGGCATGGGTCATGATCACCAGCGGCACCCCCGCGCCCGAGGATGCCGAAACATCATGCTGGATGACCGATGCAATCGAGATGCCGTGGTCACCGAGCGTGCCGGTGATCTTCGCCAACACCCCCGGCTGATCCTTGACGAGAATCCGCAGAAAGTGCCGTTCATTCGCCTCTGTGTCGCTGATCTTGGCTGCGGGCGTGTCGGCTTCCAAAACGCCGGTCGTGCGGAACGTGATCGCTGTCCGGCCCACCACGGTGTCGATGATGTCGGCGACTACGGCCGATGCGGTCGGCATCTGGCCGGCGCCCAAACCATGGAAAAACATTCGGCCGACCGCATCCCCGACGATGCTCACGGCGTTATAGGCACCCCGGGTCTCGGCCAGCGGCGTGCCGATCTTCACCAGCGCCGGCGCCACTCGCATCGCGAGCCGCCCGTCGTTACGGCTGGCCACGGCCACCAGCCTGATCCTGTAGCCGAGTTCGCCGGCGTAGTTCAGGAGGTCGAGGTCGATGCCGTCGATGCCCGTCCGCGGGATCTCGGCCCATGGCACCCAGACGCCGAAGGCGAGGTGCGCCAGAATGGCGAGCTTCTGCGTGGCGTCGGTGCCATCGACGTCCATCGATGGATCGGCCTCGGCAAAGCCCTTGGACTGCGCGAGCTTGAGCACTTCGGCGTAGTCGGCTCCATCCTCCTCCATGCGGCTCAGGATGAAGTTACTCGTGCCGTTCAAGATCCCCCGAATCGATTCGATTCGGTTGGCAGCCAGGCACTCGCCGATGGCAGCCACGATCGGAATGCCACCGGCTACGGCCGCCTCGAAGGCGATTGACCGGCCCCGCTTTCGGGCCAGCTCGAACAGCTCCGGCCCATGCTCCGCCAGCAGCGCCTTGTTGGCGGTGACGACATCCTTGCCGTGCTCCAGCAGCTCGATCATCATCGATCGCGCCGGCTCAAGCCCACCGACAAGGAGCGCGGCCACGGAAATTGATGGATCTTCCGAGATGTCGCGGATGTCGGACGAGATTCGACCGCCTGGTACAGGCACGCTCCGCGGCTTGGCGACATCGCGCACGACAGCCTTCTCGACGATGATCGGTCGGCCGGCGTGGCGCGTTATATGGTCAGCCGACTCGACGAGCAGACGGACGACACCCGAACCGACGGTGCCCAACCCGACAACGCCGACACGGACTGGTGCGTTCATGGCGGAAACGACTCCAGGGAAAGCAGGATGAATCTCTGATCGTAATGAGCCTAGCTTGCGGCTGGAAGCACGGCGTGCGGTTTCCCGCCCCGATCCGGTTGTGACGGTCGTGCGGGCACTGCCGGGACTGGGGCTGTTGGCTGCTGTGCGGTTTGTGCCGGATCGCGTACAACAGCACGCTCTGTCGATCCTGCCCATGCGTCACCGCCATCATGGCGAAGGAGTCTCAAGCCTTGGATACGTCGGCCCGCGAATTTCTCGTGCGACTTCTGGAAACCCCGAGCCCCTCCGGCTACGAGCAGCCGATCCAGCGGGTGGTACGGGACTATCTGGCAGGAATCGCCGATACCGTCGTGACCGATGCCCACGGCAATGTGATCGGAGCGAAAAATCCGAACGCTCCGCTGCGGATGCTGCTGGCGGGCCACTGCGACCAGATCGGCCTGATCGTCCAATACATCGATTCCGACGGTTTCATTTCGGTACAGCCCATCGGCGGCTGGGACCCGATCCAGCTCGTCGGTGCCCGGGTCGTGATCTGGACCGCCAACGGGCCAGTGAATGGCGTCATGTCGCGGAAGCCGATCCATCTCCTCACGGACGAGGAGCGAAAAGTGGTGCCAAAGATGAAGGATCTCTGGATCGACATCGGCGCCGGAGACAAGGCCGAAGTCGAGAGCGTGATCCGCATTGGCGATCCGGTGACGTTCGAGCTTCGGTTTCAGCCGCTGCGGCGAAATCTTGCCTGCTCGGTCGCGATGGACGACAAAGTCGGCCTCTGGGTCGTTCTGGAGGCTTTTCGCCGGGCTGCTGCAGCTGGACCGCTGCCCTGTGCGCTCTATGTGGCCTCGACCGTTCAGGAGGAGATTGGTCTCCGCGGGGCGCAGACCAGCTGCTATGGCGTTGATCCACACGTCGCCATCGCGGTCGACGTGACTCACGCCACCGACTGTCCCACGATCGACAAGAAGTCTGAGGGTGATGTGGCGCTCGGCAAGGGGCCTGTGGTCTATCGAGGTCCCAACATGAATCCACACGTGGTGGACAGGCTTGTCGCGGCTGCCAAGGCCCGCGAGATCCCGTTCCAATTGGGTGCCAGCGGTCGGGCCACCCCGACCGACGCCAACGTCCTCCAGACCACTCGTGCCGGTGTTGCGACCGGCCTGGTGAGCGTGCCCAACCGCTACATGCACTCCGCGGTCGAGACCATCTCGCTCGACGATGCCGACCGAACGGCCGACCTGCTGGCCGCCTTCGTTCGCGGATTGGAGGGGCAGATCAACTGGGCGCCGTGAGCCAGGCAGCTTCCTTGAAATAGGGGCGGTGTCCTGCCAAAACGGCACTCGGTCCAGATGGCGTCCAGACGGCAGATTCCGCTGGCGTCGGCATTAGGAAGACCGCCGGGCCGATCCTGTTTCCATAGAACTGAAAGACTTTGGCACGCCGGTTGCTTCCTTTTCCAGCCGCCGCTGCCCGGACTGCCAATTCAACACGTTTTCTTCCCGCACTTTTTCTTGTACGTCGTTTCATTCGTCAATTTTTGGAGGAGTTTCTCGTGGCCAAACAAATGGTGTTCGACGATGAGGCCCGTCAGCCGCTGCTCGCCGGCGTTTCCAAGCTGGCCAGGGCTGTAAAGAGCACGCTTGGTCCCCGTGGCCGCAACGCCGTGCTCGATAAGGGCTGGGGCTCGCCGAAGGTCACGAAGGACGGCGTCACCGTCGCCGAGGACATTGACCTCGAAGATCCCTTCGAGAATCTGGGCGCGCAGCTCGTCAAGGAAGCTGCCAGCAAGACCAACGACGTTGCTGGTGACGGCACGACTACCGCCACCGTGCTCGCTGAGGCCATCTTCCGCGAGGGGCTCAAGATGATCGCCGCGGGGGCCGACCCGATGGCACTTGCCCGTGGCATTCACCGCGCTGTGGAGGCCGTTTCCAAGTCGATCCTGGCGATGGCCACGCCGATCAACGAGAAGAATAAGAAGGAATTGATGCAGATCGCCACGATCGCGGGCAACAACGACCCGGCGATCGGCAACGTCCTTTCCGACGCCTTCCTCAAAGTTGGCAAGGACGGGGTGATCACGGTCGAAGAAGGGAAGCAGGCAGAGACTTCGGTCGACGTGGTCGAGGGCATGCAGTTCGACCGCGGCTTCCTCTCCCCCCACTTCGTCACCGACGCGGAATCTCAGGTCTGCGAGATGGAGAACCCCTCCATCTTGATCTTCGAGGACAAGATCTCCAGTGCCAAGAATCTCGTGCCCTTGCTCGAAGCTGTCAGCAAGGCGGGCAAGCCGCTCGTCGTGATCGCGGAGGATGTCGAGGGAGAGGCGTTGGCCACGCTCGTCGTCAACAAGCTCCGTGGCATCGTCCAGTCGGTCGCCATCAAGGCGCCCGGCTACGGCGACCGTCGCAAGGCGATCCTTGGCGACCTTGCTGCACTCACCGGCGGCCAGGCGATCTACAAGGACCTCGGCATCACCCTCGACGCCGTCAAGTTGAGTGACCTCGGACGGGCCAAGAAGGTGATCATCGAGGCGGAAAATACGACCATCGTCAGTGGGGCTGGCACGAAGGAAGCCATCGACGGCCGCGCGAAGCAGATTCGGGCCGAGATCGAGGCCACGACGAGCGACTACGACCGCGAGAAGCTGCAGGAGCGGCTGGCGAAGATCGCCGGCGGCGTGGCCCAGATCAACGTCGGTGCCGCGACCGAAACCGAGATGAAGGAGCGAAAGGCGCTCATCGACGACGCCAAGAGTGCGGTGCAGGCGGCACTCGCTGAGGGGATTGTCCCTGGCGGTGGCGTGGCTCTGCTGCGGAGCGAGAAGTCGATCGAGAACCTGATCGCCAAGGGCGAACTCGACGCTGACGAGAAGATGGGTGCCTCGATCGTGAAGCAGGCCCTCCGCTATCCCCTCGAAGCGATCGCTGCCAACGCAGGGATGGACGGCTCGGTGGTGGTCAACCGTGTGCGGCACATGAAGGGCAAGAACGACGGCTACGACGCCGACAAGGCGGAGTATTGTGACCTGCTGGCCGCCGGCGTCATCGATCCGGCCAAGGTGGTTCGCACCGCCCTGCAGAATGCCGCGAGCGTGGCGGCGCTATTGCTGACGACCGATTCGCTGGTCACTGAGATCCCGAAGGCCGAGGAGGAAGGTGGTGGTGACGGCCACGACCACCACGGCATGGGTGGCGGGATGGGCGGCGGCATGCCTGGTATGGGCGGCATGGGTGGCATGCCTGGCATGGGCGGCATGATGTGATCGGCGGCGACAGGGCCAGCCGGCTTCGGCTCGGCGGCTCCTTCGCTCCCCAATTGACGTACTGGTTTTTACCCTCTTTTTTTCCTTTGTTTTGGAGTGAATGACACATGGCTGCCAAGAATCTGAAGATCCGTCCTCTCGATGACCGCGTGGTGGTGGAGCCCGTTGAGGCTGAAGAGCGAACCGCCGGTGGCATCGTGCTGCCCGATTCCGCCAAGGAGAAGCCGCAGCGTGGCCACGTGGTGGCCATGGGTCCGGGCAAGTTGCTGGAGCACGGCGGTCGGGCGCCGCTCTCGGTCGCGATCGGCGATCAGGTGATCTAC
Organism: Planctomycetaceae bacterium; assembly: GCA_947449135.1. Lineage (GTDB taxonomy): Bacteria > Planctomycetota > Planctomycetia > Pirellulales > UBA1268 > CAMCQY01. The sequence goes on along the minus strand of CANFQO010000001.1, from coordinate 68,044 downwards.
GGCAAGTATTCCGGCAGCGACATCGAGGTCGACGGCCACGACGTGAAGATTCTGCGCGAGAGCGACATCCTCGCGAAGGTCATGGGCTGATCGGCCCGGCGTATTCCATTCAGTAAAAATCCCTCTCTCACAGTCACTTTCCAGGAGTAACGACTCGTGCCCAAGCAACTGCTGTTCGACGACAACGCCCGTGCCAAACTGCTCAAGGGCGTCGAGAAACTGGCCGGCGCCGTCGCCGTCACGATGGGGCCGACCGGCCGCAACGTGATCATCGACAAGTCGTTTGGCGGCCCCACCGTCACCAAGGACGGCGTGACGGTGAGCAAAGAGGTGGATCTCGAGGATGCCTTCGAGAACATGGGCGCCAAACTCGTGAACGAAGTTGCGTCGAAGACGTCGGACCTTGCCGGTGACGGCACGACCACGGCGACGGTGCTTGCCCGGGCGATTTTCCGCGAGGGCACGCGGAACGTGGCGGCCGGCAGCAATCCGACGGCCGTTCGCCGCGGCATCGACAAGGGTGTGGCCGCAGCGGTGGGACGCCTCATGGAGATCGCGCGGAAGGTTGAGCGGCCTGAAGAGGTCGCACAGGTCGGGGCCATCAGTGCCAACAACGATCGGTCGATCGGCGATCTGTTGGCCGAGGCGCTGCAGCGTGTCGGCAAGGACGGCGTGATCACGGTCGAAGAAGGTAAGACGACCGAGACCACAGTGCGGTTCGTCGACGGCATGCAGTTCGACAAGGGGTTTGTCTCCCCGTACTTCGTCAACAAGCCGGCCGAGATGCTCTGCCAGCTTGATGACGCCCTGATCCTGATCCACGAGAAGAAGATCTCCAACCTGCGCGATCTGCTGCCCCTGCTCGAGAAGGTGGCGCAGTCGGGCAAGCCGCTGCTCATCATTGCCGAGGATGTCGATGGCGACGCCCTTACGGCGCTGGTGGTCAACAAGCTGCGTGGAGTGCTGAACATCTGCGCGTCGAAGGCCCCGGGCTTCGGCGACCGTCGCAAGGCGATGCTCGGCGACATCGCCACCCTCACCGGTGGCACGCTGATTTCCGAGGATCTTGGGCTGAAGCTCGAGAATCTCGACCTCTCGCATCTTGGCCGAGCCAAGAAGATCACGGTCGACAAGAATGAGACGACGATCGTGCAGGGAGCCGGCAAGCAGGACGACGTGAAGTCGCGCGTGCACCAGCTGCGCACCCAGATCGAGGGCACTGAAAGCGAATACGATCGCGAAAAGCTGCAGGAGCGGCTCGCCAAGCTGACCGGCGGCGTAGCGATCGTCTCGGTCGGAGCTGGTACCGAGGCGGAGATGAAGCAGAAGAAGGCCCGCGTCGAGGACGCCCTGCATGCCACGCGGGCGGCCGTCGAAGAAGGGATCGTGCCGGGTGGTGGCGTGGCGCTGCTCCGCTGCCGTGAGGCGGTGGAAAAGGCCCGCGCTTCGGCCAAGGGCGACGAAAAGATCGGCGTCGACATCGTTCTCCACTCGCTCGAGGCTCCCATCCGGCAGATTGCCGACAATGGTGGGATCGACGGCGCGGTGGTGGCCGACGAAGTGGCCGACAAGCCGCTCAACATGGGCTACGACGCCAACAAGGGCGAGTATGTCGACATGCTCAAGGCGGGAATCATCGATCCGGTCAAGGTCGTTCGCGTGGCTCTCACCAACGCGGCGAGTATTGCCGGCCTGATGCTCACGACCGAGGCACTTGTCACCAATCTCGACAAGGATGACGCCAAGAAGCACCGAGCCGAAGGCAGCGTTCGCTGACTGTCACTGGTAAAAGCCGTCCGCGGTCTTTTCCCAGGTGATCATTTCTGTTTCTGGACAGTCTGGAAATGGCCAACGAGCGCGATTACTACGAAGTTCTGGGAGTGGAACGCCGTGCCGATGGTGCGGTGATTGCCGACGCATACCGCAAGCTGGCGATCAGGTTTCACCCCGACAAAAACCCTGGAAACACGGAGGCTTCCGATCGCTTCAAGGAGGCGGCCAGGGCCTTCGAGGTGCTTTCCAATGATGAACTCCGGGCCCGCTATGACCGTTACGGTCATGCGGGCCTCCAGGGCGGCGGCCGCCATGAGTTCAACGATCTTTCGGACATCTTCGACGCGTTCGGTGATCTGTTCGGTGGTGGTGGCGTGTTCAGCGGTGCTGGTGGCGGCGGTCGCCGGGCCAACCGGGCGCGGCAGGGCCGCGATGTGGGTACGAGCGTCTCCCTCTCCCTTCTGGAGGCCGCCCGCGGAGCGACGAAGACCGTCGAGTTTTCCAGGCATGAGCTCTGTGGCTCATGCGACGGTACCGGTGCGAAGAAGGGTACGAAGCCGCAGCCCTGCGAGTATTGCGCGGGACATGGGCAGGTGATCCAGTCTGCCGGCGTCTTCCGCCTGCAGACCACGTGTCCCTCGTGCCGTGGTGCCGGCACCATCATCCGTGAGAAATGTCCCGACTGTGCCGGAGAGGGGCTCTCCGTCGAGCAGGTCGAGCGGCGTGTCACGATTCCCGCCGGAGTCGATCGCGACGTCCGCGTGCGGCTGGCTGGAGAGGGCGAGCCGGGAGCCAATGGCGGGCCCCCAGGCGACTGCTACTGCGTGATCGAGATCGAGGACCATCCGTTTCTGACCCGTGAGGGCCGTGATCTGCATTGCGAGGTGCCGATCACATTCAGTCAGGCGGCGCTCGGGGCAACCGTCGAGGTACCGACACTCGACGGACCGAAGCCGCTGGCGATCGCGCGGGGGACGCAGGCCGGCGATGTGGTCCGCGTGAAAGGGCTCGGTATGCCCGAGGTGCGCGGCCGCGGTATTGGCGACCTTCACGTGCATGTGCACGTGGAGGTGCCCAAGACGCTCTCGCCAAAGGCGGAGCAGTTGCTGCGGGAACTGGCGGCCGAGGAACAGAAGTCCGTGAGCCCGAAACGATCGAGCTTCTTCAGCCGTTTGGGTGAGTATTTTCAGCCGAAAGAGGCTGCCAGCCCCACCGAAAAGCCACGGGACGAGAAGCCCACAAAAAAGAAAGAGAGCCAATCATGACTCCAGCCGACCAGGATGATCTCGATCCGCCAGCCGAGAACCCGTCGTCCGCTGCAGACGGCGCTGAGCCGGTGGCGGGGCGGGTGCCGTTCGACGACGCAGTTGCCCAGCAGCTGCGCGACGCAGAGGATCGCGTGCTCCGGGCTCAGGCCGAGCTTGAGAATTTTCGGAAGCGTTCCCGTCGGGAATACGAGGACGCGATTCGCTATCGCGAGATCGACCTGCTCCGCGACCTGCTCCCGGTCCTCGACACCGTTCGCCGGGCGATCGACGCCAGTGAAAACACTGCGGACGTTGAGAGCTTGCGCTCTGGCTTCCGGATGACAGCCCAGCAACTGGAAAAAGTGCTCGACAGCCACGGCTGCAAGACCATTGAAACGGATGGCCGGCCGTTTGATCCGAACGTCCACGAAGCGATCCTCCAGCAGGCGGTGGCCGGTGTGGCTGCCGGCACGGTCGTGGGGGTCGCCAGCCAGGGATACAAACTGCACGATCGGGTGGTACGGCCGGCCCAGGTCATTGTTTCCAAGGAGTGATGAACCATGCCCACCTACGATTACGTCTGCGATGGCTGCGGGCATGCCTTCGAGCTGTTCCAGTCGATGACCGACAGCGTGAAGAAGACCTGTCCGGAATGCGGAAAAAAGAAGCTGCGGCGACTGATCGGTGCCGGCGGAGCGATCGTGTTCAAGGGCTCGGGCTTCTACAAGACCGACTACCGCAGCGAGTCATATAAGAAGGGCGCCGCCGCTGATTCGGGCGGAAAAGCCGATGGCGGTGGCAAGAAAACAGATTCTGGGAAATCCGACTCTGGCGGCGGCGGTGGCAACGGAAAAGGATCGGAGTAGACCATGCCACGCTGCCCGGTCTGCGATGCAGACGTGAAGCTCGACACCACGCCAACGGCCCCGTTTTGCAGCGAGCGTTGCCGTCTGATCGACCTCGGCCGCTGGCTCGACGAGGCCTACGCTGTCCCTGAAAAGAAGCCGCAGTCCGACGAAGAAGAAGGCGACGAGTAGGCCTGGACGTCGCCGGGCGTATACTCGTGCCCGCGCGGGCTCTGCCCCGCCGCATGATTCCGGTCGCTCCATCGACGAGGGAGAAAAACATATGTCCGATCCAGCCAGCCCCGCCCCGGTCTCGGCAGAGAGCCCACCGCAGATCTCACAGCCGATGAACACTGTGCAGGCGATCCAGTGGAGCGAGGCCCTGCCCTGGTGGATTTTATTTCGGGCCGCTGGTGTCGCCTTTTCTCCAACCGTTATCCTGCTGGCCGCGTTGGGCTGCCTGGCAACATGGGCCGGCTGGTCACTCGCCGACAGCCTGCGACTGGCGGGGGCCGAACGGACCGCCGTGGCTGCCGTGCGTGCGATCGGCTCGCCAGACGGCCCCGTGGCCCTGCAGCTCGCCTCTGACTCACTCCCCGCAGCCGACCGGCTGCTCGTGCCGAGTCGCGAGGTACTGCCGGGACTGCTCGGGCTGATCGACCGGCTGCCGGCCTCTGCAGCCGATGTGCTGCGGCTGGTGTCGGTGCCCTTTCAGCCGTCGGCCACGATCGGCCAGATGTTTGGGGCGATTGCGCGGTTGGGGTGGTTTGCGCTCGTCTGGGCGATCTTCGGCACCGCCATCACCCGCCATGTCGCACTCAAGCTGATTGGCGAGGATGCCCCGGGGCTCGTTGATGCCATTTTCTACGGCACGCGAAAGTGGGGCTCGGCATTCAACGCCGTCGCCTTCGTGCTCCTGGGCATCGTCGCGCTGGCCGTGCCCGGGGCCGTGCTTGGGCTGTTGATGCGGACCGACATCGGGCTCGCGTTGGCTGGGGCTATCTGGCCAGTCGTTCTCATCGGCGCCATCGTGCTGGCCATCCTCGCAGTCGGTCTCTTGGCGGGCTGGCCGCTGATGGTGGCGGCTGTCGGGGTGGAACGGGGCGACAGCTTTCAGGCCATCTCCACGGCGTTTTCCTACCTCTACCAGCGGCCGCTCCACTACGCATTTTATGGCCTGATCGCTCTGCTCGTGGCGCTGCCCTCGCTGGCCGCCGCGGGAGTTTTCGCCGATGCCACCGGCACGCTGGCGATGTGGGCTGCCAGCTTTGGCATGGGGCATGATCGCACCGCGGCGGTCATGGAAGGCGTGGCTGCGGCTGGAAACACGGCGGCATCGGCACCGTGGGGCGCCCGGGCCATCGGCTTCTGGATGCGTGGCCTGCAATGGCTGCTCTCCTCGTTCGGCTGGGGCTACTTCTGGGCCATTGCCACGGCGGGCTATCTGCTCCTGCGCCAGGACGTCGACGGGACGGAGTTCGACGAAGTGGTGCTGGAGGAGCCGGCCGGCAACGCGTGACTGTGATCGCGTTCGACACTTATAGAGCGGCCCAAACCGCCGGGGGCGGCGAAAGCCTCCGACTCGAGGGCAGGATAGCCCGACTCGCTCCGGCTTCCCCCGACCCCCGGCTCGTTCAACAGTCGGTTACCCCGCTCAGCATTACTCAGATGCGATTCAGCCGTACCAGCGTTTGACGATCGCGGGAAAGCCGCCGAGGAGTTCGCCTCGGCTTACCGACGCGTCGGCTCCGGCCGCTTTTGCCTGATCGAGCCGGTCTTTGGCGACGTGCGGCCCGAAGGCCACGATCCGCGCCAGCTTTCCGGGCTGGGCCTCCCGTTGTGGATTCAGGAGGGCGATCACCTTCGTTACCAGGACTGCAGGGTCACCGCTCATAGCCTGCAAGTCGAGCAGCACAAGATCGTACGAGCCGCTCGGCAGAGGATCGTCGAGGTTGCGAAGTGTCGCCAACCGTCCTCCTGCTTCCCGTGCCAATCCGGCGATCCGACTCGTGGAGAGAAGGTCGGGCGAGACGAGCAGAATCTGAGGACCCTCGCCGCCCTGATCGTCGGCCGTCACTGGGGTCATGATCGATATGGTCATACGGCCTCCGGTCCGCGAACTTCGCGATAGAGTTGAACGGCCTCGTGAATCGGCAGCACAAACAGGCTGCCGGACTGGCTCTGGACAGTGTTGCCGGCATCGCCACTCACCGTCTCGCCGAGGTGCATCGCCTTGTGGACCGTATCGACGGTCCGCTCCAGGAAATCATCGTTGACCGCGATCTCCATGACAGACTCCTGAGTCAGTGCAGCCTGGCCGACACCGTCATTGCCGCCATAGCCCTGCGCATCGCAGATCGTCAGCCGGGTCACGTGAATCGCGGCCAGCGCCTGCCGCACCGCTTCCACCTGTGCCGGCTTCAGCACGGCGACGACCAGACGCATGACGAAAGTTTCCTGTGGTATTCCAGAGCAGGCTCCAGACGCGACGGCCGATCGCGCGCTTCAGGGGCTGGTAAGTTCGAGGCTGGCGTCGAGCACCTTACGAATCCGCATTTGCATCTCGCCGAGGTGCGCTCGGGAGTAGTCATCGAGTTTCACGTCGTTCTTCGCAAGGAGTGTGCCAATTCGGCCCTCGAGCGACCGAAGTTGGGCTGCCGCGATCGCCTGTGCGTCCGGCGTCACACCACTCGGAGCGATGGCCAGCGACGCCAGGCGGGAGACATACTGCCGCTGCAGGTTTCGTCGCAGACTCCCCACCGCAGGCTTCCGCACGGTGTAGTCGCCGGGGGCGGTCGTGTCGACCTCGGCCATGATCGATTTCGTGAGCCGATCGAGCAGTTCGGCGGTGGTGAAGGCATCCTGGTCGGCCGGTACCTTGAGTTCGCTGTCCTGGATCCGGTCGAGCGTGAGTGGGTTGAGCAGCCTGCCGAGTACGCGACTCTGCCACATCAGGATCGCGTCGTGCACGGGGTAGTCCTCGCGGTCTGGCGAAGTGCTGCCCCAGTGCGACCAGTTGGTGGCCACGAGCTGATTGTAGAGTTCGGGGGAAAACGTGAAGGGCTGAGCACTGAACATCTGCCGCTCCAAAAGCGCGAGAGCATCCCGCTGCTTCTGCGGCTCGACCACGCGGAAGGGAGTCGGAGCATTGGCATCTCCCTTGTGGCTTCGTGAGGTGTGGAGTCCGCCGACAAGCCGCGATGCTGCATACATCGCCTGCCCGTGGGCAGCCAGCAGCACCCCGAATGCCTGTCGCACCCGCTCGTAGCCACCCGTCGTGCCGTCCTTATCCTTGGCGGTCATTCTGTCGGCGATGACGGGCATCAACTGGGCCACCAGTTCAGCACGGCTGCTCGCGAACTCCAGGGGATCGTTTCCCAGGTCGAAGCGGTTGGAGAGCGGGTCGGGGTCCCCGAACTCGGTTTCCTCGTCAGTTGAATAGGCAAGCACCGGCTCACCGCTGCGGGTGGCGATCTTTTCGAGTTCTGGCAATTCGGCCTCGGGGGTGCCACCGGAGAGTGGCTTGTAGCCATACTCGATCGCCCACAGGTCGTAGGGGCCAAGTTGTGCGGTGTAGTAGTCACCCTGCGTCTTGCCCTTCGGCACGATGTTCACCGGGATATAGTCCATCACGCTCGTGCTCGCGCCGGTCGCTGCGGTCTTCGACACATCGTTGATGTCGGCCAGCGACCGGAAGGCACTCCCCTTGAAGTTGTGCCGCAGCCCCAGCGTATGCCCAACCTCGTGCATCGCGACGAGCTTCAGACCCTGGAGCACCAGTTTGTCCTTATTGGCTTCCGACAGACCGCCCTCGGCATTGGCGGCCAGGGCTGTCGCCGCCAATGCGGTCTCTCTCGCGTGGCCGTCGAAGAGGGAGCAGCCGCAGGCGTGTGCCGGATCGTGAGCATGGCCATGGACGCCCTCGCGACGGGCTAAGCCGCCGGTGAGCATCGCCACGCTCTGCGGCGTGAACGTCTCATACTCCGTCCGCCAGGACCGCAGGAAATCGCCGTCGAAAATGATGTCCGCATCGAGGATCTGGCCGGTCCGTGGATTCACCCGGGATGGGCCCATGGCGAAGCTGGCGCCAGCCGTGATCCAGCGAAACGTGTTGTAATTGACATCTTCGGGATCCCAGTCGGTGGTCTCGGGCTGCTGGCGGACCTCGATCGCGGTGGCGAAGCCGGCCTTCTCAAAAGCCACGTTCCACGACTCGATGCCTTCTCGGATGGCCTGCCGATACTTGAACGGCACCGTCTTCTCGATCCAGAACACGATGGGCTTCTTTGGGGGTGAAACCGGAGCCGCGGGATCGGCCTTTTCCAGGTTCCAGCGGTTGATGTAACGCACGAACCGGTCTTCGTCGACCTTTTGCGAGAAGTCCTTGAGGGCCGTCACGAAGTAGCCAACGCGGTCGTCCGCCAGTCGGGGCTTGTAGCTGTTCTGTGGGAGCAGGCTGAGCGAGTAGTGCACTGTGATCGTCGCGCCGCGTGAATCGGGAACCGTGTCGATGCTCTGCGTGCCGCTCGAACCGTAGGTTGCGGCCACCTCCAACTCCACGTTGTCGGGGAAGCCCTTGACGCGTGCCCATGTGGAGCGATCTCGCGCGAACGAAAAGCCCGGCAGCAATGCCGAAATCTGCGGAAGGTCGGTGAAGAAGATTGGCGACAGATCGATGACGTGGCCACCGGCCGGTCCGGTCGTCGCGATCGGAACACTGAAGAGCACGCTATCGGTATAGGCGAGGTCGACCGCCTTCTCCTCGGGGCTGCCCTTGTCGGCAAAGAACCGCACGTTCTTACGGATAATCTGGATGTTGTCGTCGACCTTGCGAAACTGCCACACCCAGTCGTCGCCGTCCCCCCAGCTCATCCCACCGAGGAGAAAGCGGTCGCCGATGCCGCGAGCGATAGAGATGAGCACGAAGAACTCCTTGCCGAGCAGGGAGTCGGTGAGTTCGGCATAGACTTTCTCGTCCTTCCGCCAGAGCGGAATCAGGCCGCTGATCTTCGTCGCGTCCTTGAGCAGCACGGCGAAGGTGGGCTTGGAGCTCTTGCCATCGGCCTTGGGATCAGCGGGCTTGGCTTCGGCGGCGTCCTTGGCAGGGGGCGCCGGCGTGGTCGGCGCAGGGGTATCGGCCTTCGGCTCCTGCGACGGAGTGACAGGCTTCGCCGGGGCGTCCTCGGCCTGAACGGAAACGGTCAGGGGAACCGCGATGCCACCCGTGATGAGTACGATCCCAATCACCGCCATCAGCCGACGTTTACGCATCTCGATGCTCGCTCCGTTTCGATCCGGGACAGTCATAGATCTCCGACCCTTCAGACTAGCATCGCCCTGCCCCGCCGACCAATTTCAGGTCTCAGGGCCGCTTCACCGCCCCTCCATGCCGCGCTGCATCAACTCCGCAGCACCGCCGGGACGGCAAAGGTTCCGTCGCTCGGAGATTCCGACTTGCCACCCTGGAAGGTATGGTGCGCACAACAAGTCGGACATCCTCCTCGTCTCCTCCACCTTCGCCGATCCCGGCTCCTCTCTGGTGAGTAGAAAGACTGCCGGTCAGGATGCCCGCCAAGCGAAAATGGCAGGCATGCCATGGCTCCCATGAAGCCACCCCGTCACCCATTCTGGCTCCCGCACCGATGCAGTCCACTACACCACTCGCTGAACTCTGCCGCCGCTGGTGTGCCGCAGCGCCAGTGAGCGTCACTCCTGTGGGCACGCCGGGGTTCAGTGGGTCGCAGGTGTTTGCGGTGGAACTGCCCGACATTTCGGGTCGGTTCGTGCTCAAGAGCTTTCATGCCGCGGCTTCCGTCGAGCATGCCCGGTTTGTTCACCGCCTCGTCATGCACCTCCGGGCCGAGGGCCTCACGCAGGTACCGGAGGTGATGCCAGCCGTCGATGGCGACACGATCGTGACTGATTCGTCCGGCGTGCTCTGGGAACTGGTCCGCTTCATGCCGGGCGAGGCGATCCCCTGCCCCACGCCCCCGCAGGCTGCTGCGGCAGCGGCGGCGCTGGCGCGGCTCCACCTCGCCGCTGCCCGCTTGCCGGGGCAGCCGGTGCGCACGGGGCTCTCCCCCGGAGTCGGCCGTCGGATCGAACAGGCGTGTCAGCTTCGCGCGATCTCCTGGCAGAGCCGCCGCGCGGCTCTGCCGCAGGCCACCACGAGGTCGCCACTGGCCGGCATTGCCGCTCGCTTCGATGCAGCCATCTCCATCTTCGCGAGTTGTGGCGGAGATGCATTCATTGAGCGATTGGCCGACATGCGGCCGGCGGAGTGCTTGCAGCAGGTCGTCCTCCGTGATGTCTGGTGCGACCACATCTTGTTCGCGGATCGACGCTCCGATCGTGTGACGGGCATCCTCGATTTGCATGCCGCTGGCATCGATACGCCTGTCACCGATCTCGCCCGGCTGCTGGGAAGCTGGCACGCTCCGGCAAGAAACCAGCAACGCTCGCTCTGTGATCGCTGGCCTGAGGCGATGACGGCGTATGACGTCGAACGGCCCTTGTCCAGCGTCGACGTCGGTCTGATTTCCTTTTTTCATGCGACTGCTGTCGTCTTTGGTCTCGACAACTGGTTTCGCTGGATATTGGACGAACAGCGGACCTTTGCGGATCCACAGCGGGTACTCGCCCGCATCGACAGTCTGCTGCAGGAACTGCCCGACGCCCTCGTCACGCCCTGAAGATCCGGTGACGGGAATTTCGATTGACCGTCTGAAATTGGAGCGGGTAAACTAAATCTACCGACAACCAAGGATGGGTTTGTGTCCGCAACCGAGCGGCGTCAGTGAGCGTCGGCGCCAGATGGAACGCATGCATATTTTTTCTTCCCTCTCTACTGTTGTGAAGCTGCGCAGGATATGCCGCGCGGTCGGTGCCGTGGCCCTGATCTGGGCTCCACTGGTGGGAGGCTGGCCATGTCCGGACGCCGCTGTGGCGGCAGACGTGGAAACAGTCCCCTTTGATCCTCTCGCGTCGATCTCGGCTGCGCTGGGCAGCCCGGCCCAGATCACGGCGAAGATTGAGCCGGGGCCGCAGGCCGACATCCTTGTCGTGACCGCCACTCTCGAGGACGGCTGGCACCTCTATTCGTTGGAGCAGAAGCCCGGTGGTCCGAAGCCGACCACGATCGTGCTCGCCGCCGATTCGCCAGTCGCGCTTGCCGGCCCGTTTCGTCCGGACGAACCGCCCCACAAGCGGACCGTCAAAGATGTTCCGGGGTGGAATGGGCTCGTGGTCGAGGAACACGACGGAGTCGTCATCTGGAGGGCTCCGCTCGCCCCGAATCCTTCTGGCAAGGGCACGGAAGTGCGTGGCAGCGTGAGCCTGCAACTGTGCCGTGACAATGCCTGCACCCCGCCGGAAACGATCGCCTTTACGGCCGACACATCGGGAGTGACGATTGCCACTCCAGTGCCGTCTGATGCTGCACCGACAGGTTCTGCGGCGGTCGAACCCAATCGTGATTCGCCAGTCGCTGCGGGCGGCAGCGGATTGCCCATGGCCATGGTCGGTCCAGCCGGGCCCGAGTCGGTCGATCAGGGCACCAGTCCTCGGGCCAGCAACGCACGCGGGAGCGTGCCGGTGTCGCTCCCTATAGCGCTCTTGATGGGTCTTGTGGGTGGATTGATTCTCAACCTGATGCCCTGCGTGCTGCCGGTGCTGGGCCTCAAACTGATGTCGTTTGCCCAGCAGTCGGGCCGGGCCCGCCAGGAGATCTTCCAACTCAACCTCTGGTATTGCGCCGGTCTCTTCGCCGTGTTCTTTGTGCTGGCCACGGCCAGCGTGGCGGCCAACATAGGTCTGGCGGGGACAAATCTCGCCTGGGGAGAGCAGTTCACGTCGTCGAGCTTCAACATTGCGATGGCCGCGATCGTGTTTGCCTTTGCGCTCTCTTTTCTCGGCGTCTGGGAACTGCCGATTCCGGGCTTCATCGGTGCCAACGCCGGACGGGTGCAGTCACAGGAGGGGCCACTCGCCTCCTTCCTCAAGGGCGTGCTGAGCACCGTGCTGGCCACACCCTGCAGTGGGCCCTTCCTGGGACCGGTCTTCGGCTTCACGCTCACGCAGTCGACCGGCGTGACCTACGCAGTCTTTGCCGCCATCGCCACCGGCATGGCGCTGCCCTATCTACTCGTCGGACTGTTTCCGGGCTTCGTGAAATTCTTGCCGAAGCCGGGCGCCTGGATGGAGACGCTCAAGGAGGTGCTCGGGTTTGTGATGCTCGGCACAGTCGTCTTCCTCTTCACGTTCCTCAACCACGACTGGTTCGTGCCGACCTTTGCACTGTTGATCGGCATCTGGGCCGCCTGCTGGTGGATCGGCCGCGCTCAGCAGGCGCGGGCGGGAGAGGTCGGGTTTGGTCGGTGGTTGACGGCCGGCGGCATCGTGGCGACGGTCGGCACCCTCGCCTTCATGTTTCTGGGGCCGGTCACCTCGGTGATCCCGTGGGAGCCGTTCTCGCGGGATCGGCTCGCCGACCTCCGGCAGAAGGGCGCGACAGTGTTGGTCGATTTTTCGGCCGACTGGTGCATGACCTGTAAGTACAACCTCGCTACAGCGATCGAGACATCGAAGGTGAAGGCGGAAATCGATCGCAATCGCGTGGTTCCGCTGTTGGCCGACTGGACCGACGGCTCCCCCGAGATCAAGCTCATGCTTGAGAGCCTCCAGAGCAAGTCGATTCCGGTGCTGGCCGTCTTTCCGCCTGCCCGCTCAGGGGACCGGCCCCCCGAGCCGATTGTGCTCCGCGACCTGATCACAGAAACGCAGGTACTCTCCGCGATCCGGGAAGCCGGTCCCTCGCGAGCCGCGCCTGCTGATATTCGTGCGGCGTCGAAGCCTCTTCAGGGCGCGGGACATTAGCCTCGCATATGCCTACTTCCCGCTTTTGATTCGGGTGGCGGCATAGTCTCGAGGCGCTGCTATGCTTGATCCGCAAGCGCCACCGGGTGCGCTCGCTTCCGCCACCGCACCATCAACAGCGATGTCTGGTGCCCAGCCGAGAGGTCTTGCCCGCCATGGTTCATGTACCGCATATCATGCGTTGTGTCGCACTGTTGGTGATGGTGATAGCGTGTGGCGCCGCAGCGCGAGCTCAGTCGCCGGCGGCTGTCACCCCCGCCCAGGAAGCCGCCGTCGAGGCGGGCATCAAAGACCTCTCAGCACAGTGGTCGATCGCCTACCTCAAGAATGATCCAACGATCCTCGAGCGGATCTGGGCTCCGGAGTTCGTCTATGTAGAGCCGTCCGGGCACCGATTTACGAAGGCGGAAGGGATCGCAGCGCTCGCGAAGGGGGGCGAGCAGCACACGGTTTCCGAGGCCAGTTCGATCGATGTCCGCGTGTATGGCGGCGGCACGGTGGCTGTCGACATCGGCGACTACCGCGAGGCTGGCCGGGGCAAGGACGGTAAGCCATTCGAACGGAAATCACGATTCACAAACGTCTGGGTGCTCAAGAACAACGCGTGGCAGTGCGTGAGTGGCCATGCCTCGGTGATCCCGGTACAGCCGTGACACGTCGAGCCACGGTTCACGGGTGGGTGTAAGGGCGGGCTTAGATCCTGACCGCAGTTTCCCTCTTCTCGGCTGGCCCTCGGTGGTCGCCGATGTGCCGCCATGTCGACCGCCGTCAGCCTCGTGTCCTCGTCATCCGCCACGGTATCCGGGCGTCTCAGATTCATCGACATGCTGCGGGCATTCTCGTCGCACCTGCTCGTCTGGCATCACCTCGCCTTCTATGGGCCGCTTGCTGAACAGGCCTATCCGCTGGCGCCGATTCTGCTCGACTGGCTTGCCGACCCCGCACGGTTCGTTGTGCAGATTTTTCTTGTGATCGGCGGATTCGGCACCGCCCAGCATCTCGCTCGGCTTGGCACACCCGGCTGGCGGCAGTTCTGTCTGGAGATCGTTCGACGTTACCGTAGGATCGGCATCCCCTACCTCGCGATGCTCCCCGTGGCGATCGGCGCTAACGCCCTAGCCAGCCGCTGGATGGACCACGATTCAATCTCGGCAGCACCGACCGTGCCGCAGCTCGTCGCGCATGTCTTCTTCTTGCAAGACCTGCTGAAATACGAGCCCCTCTCGGCGGGAATCTGGTATCTCGGTATCGACTTTCAGCTGTTCCTTCTGTCGCTTGCAGTGGCAATGACGGCGCAGCGATGGACTCAGATGGCGGGTGTTGTTGAACCGGGCCGAGCGCTCGCATTGACGCAGGGGATCCTGGCAGCGCCGGCGATTCTGTCGCTTTTCTGGTTCAACCGCGATCCGGCGCTCGACAGCTGGGGTTGCTACTATCTCGGTAGCTACTTCCTTGGGATGCTCGTGCAGTGGGTGATTTCAGGGAGCCTCGGCGCTGCCGCATTCTGGGGCTACCTGGGACTCGTCGCAGCATCGCTGGCAGTCGACTGGCGCCCGCGGCTACTGGTGGCTGCGTGCACGGCCCTGATGATCTTGCTGGCGTCCCAAGGCGGCTTGCTACGTCGCTGGCCCGACAGCCGCGTGATTGGCTACCTCGGACGGATCTCTTTCAGTCTGTTCCTGATCCACTTTCCGGCCTGCCTCTTGGTGAGCGGCTGGCTTTCGCAGTGGTCGCTGACTCCGACAGAGGCGTTTGCCGGCATGGTGGCCGCGTGGGGGGCGAGCGTCATCCTCGCCGTCGTGCTCCATCACCTGGTGGAACGGCCCTGCTGGCAGCGGCGATCCGCATGATCTCCAACCCGCACAGTATCACGATGCGTCATTCGGAAACCCGCAACACATCGTTTTTCTTGAACACCCGCGTGCGGTTGTCTGAATCAAACTCGACGTGGCAGTCGAGCAGCATGCCGACCGACGCATCGGCCGGCACGTCGAGCGTGGCCGTCACGGTGTCGCCCTTGCGATCGATCGCCACGGCCTCGTAGGGGCCGAACTGTACCCACGAGGGTTTTCCAGACGGGATCCCCCCACGGTTTGCGGCCTTGGGATCGAGTACGAGCACAACCTCGCGGCGACCACTCCTCTGGACCGTGCCGGGACGGACATCCGCAATCACCTGTTCGAGACGGCTCTCACCCGCAGCGTTGTCCTCGATGGCCCCCGACCCCATGCGGCGCAGACCGCGGTTGTTCGACGGCTCGGGGACACCGCGATACCCGCCGATCACATAGGGAAAGCGGCCCGGCGTGACGTGGTAGTGATAGCCGCGGCTCTTGTCCTCATGTCCATTGCAGACGTCGAGGCTTTGATCGCCATGGAGATCCATCGCCATCACGCCGGCAGACTCGTAGGGACCGTGGATGGGAAAGCCGTCGAAAGCGAAGCCGATGACCGGCGAATGCTCCGTTCCATCGTCGGGGAACGGGCTTTTCACGCAGGTGGGATACTTGTGGTAGTGATAAACTCCAGTCTGCTGGGGATGCCCGCAGCAGCTGTCGAGCCAGACCTCCGAGTAGCCTTCGACCGCGTTCATGCCCCCCTGCTCGAACGGGTTGAAAAACACGACGCCGTTGAGCGCCACGCCGATCGGCCCCATCGGCAGCCGTGTGATCTCGGCGGCACGACGCGGCACGAGCGGCAGACGAAACGTAAACTCTTGCACCCGGATCGTGTTGGGATTGCCAGTGTTGGGAAACGTTGCCGTGGGATGATTGGGCCATCCCTGGCTCTCGATCACCAGAGCCCCGGCTTCGTGCCGCAATTGAACCTCGTCGGTGCCGTCGCTGTTGGAGTCACTCTGGTGATAGGAGAAGAGGTCGATTTCCCGGTCGCCGTCGCGAAAAAGATAGCGCGGCTTCTCGTGGCCGTTCTCGAGGGACCAGCGTCCAGCCACGGCGACCGGCTCCCCGGCCTGCAACGCTTGCGTCAAAAGTGCGACGGTGAATAGAACGAGTGCAACGGTGCGAGATTGCTCGATTGTGAAAGTGCGACTCACTGGACGTTCCTTATGACACCACGCATAAAACCAGCCTCGCATGTTTGTATCATCGGCAGCATTATTGCATGGTGTCTGTTCGTCGGTTGCAACCGTGCGACGCCGCAGATGCCCACCGCCGAGCTTGCGAAGGCACTCGCGGCCGATGATCTCGATGCCATAAGGGCTGCCGTCGCCGCCGGTCGCGAAACGCTCGGGCACCAAGCGGGTGAACCGGAAGTGCCCGATGTGTTCCGTCGCGTGCCGGCCGACGCCAGGCTCTACTCCCGTGAAGAAGCACAGCGCGGATTCTTGCCGTGGCCGGCCAACTTCGAGAAGGTTCGCTGGTGGAAAAAGGGCGTTGTTCCCGCGACGTTGACCGCTCCCCTGCGTGTTCCAGCGTCGGTCATTCTCGGAAGTGCCGCGGCGGCCCGTGCCACGCTCGACGGCGCTGAGGCCGGACTCGCCACGGCGAAGGACGCTGGAGACTTTTTGATGTGGGCTCAGGAGCAGGCGGGAGCAGGCTTCTATCCGTTTCCCGCCGCGCGAGGCCCATCGGACAAGCAGGCGATGAAAGTCGCGAATCGATTCCTGGCTCGCGCGGAGCGGGAAGGAACACTCCAGTCGGTCGTTCGTAACGGTTGGATCTTCGACGATGCGGGGGACGGAGGGCTGCAGTTCGACAATGGGGAGTGCGGTGCGGCCATGCTCGACCTCTATGGGGTGACCAAGGACGACCGCTACCTCGTCTCGGCCCGCAAGGCAGCAGACTGGGCCGCCACGCGTCCGCTCTGCACCAATTGGAACTACAACAGCTTCAGCGTCTTCCTTCTCGCCAAGATGTATGGCGTCACTGCGGAGGCGAAATATCTCGACGCCGCCGTTCACAAAGCCCGCCTTGGTGTCATCCCTGGGCAGCTCGTCGACGGCCCCCACGTCGGGCGCTGGCTTGATCCGCACAATGCACGCCCTGCCTACCACTACATCATGATGCGGGCGCTGGCGCAGTTGGCCGCGGTAATCCCGCCCGACCACGCCGATCGTCCTGGCATTGTGAGGTCGCTCGCGCTCGGCCTCACGACGCGAAATGCTGAGATGGTCACTCGCGGCGTGATGACGAAGGATCACGCGATGGAAGCACTGCTACTGGTGAATCACGCCTTCCGGAACGATCGCCAATTCCTGCGAGACACACACTCCGCCGAAGCGATCAACGCACTTGGCCGTCTTGTGTCTGCGGAGGCACGCCGGGGCGGACAGCCGCTCGGCCCGGGCGCCTGGGGATTGTTCCTCGAATTCGTTCTCAGGGGGCCTGACACTGACCTGCGCCGATGAAGAAAGACCGTTCCTCGACTTGATTTGGCCCGTCTCATGGGCATCTGGCCAGCGGCAGTCGGCCACTTCGGGCCCTACCGCAGGACGACGCGGTCTTCGTCGGCAGTAGCCGATCGCACAGTGCCGATCTTCCAGTTCTCAAAGCCCAGCTCGGCCAGTTGCCGCTGGATGCTTTCGGCGGAGTGTGGCGACACGACGAGCACCATACCCACGCCCATGTTGAAGACGCGCTCCATCTCGTCCGCGGCGATCTGGCCGAGCCCTTGAACCCAGGGAAAGACCCCGGAGATCTGCCACGATCCACGCTCAAGCTGGATCTGCACCTGCTCCGGCACGATCCTCGCCAGATTTTCGACCAAGCCGCCGCCGGTGATGTGGGCGATCCCGTGGACAACGGGTGTCGCACGAGTCTGGCGGAGCACGGCCTTTACGGGCCGAGCGTAGAGCCGCGTTGGTTCGAGCAGGAGCTCGGTCACTGTCCTGTTGCCGAGTTCCGGGACGCGATCATCCCCCTTCAGCCCGCCCATCTCGAAGACGGCCTTCCGCACGAGGCTGTAGCCGTTGGAATGGAAACCGCTGGAGGCGATGCCAATGGCGACGTCGCCGGGCTGGATCTGCCGCCCGTCGACGACCCGCGTCCGCTCGACCACGCCGACGCAGAACCCGGCGAGATCGTAGTCGCCACCGTGGTACATGTCGGGCAGGATTGCCGTCTCGCCGCCAACCAGAGCGCATTCGCATTCCACGCAGGCGTCGGCGATCCCTCGCACGATCTGCTCGAGCAGGCTCGGATCGTCATGCGACATCGCGACATAGTCGAGAAAAAACAGTGGCTCGGCACCGGTGCAGAGGGCGTCGTTGACGCTCATCGCCACCAGATCGATGCCGACGGTGTGGTGGATCCCGGCGTTTACGGCAACCTTCAGTTTCGTGCCCACACCGTCGGTGCAGGAGACGAGCATTGGATCGACATAGCCGCGGGCAAACAGCCCCGGTAGGTCGAGTGCAAAGAGGGCGGCAAAGCCCCCCTCCTGACTCATCACCCGCGGACACTGCGTTCGCCGCATGTGCGCGGGAAGGCGGGCCATACCTTCGCGGTAGAGTTCAAGGTTGACGCCGGCGCTGGAATAGGTGGCTCCGCTCACGAGCCCTATCTTCACTGCGAAGCGGCGTCCCGCAAGCCCGCCGCGTGGTCCCGCGGCGATCGGCCCCGACGGCCTCCACAACGGCCGAAACACCCGCCCTTTGAGGGATTGGCGACTACTGGATACACTGCACCGCGGGGCAGACTCTGGGCTATTGGTCCGGGGTGCATCTGGGGAGTCTCGATTTTCGCAGGAGGAGGGCATGACGCGGGTCCAGCCTCGACGTCGTAAGCCGCTCTCGCGCGCGCTGCAAGTCCTACCGTTCGAGCCGCTCGAATCCCGGGCGCTGCTCGCAACGGTCGTTGATTCCGTCGGCGACCTAAGCCCGCAAATGCCTCCCGCCCAGATCGGCGTGACACAGGGGGCAGGCGCAATCGCTATTGTCGCCACAAACACTGCCCCCACGCTCGTCGGCGCGAACCACCTCAACGCAATCTACGAGGACAATGCAACGCAACCAGGCACACGAGTCGCCGCGCTCGTCGAGGGCTTCATCATCGACCCCGACGGACCAGCCAGCGGCATCGCTGTCACGAACGCAATTGCCACCTACGGCAATTGGCAGTTCGCCACTGACGGCGTCACCTGGCAACCACTGGGGGCCGTCTCCGCGACCGCTGCGTGCCTCCTCGCCGCCGATGCCGACACGCGCATCCGATTCGTTCCCAATGCCGATTACAACGGCACTGTGATCGACGCCCTCACGTTCCGCGCCTGGGACGGATTCAACGGCGGAGTCGAGGGTGTCCTTGCTAACACCACGGTGAACGGGGACGCCACTGCCTACTCCACGGCAACTGCGTCCTCCTCCATCATTGTGTATGGCGTGGCCGACGGCCCACGATTCATCACCGCTCAGACAACCTTGAGCATCAACACCGACGCACCTGCCCAGTCCATCGCAGGATTTGTGACTTCCTTTACGCCCGGTTCTACGAACCCCGTCATCACAGGCAACGGCTACGCACCCAGCATCAACGTGCCCGGGCTCTCCGTCGATGTCGTCGACGTCGCCACCATTCCGCAGTCAATTGATCCGAATACCGGCACACTGAAGCCCGCCCGCACCAACTTCAGCTACTTCGCCCCCGGCGATGCCAGCCGTCTGTTCGTGAATGACATGCGCGGCAAACTCTGGATCATCCAAAACAGCACGCTGCTTAGCGCACCGTTTCTCGACATCCCTGCCGTCCGCGGCGACAACTGGATCGACAACTCCTCCTCAATCAACTCCGAGCGTGGCTTCTCGACATTTGCGTTTCACCCCGACTTCAATGACACGACAAAGCCGGGTTATCACAAGGTGTACACCGTTCACACTGAGGCGCCCGCTTCCGCCGCACGTGGGGACTTCGATTCACCGTCCGGCGTGACGGCCCACTACGACGTGCTCTCCGAGTGGACCGTCGACGCCAGTAATCCCAACGTGATTGCCACCACTTCGCGGCGAGAAATACTGCGACTCGCCCAGCCGCTTGTCGATCACAACATGAACCAGGTCGCCTTCAACCCGACCTCGACGCCCGGCGACTCGGACTTCGGTAAGCTCTACATTGGAGTTGGCGACGGCGGCAATACCGGCAACGTCCGCCCGCTCAACATCGTCGATCAATACAACGACGGGCAGAACCGCCAGGTTCCCTTCGGCAAAATCCTCCGCATCGATCCGCTTGGCAGCAACGCGGCCAACGGCAAGTACGGAATCCCCACCGACAATCCGTTCGTCGCCGCTCATGATCCCGGCGACACCGCGCTCGACGAAATCTGGGCCATCGGTCTCCGCAACCCCCAGCGATTCTCCTGGGACACTGTCACTGGGAAGATGCTCATCTCTGACATCGGCCAGAAAAACGCCGAAGAGATTAATCTCGGCATCGCGGGCGCGAACTACGGCTGGTCTGAGCGCGAGGGAATGTTCGCCGTCGATCACACCTCCGGCAACCAGACAAAGGTCTACGGGCTGCCCGCCAATGACGCCTCACTCGGTTACACATACCCTGTGGCTACCTACGACCGCTCCGAGGGGATCGCCATCGTCGGCGGCTTTGTATACCGCGGTTCCGCCATGCCCTACCTCCAGGGGAAGTACATCTTCGGTGACCTCAACACGGGAAAGGTTTACTTTGCGGATGTCAATGATCTCGCCTTGGGCACGCAGGCCAACATTCAGGAGCTCACCCTCTTTTCCGGCGGTACGCAGAAGACGCTCCTGCAAATCCTTGGCGGTGGAGCGACTCGCACCGACATGCGATTTGGCCTCGACGCCAACGGTGAGATCTACCTCACCACCAAGTTCGACGGAAAAGTTCGCAAGCTCGCCGCACGAACCCAGTCCGCGTCATGGACGCCGCCCGCAGCGCTACCCATCGTCTCAGGCGTGCCGAACCTTACTGACAGCTCCGCCACCTATCGTGTCGCCAATCTCTCCAACGCCTCGCTCTTCGCCGTCGGGCCGAGCGTTGCTGCGAACGGTACGCTCACCTTCACTCCCGCGCCCAATGCCCTCGGCACCGCGACCTTCACACTCACGGCCGAAGACACCGGCGGCACCGCATTCGGCCGCGTCAACACCTCTGCCCAACAGATCATCACCATCAACATCGTCGCGTTGAATCATGCGCCGACAAACATCGCCCTCTCGGCGACCTCAGCCGTGGAGAATGCGTCGGTCGGCAATGCCGTCGGCACCCTCTCCACTACCGACGTCGATTCAGGCGACACCTTTACCTATACCCTCGTCGCCGGCACTGGCGATGCAGACAACGCCGCGTTCTCCATCGTCGGCAACTCGCTCAAGACCGCCGCCGTCTTCGACTACGAGACAAAGAACAGCTACTCCATCCGCGTCCGATCGACAGACGCTAATGGTCTCACCACCGAGAAACAATTCACGATCTCGGTCACCAACGTCAACGAAACTCCCACCGACATCGCCCTCTCCACCACAAGCGTCCCCGAAAACACAGCCAAGGGGACCATCGTGGGACTGCTGTCTTCTTCGGACACCGATGCGGGTGAATCCTTCACGTATTCGCTTGTTGCAGGAGCAGGGTCTACCGACAACGCTTTCTTTGCGATCGATGGCGGGCTGCTCAAGGCCGCGGCCTCTTTCAACTACGAGGCCAAGAACTCCTACTCCATCCGAGTCTGTTCCACTGACGCCGGCGGCCTCACCTCTGAACGGCAGTTCACGGGCTCCGTGTTGGACCTGCCGGAACCGATAACCCCACCAGTTGCAACGGTTCCCAGCGTCTTTTCTGTGGTCGAAGATCAGGCCACGGGGCTGATTTTTACCGGCACACCGTTCACTGACGCCGACTCCCCAGCAACACGTGTGATGACCGTCACGCTCAAGGTAGCGAACGGCACGATCTCTGCGCTGTCGGCTGACGGCGTCGCTGTCGGTGGCACAGCGATAGCCCGCAGATTCACAGGCACGCTCACCTCCCTGAATGCCTTCTTCACCGACAGCCCGGCACGCATTACCTACACCACTGTGGCCAACAGCACGAAGCCCGTGGTGCTCGCCACAACGATCTCCGAACCCAGCGGGCTGAAGACCCTTTCGAGTAGCGTTACGAGCACTGTCGCCGTAACAGCGGTAGACGATGCCCCGACTTTAACCGTCCCGGGATCATTCACCGTCAAGGAAGACATCCGTGGGAATCTGGCTTGGACTGCTCAAAAGATGCCCTTCACCGACATCGACTCTTCGTCGCTCACGGTCACACTCGCCGTGCAAGACGGAGCAATCTCGGCCGCCAGCACCGCAGCAGTTGCCGTGGGCGGAACGGCGACTGCCCGCAGCTTCACCGGCACAACCGCCGCACTGAATGCCTATTTCCGAAAGCTCGGTTCCATCGGCTACACCTCCGCACCGAATAGCACCGTAGCCCGGACACTCACCACGACCGTCTCCGACGGCATCCTGTCGGCATCGAAGGTCAGCACCATCAAGATTACGCCCGTGAACGACGCCCCAACCGTTTATGCGGTGGCCACTCTGACTGGCGGTCGTCCAGGCATTCCGTACGAAATCACCTACGAGTCTCTGCGAACAGCCGCGAACGTCGCAGACGTCGAGACGACGTCCCCTGGGATCCTTATCCAAGCGATCAATTCAGGCAGTTTGCAGAAGTGGAACGGGACAGCATGGGCTGCCGTGTCGGTCGCCGCGAACGCACCGCTCTCACAGAAGCTCATTTCTGCCGGCCAGAAGATCCGCTGGCTGCCGCCTGCTGGCGCCATCGGGAATCAACCCGCGTTCAAAATAAAGGCTTCGGACGGGGCACTGACGTCCGCGATGACAGCGCAGGTCTTTGTGAGTCTCGAATAATCGTTCATTCCTCCACGGCTCACGCAGGGCTCGCCGCGGTCCTGAGCCTCCAACCTCCAGCCTGGAATTCCGCACGCTCGAAAGCCCACCATATGACCTACCACTGCTTCTGCGCGGGTAGGTCGATGAAGAACGTCCCGTCGAGTTGTTCGTCACGACGGGAATGCGTTAATGGTATGCTTGTCTGTCATGTCAACCCGCAACCCCAAGGCTGTTGTTCAGCGATCGCACCGAGCGTTGCCGCTGCCCCCGCTGCAGTTCAGCCATCCTCTGCCCTACGGGGCCCTGCTTCGCGACCGTTCCGGACGGCAGGAACAGGGCGTCCAGTTCGTCGTCTATAGCCGCTCGGCGACGGCGATGCGGGTGCTGCTCTACGACAACGTCGACGATCCCGAGCCATCGGAGGTCATCTCGCTCGACCCCAACAAGGACCGCTGGGGAGATATCTGGAGCATTTTCGTCCCGGGAGTCGGCCACGGGCAGCTCTATCACTTCCAGGCCGACGGCCCTTTCGATCCCGAGCGGGGCCAGCGATTCGACGGGCAGGCCCGGCTGATCGATCCCTATTCGCGGGCATTGGCCGGTCGCTTCCTGCCCGGGAACGACTCGATCATCCGACCGCCGAAGAGCGTGGTGATCGATGACTCATTCGACTGGCAGGGGGATCGCCACCTGCGGCGTGGCCTCGCCGACACCGTTATCTACGAATTGCATGTTCGCGGTTTTACCGCCAGCCCGACCAGCGGCGTCGCCCACCCAGGCACCTACCTGGGCGTGATCGAAAAGATTCCCTATCTCAAGTCGCTCGGGGTGACGGCGGTGGAACTCATGCCCGTGCACGAGTTCCCCACCGAGCTTCCCAGCGGTGTTCGACCAGACCAGTTCAACTACTGGGGGTACGATCCGATGGCCTTCTTCGCGCCCCACCGCGGCTATGCCGCGGGAACGGAGCCGGGCTGTCATGTCCGCGAATTCAAGGAGATGGTCCGGGCGCTCCATGCTGCCGGCATCGAGGTGATCCTCGACGTCGTGTTCAATCACACCGCTGAGGGAAACCATCTCGGACCAACGTTCTCATTCAAGGGATTGGAAAACCGCGTCTACTACATGCTCGGTGAGGGCGGCAGCTATTACCGCAACTACACCGGCTGCGGCAACACCATCAACGGCAACCACCCGATCGTCCGCGAGCTGATCTTTCTCTGCCTGCGGCACTGGGTGCACAACTACCACATCGACGGCTTTCGCTTCGATCTCGCCAGCGTGCTCAGTCGCGACCGGAACGGCGAAATCCTGCCAAATCCCCCGATCGTAGAGCTCATCACGGAAGATCCGATGCTCGCCGACACAAAAATCATCGCCGAGGCCTGGGATGCAGCGGGGGCCTACCAGGTTGGCTCCTTCGCGAGCCTGCGGTGGGCTGAGTGGAACGGCCGATACCGCGACGACGTCCGCCGGTACTGGCGGGGAGACTACGCGCAGACTGGCCACCTCGCCACGCGGCTGGCCGGCTCAAGCGACCTCTACGGCGACGACGGCCGCCAGCCCTATCACAGCATCAATTTCGTCACCTCCCACGACGGCTACACACTCAACGATCTCGTCACTTATCGCGACAAGCACAACGAGGCAAACGGCGAGGGGAACCGCGATGGCGACAACAACAACTTCTCCGAAAACTATGGAATCGAGGGACCAACCCGCCGCGCCGACATCGACGCCCTGCGTGCCCGGCAGATTCGTAACATGCTCGCGACACTGCTCCTGAGCCAGGGCGTGCCGATGGTGCTGGCTGGCGACGAGTGCCGCCGCACCCAGTTGGGTAACAACAATGCCTACTGTCAGGACAACGCCATTTCGTGGTTCGATTGGCAGCTGATCGAATCCCAGTCCGAACTCGTGAGGTTCGTACGGGAATTGGTGCGGTTCCGATTGGACAACCCCACCCTCCGTCGCCGGTCGTTCCTCGAGGGGGGGGCGAGCGATGCGGGAGGACTGCCCGACGTGGAGTGGTTCTCGCCGGAGGGCAGTCATGTCGACTGGTATGCCGCTGATGCGAGCCTGGTCTGCTTCTTTGGGGCGCCCACCCACGAAAAGCTGCTCCAAGAAGATGACGTCGCGGCAGGTGGCGTGGAAGGCAGGCCCCGACACGTTCTGATTTTCACCCACGCCGGCTCGCTGCCCAGACGGTTTCACTTTCCCAGGCCGACGGCGATCGCGTCGCTGTCGTGGCGGCTCTTCATCGATACCAGCCGCTCGTCCCCGAACGATATTTTTCCCGAGGGCACAGGGCCCGTCGCCGACACCGCACAGCCGCTCGAATTGGCCGAACATTCGCTGGTCTGCTTCGTGGCTGACCCTGAGCCGGAGCCTGTTCGCAAAGGATTAGCATTCTCGCCCGTGTGATTCGTATGCTGTGTGGGTACTCTGCCCACCACTCAACACCGTCAGGAGATCTCTGATGTCTGTTTCGTCATACCGTGGCCGAAGCCCGCGTCATATCCGGCTGGGTCACCCGCTGGCCGTCTGTGCGATGGTGGGGTTCGGAAGCCTTGCAGCAATCGCAGCCCCAGGGTGCAGCCCGGCGGTGCCACCTGCGCCCACCGCCAAGCCGGCGGCCGTTCACACCGACCACGACCATGACCACGACAAACAGGCTCCGAAGGACAGCCACGACCATAGCGAGCCTGCCGATCAGGATCATGCTGACCACAATCACGCACATCCAGAGACACTTGCGGCTGGCGTTGCCGAGTTGGAAGCCATGTGGGGCCACGTCAAGGAGTCTCTGAAGGCTGGTGATCGCGAGAAGGCCGACGACAAGGTGCACGCGGTCGGCCACCTGTTGGAGGATTTCGAAGGGCTCGTGTCGAAGGAGGAGGCGGGCCTGCAGGACGCCGGCAAACAGGCAACCCAGGTCGTGTTTGAGTGTTTCGATGCGCTCGACGCTGCCCTGCACGGCGGCGAGGAGGAGTTGAAGAAGATCGACATCGACGAGCTGGGAACGCGGCTTGAGGCCGCCATCGAGTCGCTCAAGAACCTTGGAAAGGGTGGGGCACAGTAGGCCCACCAGCGATGCACGACTGTGTCAGAGGAAGCACACTATCAAGGAGGACGGTCATGCTGGTGAAGCCAGGTCTGAGACGGATATTCGATATCGCGTCACTTGGGATTCTCGTGGGCCTCACAGGCGGGGTTGCCGTGTCACCGGCGCGTTGCCTGGGGCTGGAGATCGATCCGGCCGCAGTCCGTGGGCGACTCGTTCTGCCCGCGGAGCCGGAGGGCGCCGTCACGCCGTCCGCGGCGAAGGAAAAGCTCACGAAAGACCCGCAGCCGATCGTGCTGGCAGGCCGTGTCGGTGCGCGGGGCATGGAGCCGTTCCTGGACAACAAGGCATCGTTTGTACTCGTGGAGATTCCGGCCGACGACCACGCCAAGAAGCCTGGGCACGACAACGACAACTGTCCGTTTTGCAAGAAGCGTCAGGCCAATGCCCCGATGATCGCCGTGCAATTCGTCGGTGCCGATGGCACGGTGATCCCGGTCGATGCGAGGAAACTCTTCGGCATTCAGAAGGGCTCCGAGGTCGTGGTTCGTGGCCAGGGCGTCTTTGATCCAAAGCTGGCGATCCCGGTGATCCAGCTTACGGCCGATGGCATGTATGTCCGTCCGCCCGCAAAGTAACGCTTGCCGAATAGACCTCATGAATACGGATCGTATGCCATCCGTCTGCAAGGCTGCATTCAAGGAGTGGGCGGCCATCTGCCGGGCGCTTGCTCAAGGACGTCAGCGGGTAATTCTCCGCAAGGGCGGCATCGTGGAACCGGGCGGGCATTTCGATCTTGCCCACTGGGAGTTTCTGCTGATGCCGACGTTTCTCCACCAGTCGCCCGAAAGCCTCGTGCCAGAGGCTCGCGATCTGCTCGTCGACATCGACGTAGACCGCCCGCGAGAGGGCACGGTGGCCTTTCGGCATCGGGCCCGCGTGATCAGTGCGATCCGAATTGAGTCGCTCGAGGGCCTTGCGCGGTTTCGCGGCGACCACGTCTGGGCAGACCACGTGGTTGCGGAGCGGTTTCATCGCTGGCGTAATGAACTGCACGTGCTGGAGGTCCAAGTGTCGGCCCTCTCGGAGCCGCTCGTGCTGCCCTGGCAGGAGTCATTCGGCGGCTGCAAGTCCTGGGTGGATCTCTGACTGTCGCTGGCTGCTCTGCCCTTTGAAGCACGCCCCTCACCTGATCGGGAATTCTTCATCGATGAAGGGCTTGAGAATCACGGCGTGCGTGCCGTTCCATTTCCAGAGATGACTCGAGCGTCGTTCCCGCCCTGCCCCGGCCGTGCCGGTGCGGTGCAGCCAATACGCCTCGCCCTCGCGAAGCGGCCACCGCACGAATGCCGGCCACCTCTGCGGTGGCACGCGGGTCTTCATCCAGCTCCAGTGGGCAATATGCAGGCGGTAGTCGTGATCCGGATGCAGCATGCAAAAACGCCGGTATTCAAGCTCCGTGACACAGGCGAACCGCTCCCGCCACTCCCGCATGAGGGGATCTTCTCGGCCAAGCAGGTCAGCCGCCGCGGCGAGACCGGCCGCAGTGGTGGTTAGTACCAGGGCTGGCTCGGCGTCCATCTCGGCACTGCCGCTGGGGCAGACTGACAGTGAGTCTGCAGCCCGCTCGGCGAGGAGCCCGGGGAGTTCAGTGTCGAGCCACACCGCCAAGTGGGCAGCCAGCACGGCCCGCTCGGCGGCGATCATCGCCGCCGGCCGATCGTCGTTACGGGTGTCATGGCGGGCGTTAGCAGCATGGTCCCGCAGTCCATCGAGCCAGGCCTGGGTGGCATCGGTCATCGTCAGCGCTCCAGGGTAAAGACTTCCAGGAATCAACGGCGGTAGCATACGCTTCCGGACGACGGGGCTCCGCAAACCTGATCTGCGGCCCGGGCGACTTTTTCACCCGTAGGCGTCTCCATGCGGACCTCTTCGCCAAGTGCAACCACACCGGATGTCATCATCGTCATGGGTGTCGCCGGCAGCGGCAAGACGCTGATCGGCAGATTGCTGGCACGGGAACGCGGGGCCGAGTTCGTTGATGCCGATGACTATCATCCGCCCGAAAACGTCGCGCTGATGCGACAGGGAATGCCCCTCGACGACGAAGCACGCCGCCCGTGGCTCGATCGCCTCGCGGCTGTGGTCGAGGCGGCGATCGAAGAGCGACGTCGCCTCGTGCTGGCCTGCTCGGCGCTCAGACGCGGCTATCGCGTCCGCCTCGGGATGGGAAAGCCGGGCGTCAGACTCGTGCAACTCGATGGTGACGAGGCAATCCTCCGCGAACGCCTCGAGCAGCGCACTGGGCACTTTATGCCCGCCTCGCTTTTGGCGAGTCAGTGTGCGCTGCTCGAGCGTCCAACGGATGACGAACGGCCGATTAGGGTCGATATCGCTCTTCCGCCCGAAATCATCGTTCAGCGCATCATCACGGCACTTCGCTGCGGATGACCGACGTCAGGTGATTGCGGGAATGGCAAGAGGTGATGGCTGTCCGTATCTGCGGTTATTTGCCGAGGAACTGCTGACGCAGCCACTCGTTCTTCCGCTTCTCGAGTTCGACCAGCTTGGCAACGGGTCCCTTGCGGGTGGCAGATGCACTGCTGCTCGTGGAGCGAGTCTGAGCGGCAGACGCGGTGCCTGCAATGACAAGACTGGTGAGGACGGCGACGACGAGAACGATCCGACGCATGAGGGGGGCTCCTGCTGGGGGACGACGAACGTGGTGAGGGCGTCGATCGCCGGAGGGCACGGTGCACTCCGGACGACACGAGTGATCGGCTCATCGTCGTGACGGGGCGTGATCCATCAGCGATCCGGGAAGCGGCGTTGCACGAGACATAAACGACATCGGCCGTGCGCACGGCATTCCGTGCACTTGCTGCACAACCGGTCATCGGCCACGGGGCGCTGCTCCTCCGCTGAGGGGGTCCTCAGGCCAAGCGTGCTTTGGGTAGCGGCGGCGGAGTTCCTTCCGAACCTCGGTATATGTCGTCTTCCAGAAGCTCGCGAGGTCGCTCGTGACCTGCTGAGGACGGTGATTCGGCCCGAGCAGGTGGAGCAGCACCGGCACGCGGCCAGCCGCCACCCGAGGCGTCTCCCGAACGCCAAACAGTTCCTGAATCCGCACCGCCAGTACGGGCGGCCTGCCGGGCTCGTAGGCGAGCTTGTACCGCTTTCCCGTTGGGAGTTCGAACTGCGCGGGAGCCAGCCGGTCGAGTTCCGCGAGCCGCTCGTAGCCCACGATGTTCTGCAGGTGGGAGAGCCAGTCGGCAGTCGCGATCTCATCAAGCGACCGAAGTCCCGTGCAGAGAGCGGGTAGCAGCGCTGACAGGTCGGCATCGGAGAGGGCGGGGAGTGCAAGTTCCGGCGCGACGTCGGCGAGCCAGCGGACCCGTGCCAGAAAGCTCCCAGCAGCGGTATCGGCTCCCGGCAGAAGCCTGGTGAGTTGTGGGATCGCCTCGGTGGCCAGAATTGCCGCGGCGGCTGCCCCGTCACGGATCGCAATTGGAGTCTCATCGAGGACGAGGTCGTTCCAGTATCGCCGCAGACGGGCCTCCACCTGCCGACGGGACGGATGGTAAAGCAGCTCCTCAACGGCCCGCAGGTTCGTGGCCGCCAACGGTTCGGCCTCCAACCATGACGTCTCCACGGCCGACGCCTGTCGCACGCTCGCCTCGCCGCCGGCATCGTTGATGTCGATCGCGAGAAAGAAAGGCTCGTGGCGGACACGGGAGCCCCCGTCGAGACGCACACCTCGCCCTCCAACCATCGTGCCGCGATCCTGCGCGCCAGGCCGGAGCCGAGCGAGGCGATCGGGAAACGCCTCGAGGAGCGCCTGCATGAGGGCTGTCTCGGTATCTGCCGGAGGAGCCGCCTCCGGTGTGTCGACGAGCCCCTGCAGCTGTTCGGCTGCCCGCAGCACGTTGTGCGCTCCCCCGGGATGCAGTTCAAGGTCGGTTCGGCCTGGCGTCTTGCCCTCATGAAAAGCCTCGAGCGCTGCCACGCGATCCACGACGTCCGAACGAATCCGCACGGTAAGCCTGTCCCGCGGCCCCTGTCCACCATGGCCGCCCACGCGAAACGGATCCCGCTCGGAGAGCAACGCCGCGGCGATCGCCGCCTTGCGGAGCACGCCGTGTTGGACACCTGCCAGCAGTAGCCTGGCCAGCCGCGGATGCGCCGGCAGCCTTGCCAATTCAGCCCCCAGCGGCGTCACCCGGTCGTCTCCTGCCGCGACACCGGGTTCGATCGCGCCAAGCTGATGCAGGAGCCGCCGTGCATTCTCGAGGCTGTCAACGGGCGGCTGATCGAGCCAAGGAAAATCCCGGTGTTCGCCAGCCGTGAGCAGGTGAAGAAGCGATGCCGCGAGATCGCCACGGACCGCCTCGGGAACCTCCGCGGTAGGGCGATGGGGGTGCGAGGACTCGTCCCAGAGCCGCCAGCAGATGCCGGGGCCCGTCCGTCCCGCCCGGCCGGCCCGCTGCTCGGCAGAGGCCTGCGAGATCGGTACGAGCTCCAGCCGGGGCAGTCCCGTGGCCGGCGACACGCGGAGCTGCCGGGCGAGGCCGGAGTCGATCACGGCGGTGATCCCAGGAATCGTCAGCGAGGTTTCGGCAACGTTGGTGGCGAGGATGATCTTGCGGCGGCCCACGTCGGTGAGCACGCGGTCCTGCTGGTCCGGCGGCATGTCGCCAAAGAGCGTGAGTAACGCAATGCCCTGTCGGTCTGCTGCCGCGGACAGCTCCCGCTCACACCGCATGATCTCCCCCACGCCCGGCAAAAAGACGAGCACGTGGCCGGTCGTCGCGCGGAGTGCCTCTGGCACGGCAGCGGAGACCATGTCGACAAGGTCTCGCTGTTCGCCGCGACGAGAGAATCTCACCTCGACCGGAAAGAGCCGGCCGTGGGCGGAGATGATCGGGCACAGGCTCCCCGCGCCGGCGGACTGATCGGCTGCTGTTCCCAGCAGGCGGGCCACCGGCTCTGCGGCGAGCGTGGCGCTCATCACGATGATGCGGAGGTCGGGCCGGAGTGTCTGCCGCACGCGGATCAACAGGCCGAGCACGAGGTCCATTTCGATGGTCCGCTCGTGAAACTCGTCGAGGACGACGGCGGCTATTGAATCGAGCATGATGTCGCTGAGCAGACGGCGGAGCATGATGCCGGTGGTCTCGACGATGAGCCGCGTGTCGCGGCTGACTCGGGCATCAAACCGCACCTGGTAGCCAACCTCGCCGCCGAGCGGCACGTTCCGCAGCCGCGCTATCTGGTGTGCCACGGAGCGAGCCGCCAGCCTTCGGGGCTGCAACAGGATGAGCCGCGCCGACGGCGGCAGGTCATCGAGTACGGCGGCTGGCACGAGCATCGTCTTGCCAGAACCGGGGGGAGCGGTGACGACCACGGCTCCGCTCCGCGACGCCGCGACGACGTCACGGAGAACAGCGGCCACGGGCAGATCGGCGGGCAGGAGTGGGCGTTGAGATGCGGTCATGGCGGGATGTCGACGATTCTAGCGGGCTGTTTTCCCGAAGAACACGATGATCTGTCCGTCGCGACCAACTGACGCCCTTCTGCAGTCTATTTATCGTTGATCTGAGGCAAACGGGAAGCTACGGCAACTGCCATCGTGCTCAAGCAGCTCAATGCCATCTGGCGTGAAACTGTTCGTGCTCGCACTCCGCTTGATCGAATTTTTCACGGGCCGATAGACTTCTCCGAGAGAAATGTCACCAGGCGAAGCTGTCAGGCCAAGGAGGGGAATGCCATGCGTTCGATAGGTTCATGCGTGCTCGGATGCTGCCTACTCGGCTGCAACATTGCTGCGGGAAACGATTGGTCGCAGTTTCGCGGTGGCACAGCCCAAAGCCTCGCCCCGCAGGCCAGAGTGCCCTCGCAGTGGAGCAATACCGATCACCTGGCGTGGCGGACTCCGATTCCCGGCGCCGGCTGGTCACAGCCGATCGTCTCCGGCGGCAGGATATTCGTCACCACTGCCGTCGGCCCCAAGGCCGACAACCCCAGCGGCATGGGCGGCGTGATGTCGTTCTCCACCTGGGGCATGGCGTCGACGCCGACCGAACCCGTGCAATGGCGGGTCCTCTGCCTCGACCCCGCTGACGGGAAGATCCTCTGGTCGAAGACTGTCGTCGAGGCGGTCCCGAAATTCGCCAAGCATGCGTCGAATACCTACGCCACGGAGACGCCCTGCGCTTCGGCCGACACGGTCTTCGCTTTCTTCGGCAGCACCGGCACCCTCGTGGCCCTCGATGGTGCTGGGGTTGAACGTTGGCGACGGAATTTCGACCCGCAGCCGATCCAGAATCAGTTTGGCACCGGCTCGTCACCAGTGCTGCACCGTGATCCAGAGGGGGACCGGATACTGCTGCAGATCTACAACGAAGACTCTGCCCGACTGCACTGCCTCGATCCAATGACAGGCGCAGACATGTGGACGGTCGATCGTAATAAAGGGACCGCGTGGAGCACGCCCGTCGTCTGGACGAACAACGGCATCGCGGAGATCGTGACGGCGGGTCAGGGCAGCGTGATCGCGTATGGAATCGCGGATGGCAGGGAACGCTGGCGTCTTGGCGGGCTTGACACGTCATTCGCCTGTTCGGTCGTGGCCGATGCCGCAGGCATCTACTTCGGCACCTCGAGCCCCGGCAGCAAGGCGCCTGTGTATGCGATTGCCAGCGGACACCTCGGCGACCTCACGCCCCCCAAGGGGCAGACCGCGACGGCCGCCGTGGTCTGGTCGAAAAACAAGAGCGGCGCGGGCATGCCATCGCCGGTAGTCGTCGACGACCTCCTCTACTTCTTCGGCGACAAGGCCGTCTGTTACGACAAGCGGACCGGCGAAGAGAAATACCGGAAGCGGCTTCCGGGAGGCACCACGGCTGTCGGCTGCCCACTGGTGATTGGCAACCGCATCTACCTTGTCAATGAGAAGGGCCGGACCGTCGTGCTGGAGGCCGGTCCAGAATTCAAGATTCTTGGCGAATTCTCGGTCGGGAGCGATGCAGAGGTCTTCTGGGCAACGCCCGCTGTCAGCGATGATGCTCTGCTGATCCGGTCATCGGACGCCATCTACTGCATCCGCTAGCGGTGTTGACGGGGCATCCGGCCCCGGTCGATACTTTTCTCCCTGCCGGTTTCCCGCCTTCTGAACCCCTGCCTTTCCGAGGACTCCGATATGAGACATGTCATCCATTCCGGTCGTTGCCGAGCCGCGACACAAGCAGCTTCTGTGAAGCCTGGCTTTACCCTGGTGGAACTCCTGGTGGTGATTGCCATCATCGGCACGCTCGTCGGATTGCTGCTGCCGGCCGTCCAATCTGCCCGCGAGGCCGCCCGCCGGATGAGTTGCAGCAACAACATGAAGCAGGTCGGGCTCGCCATTGTCGGCTATGAGCAGGCCCGCAAGAGTTATCCGCAGGGACGGAACTTGCGCGAGCAGACCGGGATTTCCTGGGGCTTCCTGGTGCTTCCATATCTCGAGCAGTCGGCGATCTACAACGCCTACGACAAGACAGCCCGCGCCGACGACGACAAAAACGCCGTCGCCATGCGGACGCCGGTTTCCAACTACTTCTGCCCCAGTCGTCGTTCCCCGGCCGCGGATCGGAACTTCGACAACAACGATGCGCCACCTGTCGTAAAGGGCGCCGCAGCCGGCGGCGACTACGCCGCGAACGCCGGAACCTACTACAACTATCACTGGGAGTCCGATGCTCCCACCTTCGATCCGAGACTGGGCGGGCCGATACATACCTATTCGCGGGTGCAGTCTCGGCAGGTAAGCGATGGCCTGAGCAGGACGTTTGCCATGGGTGAGAAGCACATCCCCAAGATCACGTCGGCTTCGGCCGACATGACCCACCACGATCAGGGAGACACGGCGTTCTTTGCAGCAGACACTCCACAGACGATCTTTCGCGATACCGCCCGCGGCATCGCCGACGGTCCATCCGACCTCAACCCCCGGAAGTACGGCAGCCTGCACCCTGGCGTGACGAACTTCGTGTTTCTGGATGGGCATGTCGAGCCGATCACCAGCGATACCGATACGACCGTGCTGCGGTGGTATTGCACGGTTGGCGATGGCAACGACCCAACCGCTCCGACCGATCCGGGCGATTCCACGCTGGATCCCTGATTCAGGGCGAAATGCGCCGGTTTTGGGCACCGCTGTTTTCCAGCGGATCGCGAAGGACCGGCATCACCCAGTGGATGGGGAGAGGCAATCTCGCGGTTGTCCGCGCAGGCCCATCGTGATTGAGGTACTCTGGGGAGTTCCCGCCCTCCCGCCTCTCTCCCGCCCCCCCTCCTCCGCCAGACTAGGCCTTCATGACTGATTCCAAGCCCGATCGCAGTCCCGCTCCCTCTTCGCCGGACGATTCCCGCCCCGGACACGTGCCGTTTGCCTCCTTGGGGCTCTCCCAGGAAGTGCTCAAGGCGGTGGCCCAACTCGGCTTCGAGGAAACGTCACCGATCCAGTCAGCAGCCATTCCACTGATCATGTCCGGCCGAGACGTCGTCGGCCAGTCGGAGACGGGTTCGGGGAAGACCGCGGCCTTTTGCATCCCGGCCATCGAGAAGATTGACCCGGCCCTGAAGGCCACTCAGGTGCTGATCCTCACCCCGACGCGGGAACTGGCCACGCAGGTGGCTGACGAGGTGCACAAACTCGCGGCGTTTCGTCGTGGCGTCAATTCTGTGGCGATCTACGGTGGCGCTTCGTATGAGCGCCAGTTTGCCGAACTCAAGCGCGGAGCACATGTCGTCGTCGGCACGCCGGGCCGGCTTACCGACCACATGAATCGCGGCACACTCGATCTCACGAAGATCCGCATGCTGATTCTCGACGAAGCCGACAGGATGCTCGACATGGGCTTCCGCGAGGATATCGAGAAGATTCTCGCCGCCGCCCCGGAGGGCCGGCAGACGATCTTCTTCTCCGCCACCATCTCGCCGCAGATCCAGGCGCTTGTCCGTGGCCACTCAAACGACGCGGCCACGATCAAGATCGCACAGAAGTCCGTGAGCGGTCCGCCACTCGTGGATCAGGTCTATCACGAGGTTCGGCATCACGCGAAACTCGACGCGATGGTTCGCGTCATCGACTTTCACGACGTGAAGAGCGGCGTCATCTTTTGCAACACGCAGCGGATGGTCGACGAATTGGCCGACGCGCTCATCGGCCGAGGCTACTCGGCCGAGCGACTGCACGGTGGCATGGCTCAGGCCCAGCGAACTCGCGTCATGCAGAACTTCAAGCGGGCCGCTTTCGCCTTCTTGGTCGCGACCGACGTGGCCGCGCGTGGCATCGACGTCAATGATCTGGAACTCGTCGTCAACTACGATCTGCCCTACGATGCCGAGGACTACGTGCACCGCATCGGCCGCACTGGTCGGGCTGGAAAGAAGGGCAAGGCAGTGACGCTTGTGTCGGGGGCAGCAATTTACAAACTGCAGTCGATCGAGCGGTTTCTGAGGACGAAGATCCGTCGGGAGCAGGTGCCGTCACTGGCAGCGGTTGAGGACCGTCGTTCAGACGCCCTCTTCGACAAGATCACGGCGACGCTCGAAGGGGGCGACTTTGCGCGACGGGCCCCGCTGGTGGAGCGACTCCTGGAACAGGGACACACGCCGACCGACGTCGCCGCGGCGATCCTGCACCACTTCGCGCCTGCCAGCCAGGAGGCTGTCGACGCGGAGCCCGTGCACCGGCCGGAGCATCGGCGGCCGAACGACAGGGGTGACCACCGTGACCGCGAGGATCGACGGCCCGGCCCCGGTGGCAAGTATCCGAAACCACGGAAGTTCGCCCCCGTGAACGGGCCGCGATTCGGCAAGCCGCACGGCGGTGCCAAGAAGAAGGGAAAGCCGCCTGGAGGAAAGCCGGGCAAGTGACGGCTGTCCGACGCGGCATGTTTTTGCCAGCGAACCATCTCCCGCCGGGGTCCGTAGAGCAAGTATCGAGGAGTTTTTCGATGGTTGCACACTGGCAAAAACCCGTCTGGCTGGTCGTGGCGTGCGCGGCATTCGTCGCTCAGGTCGCTCCCCAGGCACGGAGCGGAGACTGCGACCGCAGTTGCTGTGCGGCCCAAGAGACTGATTGCTGCGCAGTCGCGCTCCCTCCGCTTTCGGTTTCTCGCCCAGCTTCAGTAGACGCCGAAGCCGGTTGCCCTCTCTGCGCGGCCACATCAGATGGTCGTCTGGCCCAGACAGACGAGTCGCCATGCCACTGTCAGTTGGATGCGAGGCAGGATCAGTCGCTCGCGGTGCACGATGCCAGATCATCGCAGAGAGACGACCTGCCCGTGTGGGGCGAGGTAGCGGATTCGACCTCACTTGGAGCCTCTCATGGGCTCGGCGCCAACCGGACCTATGTGGTGGCGTCACGATCCATTCCGATCCGGCCTGTGCGGATCCTCTACGGTGTCTGGCGGAACTGAATCGGCCATTGAACCGTGCCTCCCCGTCCGTGGGCGTGAGCCCGAGGGATGCAGTGGCACGTGCGGTGGCTTTCCCACGCTCACATGTCGTGACGTGGAGTGATCGATTCAATGTTCCCATGACAAGGATATTTCCCATGAACAGTCTGATTCTCTTGGCGGCACTGGCCCTGGTGCCCTTCGTGCCCGCGACCGATACCAGCCGAAACGTCGGCTGTGGAAAGTGTGACTGCTGCGGATGCTGCGAGACGGGTAGTTGCGAGTGCACGAGTTGCACCTGCGTCTGCTGCGTCGAGGAGTGCATGCCTGCTAGCGTGAAGGCAGAGCAAGCGGGCTGCTGCGGCTCGGGATGCTGCAGCAAGTAGCACCCGACGGGCATGCCGTGTGATCGTGTGTGGCGGCGGGGGACGAACGTCTCCCGCCGCCTTTTTTCCTCGGACTGCGTCCATGGCACATCGGGCTGCCACGACTGTGGTTCTACGGTAGTCTGCTGCTTCCTCAGGAGTATTTCCCGCCCATGGCTATAGATCCCATCTGCGGTATGACCGTCGACGAGAAGACCGCCCGCAGCGCGGTTCGCGATGGTGTCACGTACTATTTCTGCGCCGAGGGCTGCCGCCGAAAATTCACGGGCGACGTTGACGTTCTGCCGCTATCGGTCCCCGCCGCCACGCGGCATTCGGCCCCCGGCCGCGCGGACGTTCTCTACATCTGTCCGATGCACCCTGAGATCGAGCAGGTGGGCCCAGGATCCTGCCCGAAGTGCGGCATGGATCTGGAGCCGAAGACTCTGCAGCCCGATGCTGGCGAGGATGATCACGAGCTGCGCGGCATGGTCCGGAGGTTCTGGGTGGCCGCAGCGCTCACGCTGCCGGTGTTCCTCATATCGATGCTCCCGATGCTGGGCGTGCCGGTGGATCGTTGGCTGGGGCGGACGGTGGAGCCGTGGGTGCAGTTGTTCCTCGCCACTCCGGTAGTGCTCTGGGCAGGATGGCCGTTCTTCGAGCGGGGGTTCCGGTCGATCGTGACCGGTCATCTAAACATGTTCACGCTGATCGCCATCGGTACGGGTGCCGCCTATCTGTACAGCGTGGTCGCCATCCTGTTCCCTGCGATCATCCCGCACCAGTTCAAGCACGGCGGCGTCGTGCCGATCTACTTCGAGGCTGCGGCAGTGATCATCACGCTGGTTCTGCTCGGACAACTGCTCGAACTGCGGGCCAGGAATCGCACCGGTGCCGCCATCCGCGAGCTCTTGACGCTCGCCCCGCCCGTGGCCCGAGTGGTTCGTCATGGAGAGGAGCGAGAGGTAGCGCTCGACGAGGTCCGCGAGGGCGATGTGCTGCGGGTACGGCCCGGCGAAAAGATTCCCGTGGACGGCCAGTTGTCGGAAGGTGGCAGTTCGATTGAGGAGTCGATGATCACTGGCGAGCCGATGCCGGTGGAGAAGCGGGTCGGTGATTCGGTGATCGGCGGCACCCTCAACCAAACCGGCTCGTTCCTGATGGTCGCCGACAAGGTCGGAGCGGACACGGTGCTGTCGCGGATCATCGGCATGGTGGCCGATGCGCAGCGGAGTCGGGCGCCGATCCAAAAGGTCGCCGACGCCGTTGCTGGCTATTTCGTTCCCGCCGTGTTGGCGATCGCGATTCTCACGTTCCTCGTCTGGGCCATCGCGGCGCCGGAGCAACCGCCACTGGCGTGGGGCTTCGTCAACGCCGTCGCCGTGCTGATCATTGCCTGCCCCTGTGCGTTGGGGTTGGCGACGCCAATGTCGATCATGGTTGGCATCGGCCGCGGGGCGAGGGAAGGCGTGCTCGTCAAGAACGCCGAAGTCCTCGAGCACCTCGAAAAAGTCGACACCGTGGTCGTCGACAAAACGGGCACGCTGACGGCTGGCCGCCCCACGCTGACTGAGTGCCTTCCGGTCGCGACCATGACCGACACGGATCTTCTGCGAACCGCCGCAAGCGTCGAACAAAACAGCGAACATCCACTGGCCCGTGCGATCGTGGCAGGTGCTAAGGCGCGGAACATCGCGGTGCCGACGGTCGCCGACTTCGATTCCGTGACCGGCGGCGGCGCCCGCGGGAGCGTGGAAGGACGGGAGGTTCTGGTCGGCAAGCGAGCATGGCTTGCCGAGGAGAGCGTTGAGGGCCTGGCGGCCCTCGACGATCGGGCCGATGCGCTTCAACTGCAGGGCCGAACCGTGATGCATGTCGCCGTCGACCGGCGGCTTGCCGGCCTGATCGCAGTGTCGGACCCCATCAAGGAATCGACTCCCGAGGCGGTGCGCAGCCTCCACGCACTTGGTCTACGGCTGATCATGCTCACGGGTGACAGTGAGCAGACCGCCCGCACGGTCGCTGCTGGGCTGGGGATCGACGAATTTCTCGCCGGAGTGAAGCCGGAAGGGAAGCATGCGCTTGTTCGGGCATTGCAGGCGGAGGGCCGTGTGGTGGCGATGGCCGGTGACGGGATCAACGACGCGCCAGCTCTGGCCGCGGCCGATGTCGGCATTGCCATGGGCACCGGTTCCGACGCCGCCATCGAGTCGGCTGGGGTGACCCTGGTGAAGGGTGACCTCAGGGGGATCGTGAAGGCGATCGAACTTAGCCGTCACACGATGCGGAATATCCGACAGAACCTGTTCTTCGCGCTGGTCTACAACGCGCTGGGAGTGCCGATCGCCGCGGGGGTGCTCTATCCGCTTTCGAGCCATCTGCTTCTCAACCCAATGCTCGCCGCGGCCGCCATGAGCCTGAGCTCCCTATCGGTCGTCGCCAACGCCCTACGGCTGCGGTCGATGAAGATGGGCTCGTAGATCGCATTTCAGATAGCTGTTGCGACGAGTTGGTAAACCTTGAGACGTGGGCGAAGGGGGTCAGCGGAAGCTCGAGGAGCGTTGGGCCGCCGGGGGCGTCTGCGATCTAGCAGCCGCGGTAGGGTGGGTAGTCGGTATAGCCGGTGGCACCGACCGGCGAATACCACGTCGCCATGTCGGCTGGCTGGGCCAACGGCCAGCCGTTCGTGATCCGTTCGACGAGGTCCGGATTGCTGATGTAAGGGCGACCAAAGGCAATCAAATCGGCGAGCCCGCCAGCGATGGCAGCCTCCGCCGATTCCTGCGTGTAGCCGCAGTTGCCAATAAGCGGTCCACGATAGACGCCGCGAAAATCCGTCAGCGTCATAGGCTCGCCGAGCCTATGAAAGCCGAAGGCTAGGCCATCCATGACATGGAGGTACGCCAGACCAAAGGCATCGAGTTGCGTGGCCACGAAGGTGAACTGTTCACGGAAGTCGGGCGAGCCCATGTCGTTGAACCCGCCATTTGGGGCGAGGCGAACACCGACGCGACCGGCAGGCCATTCGGCTGATACTGCCTCAACTACCTCAGCCAGGAGGCGGAAGCGATTCCCGATGCTGCCACCGTAGCGATCGGTACGGTGATTCGTCTTAGACTGCAGGAACTGGTCAATGAGGTAGCCGTTGGCGGCGTGGATTTCGACGCCATCGAAGCCTGCCGTTCGGGCCCGGGCGGCGGCATGACGATAGTCGCCGACAACACCCGGAATCTCGGCGGTGTCGAGTGCTCGCGGCGTCTCGTAAGGCTGTTTGCCCTGCGGTGTGTGGATGCCGTCACCGGCGATCGGGATCGCCGAAGCCGACACCGGGAGCCGTCCGCCGTGGAAGCTCGAATGCGAAGCCCGGCCCATATGCCACAGCTGCAGGAAGATCCGGCCACCTCGGGCGTGGACAGCATCGGTGGTGAGCCGCCAGCCCTCTGCCATCGCGTCGGTGTAGATGCCAGGAGACTCAAGCCAGCCATTTGCCTGCTCGGAGATGGTCGTGGCCTCGGAGACGATGAGCCCCGCGGCACTCCGCTGGCCGTAGTATTCCGCCATCAGGGCGTTGGGAACGCGGCTAACGCCGGCCCGCGACCGAGTGAGCGGCGCCATCACGATGCGGTTGCGCAGCGGGATGTCACGGAGCTGGAAGGGCTGAAGGAGTGGCGACGGAGTCATCGTGTATTCCGGGGTTGAACGATCGAGATACGGCGACGCCCACCTACAACGCGCGGCGGTGCTTCTTCGGCAGTCGCGATGCTGGGGCCGGGGCCGTCGCTGCAGCTGCTGGTCTGCCCTCTGCCTGCGTTGCTTCGCTGCGGGGTCGACGCGATGGCTGAGATCCCTGGCGTGGCTGCTGCCCGCCCGGGGAACGACGGCCGCTGGTGCGTCCCCCCCTGCCCCTCGGAGGGCCGCCCTGAGGTCCGCGTCCCTGTCCGGAACGGGCACCACCGCGGTGCGACTCACGTGGCTCGCTCCCGGGCTCCACGTGCGGCAGTTCCGGCAGATCGTTGCGGACCGGGATCGACTTGCGGAGCAGTCGCTCGATCGCCTGCAGCCGCGGTCGCTCCTCGTGGTCGCACAGCGAGACCGCCTTGCCCGTCATGCCCGCCCGGCCGGTGCGGCCGATGCGATGCACGTAGGTTTCCGGCTCGTGCGGGAGTTCGAAGTTGACGACGTGCGACACGTTGTCAACGTCGATGCCGCGGGCCGCGATATCGGTGGCGATGAGCACCGGAGGATGTTGCGACTTGAATGCCGCCAGAGCCCGCTCTCTGGCATTCTGGCTCTTGTTGCCATGGATCGCCGCTGCGCGGATGCCAGCCTTGTCGAGATCCCGCTGCAGCTTGTCGGCACCATGCTTGGTCCGCGTGAAGACGATCACGCGGGCCATGCCCTCGTTCGAGAGCAGGTGCACGAGCAGGTGCCGCTTCTGACGTTGCGGCAGGAAAAAGACCGCCTGCGCCACCGTCTCGGCAGGGGTCGACTGCGGCGTGGTCTTCACCTCCAGCGGGTTGCGGAGCATCGAATCGGCGAGTTGACGAACTTCGCTCGGCAGCGTGGCCGAGAAGAAGAGCGTCTGCCGCTCCCGCGGCAACATGCCCACGATCCGGCGAACATCGTGGATGAAGCCCATGTCGAGCATGCGGTCGGCCTCGTCGAGCACTAGGAATTCCACGGTTCGCAGGTCGACAAACTTCTGTTGCACGAGGTCGAGAAGCCGTCCTGGCGTTGCCACGAGCACATCAACGCCCTTGCTCATCGCAACTTCCTGGGGCCGCTGGCCGACGCCGCCGTAGATCACGGCCGACTTCAGGTGGGCGTGCCGTCCATAGACGCGGAAGCTCTCATGGATCTGGCCTGCCAACTCACGGGTCGGTGCCAGCACGAGCACGCGGCATCGACGGTTCTCCCGCTCCCGTGGGTTCGCCATCATCCGCTCGATCAGCGGCAGCGCGAAGGCGGCTGTCTTGCCGGTGCCAGTCTGCGCGCAGCCGAAGAGATCTCGGCCGGCGAGTACGTGCGGCACCGCCTTGGCTTGGATCGGTGTCGGCACGGTGTAGCCCTCAGCATTCAGCGCCTTGAGCACCGGTTCAGTCAGTCCCAAACTCTCAAACGTCGTCATATTCGATTCCTGTGGAAAAATGTGTTGCTCGGATCCGCATACGGCCCGTCGGTCGCGACAGACGCGGTAAGCGCAGGGACCGCGGGACGAACCCACGGCACATCCATGCCACGTCAGCCAACACGATGTTGGCCAAGCCGATGGCAATCGGCCCCGTTTCCCATTCCTGGGACGCACCGAACCCGACGGCTTGCGACTCCTGAGCCCGCCAGCTACGCACACGATGCGTCACAGGCGAGAGTCAGAGGCGAGCAACACGATCTCGAAGATCGTGCGGTTCAGCGGAGGGGGCAAGTAGAATTTTGATGATTCAGCGAGAGACGCGGGCTCAATCACCGTTGTCAATCGCTCTCACCACCTCGTTACGAGGGAGAGTATAGCTTCCCGGCCTCACCATCGCCATAGTTGGGTGCGGGGCGTTGCGGTCATGAGGCGATTCGTGGACATTGAGGATGTGAGTAACAACCGTCCGTTCCCTTCCTGTATCAGCGAAAAAGGCCGTTCTGGGCTCCTCGCTGATCGGCTCAAAGACCTCCACTCCCATGCACGAAGAAGAAACCGAGTTGTGGCGTGGCACCGCGCGGGAATTGCTCCCCTGCTGGTTCACTGACCGAATATTATCCGAGCCAGGCCGATTTGGCGCCCTGCTCGATACCCGGCAGGTTCTCGTTATCGATGCCATCAAAGCAGTGAGGCAGGGGCCGAACGGCATGATTTGGCTCGATGTGGAACTGGTCATTCCCTTCCGGAAGGACGGGTTTCCATGGGGGCATTTTCCCGTTCTGAAGTCCTCCGGCCCCG
Organism: Planctomycetaceae bacterium; assembly: GCA_947449135.1. Taxonomy (GTDB): domain Bacteria; phylum Planctomycetota; class Planctomycetia; order Pirellulales; family UBA1268; genus CAMCQY01. The sequence continues at coordinate 25,674 of CANFQO010000001.1, read as the reverse complement.
ACCGCGCCACCTGCTCCATCAATGCCGCCCACGTTGTGGCGGTGGTAGAGGTCGATACCTGGGAGTTGCCGCCCCTCGAACCGACGCCAGACCAATAAGTCGGCTTTTTCGCCCCGCCAGCGTCTGCCTGGATCGCGAAAACTGGTGGAAATAGCCCACTCACGACAGGCCCGCGGCCTGGGCTGAGATTTGACCTTGGGCATTTCCCGGAACCTGCTTATTCTTGGGGCACTGCGGCAGACAGGATGTCGGCCGCGGGGTCGATCGCCCGGTCACCCTGCCTCGGAAACTCACGGATGAGTACCGCCCTCACAATCGTCGATGATCCCTGCTGCGGGGAGAAGCTCGTCGGGGTTGTCGACCTCGTGTCGCCCGCCACCGTCGCGTACACAGCCCCGGCACCCATTCGCACACGGCAGCCCCCGGGAAGAAAACTCTCGATCTGCCTGATCAACCCCAAGTTTGAGCCGTCCTACTGGGGATTTGATTTTGCCCTGCCTCTCTACCCGGGCGACAAGCGGAGCACGATGATCTCCGGCTCGTTGTCTGCCTTAGCCGGTCTCTCCGGTGAGCACGATGTGACGCTCGTTGATGAAAACGTCGAGGACATCGACTGGCAGTCGATGTCGGGCTACGACATCGTCGGTGTGACGGGCATGATCGTTCAGAAGGAACGCATGCGGCAGATTCTGCTCCGACTGCGGGAGCTCAAGATCTTCACCGTTGTCGGCGGGCCGCTGATGTCGGTGCAGGAGGAGTTTTTCGAGGGTCTGTGCGACGTGAGTTTCGTGGGCGAGGCGGAAACTACCTGGCCCAAGTTTCTCGACGATTTTTCACACAACCTGAAGACTGACACGCGATACGAACAGACCACGCCCACCGACATGACGCAGGTGCCCAGACCGCGATTCGACATGCTCAAGGTCAGCCGCTACGCGTCGGCGGCGCTGCAGTATTCACGAGGCTGTCCGTTCCAATGCGAGTTTTGCGACATCATCGTCATCTACGGCCGCAAGCCGCGGGTGAAGGAACCGGAGCAACTCGTCGCTGAACTGGACGATCTTCGCCTGGCCGGTTTTCATTCGGCCTTCATCGTGGATGACAACTTCATCGGCAACAAGAAGAAAGCCAAGTCGCTGCTCGAGCAGATCATCCCCTGGATGGAGAAGCACGGCTATCCGCTTCGGCTCACGACGGAGGCCAGCATCGACTTGGCCGACGACGCCGAACTGCTGGACTTGATGTACCGGGCCAATTTTCGCAGCGTGTTCATTGGGATCGAGACGCCGCGGATGGAGTCGCTGAAAGAGACGAAGAAATTCCAGAACGTGCGAGGCGATTCCCTCGAGGCCAAGCTCGCCCGGATCCAGGCGGCGGGGCTCGACATCAACGCCGGCTTCATCGTCGGCTTCGACAGCGACGACAAGGCCATCTTTGAGGATCAGTTCCGGTTCATTCAGGACAACGGCATCACGCTGGCCATGGTCGGCATGCTGCAGGCCATCCCGCGCACCCCGCTCTACGCGAGACTCAAGGCAGAGGGGCGGCTCGTCGAGGAGGATCCCAGTTGCAACTTCGTGCCGAAACAGATGACGCGAGACGAACTCCGTAAGGGGTACTGGGATCTGGTCACGCGGCTCTACACGCCCGAGGCCTACCTGGAGCGTTACTTCAAGGTCTGTGAGTCGAAGGAGTATCTCGAACGGAGGGCGGCGATCTGCCAGAAGGCCGGAGAGGGCAAGTCGCTGCCGACGCTCGGCTACGGGCTGACGCTGCTCTGGACCCTATTCTGGGCTCTCGCCCGCGACGGCTCGCTGCGCAAGGTGGGAGCCGTTTACGCTCATTTTTTCTTCACGCAGCGGATCGTGTCGCAACGGGGAATCATCGGCTTCGCGCAGTTCATGAACCGCTGCGTGACACACTGGCATTTCTACAAGTTCACCCGCGAGGCAACGGCTGGCCGGTTGCGCGCCTACAACACTGTCTGAGCCATCTTCAGTACGCAGCAGGCGGTCACGCTGCGTGTATCAATCGAGCAGTTCGCAGCTGCCGTCAGCCTGATACTGCACCGCACCGGCGTGCCATTCGATTCGGGTCGGCTTGCCCAGGATGAGGTCGGCGATGTTGAAGCGGGCGAGTCGACGCAGACCGGCATAAGCGACCGTTGGCCGCGCATTGATTTCGATAAGCATGTCGTCGTCGGCACTTTCTCCGAGCACGAGATCAATGCCGACGCAACCATGGAGGCCGGGCAGGTGCGAGAGTGCCGCCAGGCCGAGTCGTATCGCCCGCTGCTCGAGGCCGGGGGCGAGAGGGAGTCGACCGCCGGCGTAGGCAAGCCTACCAACGCGTGCATGGCCCGGGATGCCGATCGCCTGAATCCCAGCGCGGAGCGGAATGGGCTCGCCTCGGCGAGGCACGATGAAGGCCACGCTGGCAGCCAGACCAGCCACGCGCGGCTGAACGAGCCAGTCGTTACGCGGCGGCAACGACGCAACGTCGGCCGATGACTGACAGACAAAAGTGTCAATGCAGCCAGCGCCACGACTGGGCTTGATGACCACCTCCCCCCACCGCGCGATCATGTCGTGCACATCATTCAGGCCAAGCACGCCGTGGGGCACGGGCAGCCCGACGGCAGAGAGCCGCTGCCCGAGGGCATGCTTGTCGCTACAGGCACGGATCGCGTCGCTCGACGAGCCAAGGTTTAGAACGCTGGCGCTCTCGACCCGCTCAATCGCCGCAGGCAGCAGTCCGTCATGCTCAGGCGCGATGACCAGCGCCGCATCGACATCGGCAAGCGCTTGATCAAACGTGTCGCGAGCCGACTCCCGTGACGTCGCGCTGACCCGGATAACCCGTCCGGGAAGGTCGAGCGGTACCCGCTCGTCGAGCATGACGACAACATCCTCGCCCGCGGCATGAACATCCTCCACGATCGCTCTGAGCATGGCCGCTCCCTCGGTGAGCAATCCCAAGTCGAGGGGGTGGCCAGCGAGGCCCCCGGAGCAGAAGTGTTCGGTGATGAGTAACCGCATGGAGTGCAGCGAGAAACAGTGAATCGTTCGAAGATGTGCCCTGTCGGCAAGCGACACAGTTTGACATTTTTTTGGTGAGCGGCTTAGAACCGTTTTGCTTGCTGGTTCGATGATGTGCTTCGGACTTTTGTTCGATCGCTGGTGATGGAACGAGACCTCAAAAGAACAGGGAAACGGTCATGCTGCAAACGAATTCACGTCACAATCGCTCATTCACGGTACTTGCGGTAGTGGCCCTTTTGAGCAGCGGGATCCCTGCTTTCTGCCGCGAACCGGCAATGAATGGCGGATCGGTCCCCGGGGAAGGGATTGCACTGTCGGCAACGGAGTCGGCCGTCATTGCCCAGACCAATGCCGCACGGGCCCGCAGCGGCCTGCCTCCGCTCGTCGCCGACAGCAACCTCATGAACGGTGCCCGCAATCATGCCCGCTGGATGGCTCACAACCGCAATATGTCGCACGGCACCGGCGTCACAGAGAATATCGCAATGGGCCAGGCTTCGGCCTCTGATGCCACGGCGAGTTGGATGCAATCGAGTGGCCACAGGGCCAACATGCTTGGCAGCGGGCACACCCGGATCGGTGTCGCGATGGCCCGCAGTGCCAACGGCACCGCCTACTGGTGCCAACAGTTCCGGTAGGATGACCGATCGCTGCCAAGGAGGCTGCCATGAACTATTCCGGCTATGTCTTGGCGGTGCTGGCGTCGGTCCTCTGGGGGCTGACCTACTGCCTCGATGAGCGGGTGCTGGCGAGCCTCTCCGTCTTCAAGCTCTACTTCCTCCATTGCCTGTGTGGGGTGCTGGTGTCGGCGGCAATCCTTCTGGTTCAGGGGCACTCGCCGGGATCGTTGATGCGGTTCGACACGTCGGCCGCGAGCCTACCACTTGTCGGCCTGACGTTGGTGACCGCCACGGCGGCGGCGCTCTGCATCCTCGGCTCGATTCAATTGCTGGGAGCAGGCACCTCGGCAGTGCTGGAGATTTCCTATCCACTCTTCGTCGCCCTGTTCTCGGTGCTGCTGTTCCAAGGCCAGCTCCACTCTCAGGTCGTCATTGGCGGAATGTTTATCTTTATCGGGGCGGCCATCATCGTGCTCGCCGGTTAGAGTGCCCGAAACGTGAGGGGTGGAAACAATGGTCATGCGTCGAGTGGCCTATGTGGCCGTTGCGGTTCTCACCACGGCGCTGTCTTTCCAGACGTCTGGACGTGCGGATCAGTGGGGACACTGGCGTGGGCCGGCTGGCAACGGCACGGCAGCCACGGCCACGCCGCCCATCGAGTTCAGTGCGGACAAGAGCGTCCGTTGGAAGACGACAATTGCCGGCCGCGGATCATCCTCTCCCGTGGTGTGGGATGATGTGGTCATCGTGACCACAGCCATCCCGATCGAGGGCTCCCCTGATCGCTTTGATTTCCGCGTGATCTGCCTTGATCGTGCGAATGGAAAGGAAAACTGGTCCCGTTCTGCCATTGAGGCCATGCCCCACGAGGGAACACATGAGACCAACGGTTTCGCATCGGGTTCGCCATGCACCGACGGCGCGCATGTCTACGCGTATTTCGGATCACGCGGACTTTTTTGCTACACCATGGCCGGCGAACCGGTCTGGAAGCGGGACTTCGGCGACATGCAGGTGCGGCATGGCTTCGGGGAGGGCAGTTCTCCGACGCTGGTGGGCGACAAGATCGTTGTGCCGTGGGATCACGAGGGGCCATCGAAGCTCTATGCCTTGAACAAGCAGACCGGCGAGACGGTGTGGGAGGTTTCCCGGGATGAGCCGACCTGCTGGGCCACGCCACTGGCGGCGAGGGATTCGACCGGCTGCGTGCAGATCGTGATGAACGGACAGCGTGCGGCTCGTGGCTACGACCTTGAGACAGGCGAAGAACTCTGGCGGTGTGCGGGACAGACCGAGCGTCCGTGTGCATCGGCGGTCGCTGCCAACGGCGTTGCCTACGTCGGCAGCGGTTTTCGCGGGTCGTTCCTCGGTGCCTTTGATCTCAGCGGCCGTGGTGACCTTGCCGGGAGTCCGCAGGTGCTGTGGACCTACAAGAAAGACACTCCAGACGTCGCCTCCCCCCTGCTCTCCGGCGACCGGCTGTACTTCTACAAGGAAAAGACAGGACTACTCACCTGCCTGAACGCCGCGTCGGGGCAGGTTCATTACGCCACCAGTCGGATTCCAGGGGTGAGTCGCACCTATGCGTCACCCGTCGCGGCGGGCGGAAACGTCTATCTGACCGACCGCAGTGGCACGGTCGTGGTCATCGAAGATGCCCCATCGCTCAAGATTGTTGCCACGAACGACATGGGCGAGGGCGTCGATGCCACTCCGGCGTTCGCCGGAGACGAAATCTTCATTCGGGGCGAGCGGCACCTGTTCTGCGTGTCGCTGGACGAATCGGGACCGGGATAGGCGGCCGACCGCCGCGCACCGTACTCGCGTACGGACTGAGTGTGCAGAGTGGGGGGTAGACAGTACCGGCGGGGATGTGCCACCCTTCCGTGAAATCCGCCATCCGGAGGAGCGCCCCCCCATGAGCACGCGTGTTATGCCCAAGCCCGCTGGGCGTTCCGCCCGTCCTCACACATGCACCGATGCCCGTAGGACATCCGGCGGGTTCACCCTCGTGGAACTCCTGGTCGTCGTGGCGATCATCGGCGCCCTTGTTGGCCTCCTGCTACCGGCCGTCCAACAGGTTCGCGAGGCGGCCCGGCGGAGCCAGTGCCTCAGCAATCTCAGGCAGATCGGGATCGGTTTCCAAAACTTTCACTCAGTCCGGGATTGCTTCCCGACCAACGTGTCAGGGAGCGGGGCCATCCACTATTGGACCGCGCAGATTCTGCCCTATATGGAGGAGAATCCGCTGGCGTCGATCTACGACTACACGGTCAGCTGGAACAACATCAATAACCGAACGGCGGTGCAGACGACGCTGGGCTGCATGTGCTGCCCGTCCACGAGCCCCGGACCACTTCAGCACCCGAAGTTCAAGACGGGCAGCCCGGCGTGGGGGGCGGCCGCCGCGGATTACGCCGGCTCGACCGGTCCCAGTAGCACGCTGTGGACCACAGCGCCGGCGACGGTGTCGTATCCCCAGCCCAAGGTCATCGACGGTTTTTTCAAGGGAACAGTCAAGCCCGGCATGAAGGGCCGCCGGATGAGGGACATGACCGACGGGAGTTCGAAGACCATCGCGGTGTTCGAAGCGGCGGGAAGGCCGCAAGTATGGGCCTTCGGCGTCATGATTCCAGACTCAGGCTTGGTGACGAGCGTGTCAGGAAAATACGTGACACTCTGCGGTTGGGCCGATCCCAACCAGTTTGATGTCAAGGGATTCCAGCCCGATGCCGTCAACCGCTACAAATCTCCAGGACCGACTCTCATCAACGGCTGTAACAACGCGGGCATCTACGCCTTTCATCCGGGCGGTGCCAACCTCGTCTTCGTGGACGGATCGACCATCTTTCTTGGCGATTCCGTCAACGCCGACATCGTTGCCGCCATGCTCACGGCCCAGGGAGAGGATTTCTTCACCATTCCCTGACAACCACGGATGCCACGGCTTGTGGACACCGGACCGGTGCTGGCAGAAATGATGCCCATGTCTTCACGCCGCCTGACCGTTACGCTGGGAGCGATCGTTGCCAGCGTGGCCTGTTTTCTCGTCGGAATGCTGCACTGCGGAGCCGCCGAGCCAACTACTGCTCGCAGAAAAGAGACCCGACCGGAGCGGACACCGGCCGAACGGGATGCGACTGCACGTCAACTGCGAGAGATCTACCGTGGCGACCCTGCAACATGGCCGGCGCCCAGCGTCGATCCGGGGGTTGAGTGGCGGGAGGTTGGGCTCCTGCAACCGGTCGTCCACCCCGAGTCGAATCCAGCGAGCACCGCCAAGGCGGAGCTTGGCAAGACGCTGTTCTTCGACGCCAGGCTTTCAGCAAGCGGAAAAGTCGCGTGTGTCACCTGCCACGAGCCGGGCCTTGGCTGGGCCGATGGCCGGGCTGTCAGCCAGCCCCAAGGCAGTGGGCCTGCCAGGAACACGCCCACGATCCGCAATGTCGCGTATCAATCGAACCTCTTCTGGGACGGTCGGGCCGCCAGCCTCGAGCAACAGGCCGAAGAAGCGATTACCAATCCAAGGGAGATGGCCGCCAGCCGCGATGAGGTCGTTCGACTGCTGAGCGGCAGCGAGGGCTACCGAAAGCTCTTTGCCGATGCCTTTCCGGGCCGTTCGATCGAGTTTGCGCGGGTGGTCGAAGCAGTGGCCTGCTTCGAGCGGACGGTCGTGGGGGGCCGTTCGCGATTCGACGCTTTTCTGAAAGGGGATGCCGCAGCCCTGTCCGACGGTGAACTTCTGGGACTCGACCTGTTTCGACGCGAGGCTCGCTGCCTGAACTGCCATCACGGCCCCGTCTTCAGCGACGGTCTCTTTCACGACCTCGGACTGAGCTTCTACGGAAGAACACAAAAAGAGGATCAGGGACAGTATGCCGTCACCGGTGATCCGAAAACCAACGGCCGCTTTCGCACGCCCACGTTGCGGGACGTGACGCGGACAGGCCCGTTGATGCACACCGGCATGTTCGAACTCGCTGGGGTGCTCAAGATGTACAACGCCGGCATGGCGACCCTCAAACGGTATGACTACCAGCGGGACGACCCATTGTTTCCAGTGAAGTCACCGCACCTGAAGCCCCTCGGCCTGAACCGGCAGGATCTCGTCGACCTCGCCGCGTTTCTCGGCACCCTCGAGGAGCCCGGGCACCCCATGCGGCCGCCGGTCCTCCCCGATCTCGGAGACGCCGGCATCGCGCCCTCTCCGTGAGATGTTCGGATCGTCCTCTGTGGCCGGCGGCTGTTGCCGTGCACGGACGATCTCCGCGTTGGAAAGCCCCCAGATTCGTATGGCAGCGTCGGCCGCTGCGGCCACCACCCGTGTGCCATCCGGACTCAGGGCGACCACTCCAGGATAATCCCTCTGGCCGGGCAGCGTAAGGAGTTCATGGCCCAAGTCCGCGTCCCAGATGCGGACGGTGCCATCCGCTGAGCCAGTCACGAAGCGGTCGCCGCTGGTACTGAAAGCGACGCTCTCAACTGAGCCTTCGTGGCCTTGGAGCAGATGGATTTCGGAAGTGGCGTCGCGATTATGGCGGCGGACATCCATAAGACCTGCCACGCCGTCTTGTGTCCCAATCAAGAGCTCACTGCCGTCGGCATTGAAGGCAAGAGCCCGCACAAGACCTCTTTGGCTGCCACAAAACGCGAGTCTGCTCCCGGTGGCGAATTCGGTGATGGCGACGTTGCCCATGGCCATGCCGGTCGCCAACAATTGGCCGTCCGGGCTGGCGGCGAGACAGGTCACCTGGCCCTGCGGCGGGAGTTCCGCCACCACCTTCCCGGTGTCACTCTCCAACAAGAGGGGACTGTTGCAGGCGACTCGACGACCGCCAAGGCCAAAGACGGCTGTAGCTTTCGCGAGATTCGCTCGGGATCCGACCGAGTGGGCCATCAGTCGCTTGCCCGTGCCGACGTCCCAGACCATCGCCATGCGGTCGCCCGACGTCGTCAGAATCCGCGATCCATCAGCGCTAAATGCCACCGATGCCGCGCCGTGGCTGTGCTCGCCGAGAATCCAGAGGAGGTTCCCGGCATCCGTCCGCCAGACGCGGACGTCCCCATCCTGCTGCGGTGACTCGAATGCCGCAGCCACCAGCGAGCCATCCGGGCTGTAGGCGATTTGGGCGACGGTGTTGCTATCGCCCTCAAGCGCAGCATGCCGCTGGACCGTGCGTGGATTCCAGAGCTCTATCCCACTGAAATCCTTGGATGCCACAGCCAGCTGCTGTCCGTCCGGACTGAAGACGGCTGCGGTCATCCCAGTGATGCCGGGCAGCACGAACAGCGGCTCCGCTACGGTACTTGACCAGATCCGGACGGTGCCATCCAGCGAGCCGGATGCAAATGTCTGCCCGTCCGGATGGAATGCCAGCGACACCACGGCCGCCGCGTGACCGATCAGCTCCCGTTCGAGCGTCAATGTCTCGGCATTCCAGACCCGAACGTGGCCATTGGCGGCACCGCTGACGATCTGGCGACCGTCCGGGCGGACTGCCACCGCCGAGACGACGCCGGAATGCCCCTGCAGGCGAGCCAGTGATGCGCCATCCGCCACGCTCGAGACGGTGAGATCGTTTTCATGACTCGAGGTGATGAGCTGCAGGCCGTCGGGCGCAAACACGACGATCGATTCGTCTGCCGCCAAACCTGTGTTGGCTGAGTCGGTTACCGACTGTCTTGGCCGAAGCGATACGGTGCAGAGGCGACGGCCTTCGCCCGTGTCGTAGACGATCACATCGCGCTGCGTTGCAGACTTCCTGCAGACGACCGCGATGCGGCCGCCGTCCGGGCTGAATGCGAACGTTTCCGACGGATGATCAGCGTCGCCGCACCGGGCGACCAGCCTGCCGGTGTCGGCATCCCAGAGCTGTGGTGGCCGGTAGCCGACCTTCGTGATCAGCCGGGTTCCATCGGCGTTAAAGGCCACGCTCCTGAGGCGATCCCGCTGTCCATCGAGCAAAACCCCGTCCTCTCGCGTCGCCCGGTCCACGATCCGGACACCGCCGTCAGGGGTATGCACCGCCATGCGATGGCCATTGGGACTGATGGCCAGGGGCTCGATTGAGTCCGTCGGCTCATACGCGACACGCTTCGTAACGCCGTAGCGGGCCCTCCATAACTGCATCCATGATTCGTCCAGCCCGTCCGAACTGCCAGGAGGCTCTGCACCGAGCGGCTCGAAGCGGTGGCCGCTGCGAACGAGAAAAAACCTCACGCTTCTGTGAGACGGGTTCTCGATGCCGTACAACGATTCCGCAATCGTGATTTTCTTTGCATTCCGCAGCGGTCCCGCACCCCGCCTGGCAGTTACGTCTGCCAGCGCCTTGATGGCCAGAACGGTTCCATCCGGGCTGTACGCTATCGTCTGAATCGGGCCCAACTGGCAGTCAAGAACCGCCAAGGCGTCGTCAAGTTCCGCGGCCACGCAGTGCATTTCGAGCGGCAGCGGCTGCCCCACGATCGCCACGTTCTCATCGTAGAGTTGCCGCGCCTTCTGGAGGTTGTTTGTGTCCAGACACGATCTGATCGCCCGCAGGTTCGCCACATAGAGCCGCTGCCGTGCGAGCCCAGATTCCGCATCTGCCCGGGACTTCTCGCGGTCGGCAGCCTCACGCCCGGCCGCTGCAGCCTGAGCCTCGCGGATCGCCTCCTGTCTGGCGGCATCGGCCAGGATTCGCTGCCGCTCAGCACGCACTGCAAAAACAGAGATGCCTACCACCGCCAGCACGAGCGCTGCAAGAATGGCTGTCACCGCCATGGCGGCCAACCGGTGTCGTCTGGCCAGCCGGACAACGGAATCGAGGAGCGTCGGCCGACTGGCGGCGATCGGTTCGCCACGAAGGTGCCGGCCGAGGTCTGCCTCAAGTTCGGCAGCACTCGAATAGCGGCGGCTACGATCCTTCTCCAGGCACTTTGCGACGATCGTGTTGAGATCGCCGCGGAGCTTCGGGTTGACGGTGGAGAGCGATCGCGGATCCACATCTCGCACGATGCGGGCCACGTCATAGACCGCCCGCTTTTTAACGTCGTAGGGCATGCTCCCAACAAGTAGTTCGTAGAGCACCACCCCGAGCGCGTAGACATCGGCCCGGACATCGATATCGTCGGCTGACCCGTCGAATTGCTCAGGCGACATGTAGGCAAGCGTGCCGACGAGTTGCCCGACGTCGGTGTGCATCGTGGTGAGAGCCACGTCACTATCGGTGCTTCGGGCCACGCCGAAGTCGATGATCTTCGGTAGCCCATCCGAATCGACAAGGATGTTGCCCGGCTTCAAGTCGCGGTGGATCACCCCCTTCTGGTGACCGTGGGCGACTGCACCGCAGGCGGCGCAGAAAAGCTGCACCCGTTCTCGTGTCGAGAGCGCACGCTGCGACGCGAAGGAGATAATCGACTGGGCAGCGTCGATGTACTCCATCACGAAGTAGGGTACTTCGCAGCCCGAGAGCTGCTGAACCCCGACGGAGTAGATACGGGCAATGCCAGGATGGGTGAGCCGGCCCATGATGTGGGCTTCGTGCTCGAATCGCCTTGCTGCCGCCGGTGAGAGCACGCCCGGGCGGATCAGCTTCACGGCGACTGTCCTGGAGGGCATCCCCTGCAAACCCTCGTACACCCGCCCCATGCCCCCCTCGTCGATCAGCCTGACGATCGTTATGTCGCCGAGCTTCGCACCCGGTCCGAGGTCTGCCGTGCCTGCCCCAGCCGCCCGCCCCTCGAATTCCGTGAGGCCGCCAAAACTCAGCCCCAGACCGCTGAACGGCTCAAGTGGTGGCTCCGAGGCATCCGCATCGACGTGGCGCATGACGAACCGCCTCTAGCCCCGCTTTCGCGAGAGCATGAACTCGTTGCCCTCGGGGTCAACGCACATCGCCAGATGCGGTGGCTCCCCATTTTCCGGTTCGGGCTCGCGGACGAGTTGACCGCCCGCAGCGACCACCTCACGCGCCCCGGCGAGCACGTCGGGCACCTGAAAGCTGAGCCCTGTCCATGTGCGCTTGCCCTCGCCACCCGAATGGATGCCGATCACCGAGCCGAGGATCTGGACCTCGGCGATCACGCTGTTTTGTTTCAGCAGGCTGCCACCGAAGAGGTCGCAGTAGAACCGCACGGCCCGATCCATGTCTGCGGCCCAGATGACATACTTCACGCGTTCGATAATCATGGCGTGAGTATAGAATGTCTCCGATCGCGGGGAAACCCGCCGCTGCCCGCTGTCGTGGGAAATATGAAGGTCCGCTGAATGACTCCCTACCAAGACGACGACATTGACGACGACAGCTGGGATGACGATGCGGATGAGGGCGACGACTCCGATGACGAGCCCACGGTTCCCTGCCCCTACTGCGGGCAGCAGATGCATGAAGACTCGCCACGGTGTCCGTCGTGCGAGCGCTACATTTCCGCGGAGGACTCCTCCACGCCGCGAAAACCACTCTGGGTCATCGCCACGGCACTGATCTGCCTGGCGATCGCCTTCTGGTGGCTGTTCGCGGCGGTGTGACACCGGCTCAGCCCCGTAAGCCGCCGAGCCAGTGGGCCGACTGGGTCAGAGTGCCAGGGATGCGTAGGCGAGCAGCGAAGATACCGTGACGATGAGGATGTTCCCGACAATGGCGTGCGTTCGATTCCACGAACCCATCATCAGGGAGAGTGCCAGGATCGCAACAGCAATCACAAGCTCCACGGCGAGGACGCGGTTCGTGGCATTTTGCAGGATGCGAAGAATCATGAACGCGGTGACAACCGCGCCCCCACGAAGTATCCCGAGCCACGGTGTTCGTTCCGCGGCCCTCACGGCCACGCCGGTCGCTAGAAACATCGTGTAAGGAAAGAACAGCTCGCGATTGCCGGTAATGCGGAAGAGAGCGAGCCAGAGCAGGCTGGGGACAACGAGGGCGAGGGCTCCGCCACGAAAGCCGCTGCTGGTCTGTGTGAAGGCCAGCGCGACGAAGGCGATCATGCCGACGACGGTCCAGGGGGGGCCGCCAAAGACATGCGCTATCGCCAGGAAGAGCACTTCCACGAGGATGAATCCCAGTCTGGGCATCACCCTCGTCCAGCCAATGCCCTGACCATCAGTATCGTGGTTGACCACGGAGCCGCCTCCTGGATGCTGTCGGCCAAGGCCCGTCAGCGTGACGTTTCTACCTGTTTCGGCCTGGCCCTTGTGGAATCGGCGGAGGTGGCGGCGGCTTCACCTGACCTCTCCAGGGCACCGACGACCTCTGTTTTCGGCCGGTTGGTTTTGCCAGCAAGACAGCGACACCGGCAAGGAGCGACAGAAACAACATCAACCAGACTCGTGCCGGCATGGGCTCACTCGTCGTATGGGGTGTCGTGATCGCCGGACGGCAGTTCCTGATAATCGTCGGAGACGCTATCGAACCAAGGGGCGAGGTCGGGAAAGTCCATGACTACGGCAGCCTCTTAAGCCGGAGTCGCCGGAACCAGACGTCGCCCGGTTCTTCCTTGGCGTTGGCGTGCCCCAGCCAACCAATCGCGCCAGCCTTCTGTCGCAGGCCCGGGTGCGGCGTACCGTCCATGCAGTGGTCGAGATCAAGCGTTGACAGATCGACGTCCAGAATGCGTGTGCCGTTGAGGGTCACCGCGATCTTCGTGCCATCCGCCACGATTTCCTGCGTGTTCCATTCTCCCGGTCCCTTGAGAGCACCGCGTTTCGCCGCTGCCACGCCATAGAGGGAACCATGCGTCTGGTAGGGCTTGAGGTCGCGATTGAGCGGATCGGTGTCGTCGATCACCTGCAACTCGTTCCAGAAACTTCCGTCGCTGCGAAAGTTGAACCCGTTGTTCGCCCCCGGTGACAGTTTCACCTCGAACCGAAGCACAAAATTCGCCAGGTCGCCGCCGGCATAGGTCAGGAAGCCGCCGTGGCAGACCATCGCCCCATCCTCGACGCTCCATCCGGAGCCGTGCCACCCCGCGAGCGTCTTGCCATCAAACAGACACTCAAACCCCTCTGCAGCCTCCTCGACCGAAACACCCTCACCGGGCGAATCGGCATGCGCCTGACACGCAACGAAGGTTCCCAGCCCTACAGCCAGGGCTCCGATGACCAGGCAGTTGTGTGCCAGCCGGCGTTGGCTCGACAGCAGGACAGGGAACGCAGACATCTGAAGAATCCTTTCGACATGGCGAGTGCGAGTCTTATCCAATCGTCGGCAATTCAAAACCCGCTCGGCGGGTACGGCTGACCGAGGGATGCCGGTTAGCCTCGTCGTCATCGATGAACCGGTCGGCAACTGGATCAAACCTGAGCCGCCGGCTGAGTTCGCGGGTGACGTTGGCCAGATGGCAGAGCACCATGTGGCGGTGAACGGCCTCCACGGGGGCGTGTGGGTCCTGACGGGTGCGGATGCATTCCAGAAAATTCGTCACATGGAGCGCCGCGTCGTTGGGAGTCTCGGGGAATGTCGGCTTCCCGGCGGCGATCTCCGGCGGGTTGCTTCGCACCTGATCGCGATTGATCTCGATCTTGCCCTTGGTTCCGAAATAGATCGCACCAAATGCCGGGCCGGTCTCGGGATCGCCCACCATCTCCAGGAGCGTGCCGTCGGCATACCGCATCGAAATTGGGCTGTTGGGATTGCCTGGTTCGGTCGGCCAGGTTTCCACGGGGCTTTCCAGCTCCTTGCCAAGGCCTCGCTGTGCCTGTTCAAACGCATGGGCCCCGAGATTCGTGACACCCCGCCCTGCCCCGCCGCCGTCGAAGGGCCGATAGGGACCCCAACTCCAGAGCGAGCCCAAGAGCCCAGGATCGCACGGATAGAGCGGTGCCTGATTGCACCATTCATTCCAATCGAGCCCGTCGGGCACTGGCTGTGCCGCAGCCAGCGGCGTGTAGTCCTTCGGTCCACTGAAGTTTGGCATCGTGACCTTTTCAATTGTTCCGATGGCACCCGATTGCAACTGTGCGACGCCCCAGCGGTTGATCGGGTTCGAGCACCCCTGCGTGCCCCCCTGAAGCACCCGCTTGTAATGCCGCACCGCCTTGATGAGTGCCTGCCCTTCTTCAATCGTGAGCGTCTCAGGCTTCTCTGCGTAGACATCGAGCCCCACCTGCATGGCATGAATGCAGGGCAGCACGCGGCCGTGGGTGGGCGTCGAGACGAAGACTGCGTCGAGCTTCTCCTTGTCGAGCATCTCGCGGTAATGCTGATAGCGGGTCGCCTGTTCCGCCTCCGGATGCCGCTCCTTCACCTTCTCTACAAAGCCATTGATCCGGCGCAGGTTGCAGTCGGCCAACGCCACGATCCGCATCTGCCCCGGCGTGGCATCGACGCCGAGAAGATGACTTACCCGCTCGCCGGTCCCGATCACCGCCACCCGGGGCAGGTCGCTCGAAGCGGATTGTGCAGACGGTTCTGCAAACACACCCCGCGGCACGACCAGCGGGCCTGCGAGTACCACCGGCATCTGCTTGAGGAAGCGACGACGGTTGTTGGGCGTTCGAGCCATCGGGGTTTCTCCTGTCGCGGGAAGCATCCTGGCGAACCCCAGAATGAGAGGGCCGTTATATCCTATGATAGTGCGTCACTACAGCATCCAGAGGATCATTTCGAGTGGCCTCTATCCCCATCCAGTACCACGCAGCCGAGCCGACCGTCTCAGCGGGCGGCCGTCGGGTGCTGTCGCGGCGAACGCTGCTACGGGCCGCCGGCGCCGGCATCGCCCTTCCGTTGCTCGACTGCATGCAGTCTCGTGTCAGCCATGCTGCCACGCCCACGCCGCCGCGGCGACTGGTGGCGATCCATCTCGAGAGCGGCCTGATGCCGCAGTTCTTTTTTCCGCAGCAGGGGGCGGCCGGCCCCACGAGTCCGTATCTGGATCTGATTGCCGACCACCGCGGCCAGTTCACGGTGTTTTCTGGCATGTCGCATCCCAACCTGGGCCCGGGGCACGAGGCGACCAACTGTTTCCTCACCGGCGCGCCCAACCCGCTGGCCAAGAATTTTCGGAATACCCAGTCGCTCGATCAGTTTGCCGCCGAGCGGATCGGCCACGAGACACGGTTTCCGTCACTGCATGTGAGCGTGCAGAACAGCGGGGCGCTCTCCGACATCCTGGCGGTATCCCGGTCGGGCGTGCCGATTCCGGCGGAGACCAGCCCGCAGCGACTCTACCGGTCGCTGTTTGTGGAGGGCACCGCGGCGGAGAAGGCGACAGCGTTGCGGCGGATCGAGGCGGGAGGCAGCGTGCTGGATCTGGTGCTCGACAAGTCAGACCGACTCCAGCGGGTCGCCAGCGCGCGTGACCGTATGCGGCTCGACCAGTATTTCGACAGCGTCCGCGAATTGGAGGCGAGGCTCGCCCGTTCACGTGAGTGGGAGCAGCGTCCCAAACCGGTGGTGGACTATCCGGAGCCGTCCGACATCGACGACAGGAATCAGGTGGTGGAAAAAGCGCGGCTGATGTCCGACCTGCTGCGGATGGCCCTCCAGACTGATTCCACCCGCTGCATCACGTTTTACATTTCCACCTTCCATGTCGTGCCGCACGTGCCAGGGGTCAGCAATGAAACCCATGGTCTCACCCACCATGGAAACGAGCCGGGCAAGATCGCCGAACTGCGTCGGATCGAGGAGGCGCAGATGGGAATCCTCGGACACCTCCTCCATGCACTCCGCGATATCGATGAGCAGGGCAGCCCGCTTCTTGACCAGACGATGGTGCTCTTCGGCAGCGGCTTGGGCAGCGCTAATTCCCATTCCAGTGTGAATCTGCCTCTGATTCTGGCCGGCGGCGGATTCCGTCACCCGGGCCACCTTGCCTTCGACGAACAGCAGAACGAGCCGCTGGCCAATCTTTTCGTCACCATGCTGCAGCGAATGGGTATCGAGGCGGATTCGTTTTCGTCCAGCACGGGGTCGCTCCGGGGCCTTGACGCATGAGGCCTTTCTTGCGATTTCCCTGCTGCAAGCCCCAACGCATCACAGCCGGAATGTCCCTGTGGCTGCTGCTTATGGCCGCTCCAGGCCTCACGTCACCACTGCCCGAACTTCTCGAACACTCCTGCCATGACTGCCACTCCGGCACAGACGCTGAGGCGGGGCTTGATCTGTCAGCACTGCCACTCGATTTCTCCACGCCGGAACTCCGGGACCGTTGGGAACAGATCCACGAACGGGTGGCACGTGGAGAGATGCCGCCGAAGGAGGCACCGCAGCCCGAGGCTAGCGACCGACAGGCGGCGCTGACCTGGCTGGATGAAAATCTCGTGAAGGCCGACGAGGCCGACATTGCTCGGAACGGACGGGCGGGCATCCGCCGACTGACGAGGAGCGAGTATGAAAACACGCTCCGCGATCTGCTGGCGTTGCCGCACCTGAACCTCCAAGACCTGCTGCCTCCCGATCGGCAGGTGGCGGGCTTCGACAAGAATGCCGCGGGCCTCGAGATGTCGCCTGTTCATCTGGCCGCCTACACTGCCGCGGCTGAGCGGGCGCTGACCGCGGCAATCGCCACGCAAAGCACGCCGCCCGAGGTCCTCACGCGGCGGATTCATCCGGCCGGCATTTCGAGATTTGGCTACAACCTGCTGCGGGGAAGCTACGTGTTGCTCGCGGGTCTGCAGCCCGACGCGGCATGGCCGATTGTCATGCCGGAGGCCTCGCTGAAGACGCCCTACACCGGCCCCGACACACACCGGGAAGAGCGCGTTGAATTGTTCCGAAGTCAGCGAATCGCGGAAAGCACAAGTTCGGTCGGCCTGCTGATGGCCAACGTGGGCGATACCTTCGCCCCGCTGGAGTTTTCTCCGATCCACGCCGGCCGGTATCGGGTGCGGTTTTCGGTGTGGGGATTTCAGTGGGAGCGGGGCCGCGTGGCGGCACTTGGCGTGCCACAGGCCGCCGCCATTCGCGCGCATCCGGAGGGCGCTGAGAACCGACACGGCAGGACATTGGCGACGGTGACCGCGGCGTCGCTGGAGCCGCGCGAATACGAAATCGTGCCCTGGCTTGAGGCCCATGAGACGCTGGTTCTCGACCCCGTCTCGATTCCTTGGATGGGCGGCACGATCCATGTTGGCGGCCCCGACCGCTGGGGTACCGACAAACACGTCGGCCCCGGCGTGGCGCTCGACTGGGTTGATGTGGAGGGACCGCTGCACGACTCATGGCCCCCGGAAAGTCATAGGCGTCTGTTTGGCGATCTGCCAATCAGGCCTTTGCCGGCTGACGCCGCCGTGATTCTGCCCACGCGCGTGCCAGTGCAGCGTCAGTCGGGAATCTGGCCAGACTTCGGTGTCGATCTGCCTGCCGCCGAGCGTGAGCCACAGTTGGAAACCGTGTGGTCGAGCCAGCCCCGAGTCGACGCCCGTCGGCTGCTCACCGCGTTTCTCCCGCGGGCACTGCGCCGCCCCGTGGAGCCGGCGGACATCGAGCCCTATGCGACCCTCGTGGAAACGAGACTCGCTGCCGGCGACTGCTTTGAAGATGCGATGCGGCGGGCGCTGGTAGCGGTCCTCACGTCACATGAGTTTCTGTACCACCCGTCGGATACCGCCATCGATCCCTACTCCCGGGCCTGCCGGCTCTCCTACTGGCTCTGGAATGCCCCGCCCGACGAGCCGCTCGTATCGGCGGCGATCTCCGGCGGGCTCGATGATCCACAGCGGCTGCGGGCCGAGGTTGACCGTCTCCTCGACGCGCCGCAGAGCGGTCAGTTCATCGATGATTTCACCGACCAATGGCTGGAACTGCGGCGGATCGACGAGACGATCCCGGACCGCGAACTGTATCCCGAATACGGTCACCTGCTCCACGAGGGAATGGTCGCCGAGACGCGGGCTTTTGTTCGCGAACTGATCGCGAACAATCTGCCGATCAGCACGCTCGTGTCGGCTGACTTTGCGATGCTGACGCAGCGGTTGGCGGAGCACTATGGCATTGTGGGGGTGGAGGGCACGGAGGTTCGCTGCGTCGCGCTCCCCGCCGGCAGCCATCGCGGCGGCCTCCTCACCCAGGCCGCGATTCTCAAGCTCACCGCCAACGGCACGACGACGTCGCCGGTGAAGCGTGGCAAGTGGGTGATGGACCGGCTTTTGAACGCCCCCCCGGCGCCACCACCCCCCACGATTGCCGCGATTGAGCCTGACACTCGTGGCGCGACGACGATCCGCGAGCAATTGGCGCTCCACCAGACATCCGCGACCTGCGCGGCCTGCCATGCGGAGATTGATCCAGCCGGCTTCGCCCTGGAGGCGTTTGATCCCGTGGGCGGGTTTCGCGACCGCTACCGGGCACTAGGGGCTGGAGAAGTGCCCCCGGAGGCCGCCAGATCCCTCTGGGGTGTGGTCTATCGCCTCGGGCCGCCTGTGGATGCCTCCGGTCGGCTGGAAGATGGCCACTCGTTTCATGACATCGATGAACTCAAAGCCCTGCTGGCGACAGATCAGGAGCGGCTTGCCCGAGCGTTCGTCACGCATCTGTCCAGGTATGCCATCGGGTCTGACGTCCACTACTCAGACCATCGCGAGATCACCCGAATTGTCGACTCCACGCGGGCCACTGCTGCCGATCCGACCGAGTGTGGCGTGCGGTCGCTGATCCACGCCCTGGCGAGAAGTGGTCTGCTAGGCGGAAAGTGATCGGTCGCCCGATCACTCGATCTCCAGGTGGGTGTTCGACCGTTGTGTCCTGAGGAGTTGCAAATGCCGCGAAGCGTCGTGCGTGCCGGTGCGGCTCGCTGTCCCTGCTGTAGCCTGCCGCCGCGGTGGTGTGTCTGCGCAGCGATCGAGCCGGTTCGCTCCAGCATGCCCGTGCATGTGCTGATCCACCGCCAGGAACAGGAGAAGCCTTCGAGCACGGGCAAGTTGATCGCACGCGTTGTCGAGGGCGCCACCTGCCACGTCTACCAACGCCTCAATCGCTCCATTACTCCCTCCAGCCTCTCTCCACATGCCATCGCGGCTGACCGCGAACTATGGATTCTTCATCCCCATGGAGAGCCACTGTCGTCATCCACCGCACGCCTGATGAACCAGACGCGACTGCCGCAAATACTGCTGCTTGACGGCACGTGGCGACAGGCACGAGAGATGCTTCGGTCGGTCGAAGACCTCGGCAGATGTGTCCGACTGCCGGAACCAGGGCCAAGCCGCTACTGGCTGCGGGAGTATGAAGCGCCGGCCCACGTGTCCACCGCGGAGGCGCTCCTGGAGGTCTTCAGGCGCGTGGGGGATGCCGCCGCTGAGAGCCGCCTCCGTTTGCATTTTGAACTGCATGTGTATGCATCGCTCCTGGCCCGCGGCCGCCGGGAAATGGCCGAGCGGTATCTCGGAGATTCGCCACTGAGGACGGACATTCCGGACGTTCTGGACCGGCTTATGACGGGGCGTTCGGCTCTCTTGTGATACCGTCGGCAGGCCTATCGCGAGAGACTGGGAGCGGAATCGTCACCCAGCGTGCGACACCGATTCCGTGACGATCCGTCTCAGCTCTTTGTAATCCGTCTTCCCTGTGCCGAGCACGGGGATTGTTTCCAACTGCCGTACCTCGTCGAGCCGCATCACGCCGCGTAAGCCATCCTCGAGAAGGATCTGGCTCGCCTCGCGGAGCGGGAGGGGAAAGGTGGCGAAGAGGGTGATGTGGCGCCCACTCGGAGTCTCGATACCCTCCACCGCGATCTTCGGCCCGTTCTCGTCGGGAGGATAGCGTTTTAGGAACGGCTCCTCGAGCGCCGGCAGCGAAATCATCTCGCCGCCGGCCTTCAGGAATCGCTTGAGGCGTCCCTTGAAAGCGAGCCAGTTGTCGGCGTCGGCAACAACGAGGTCACCGGTCCGGTACCACTGCCGCCCCTCCAACTCGACAAAGGGCGACGGACCATCATGGTTGTGGTAGCCAGAGAATATCGACGGGCCCGCCGTCAGGAGCATTCCTGTCTCACCCGTGGCTACGGGCGTGCCTGTGTCGACGTCAACGATGCGGATGTCGACATTCCTCACTGGTCTGCCAATCGACCCTCGGCGTCTGTCGGCGACCCGATTCGCCGCGAGGACGGGGGAACATTCCGTGATCCCGTAGCCCTCGAGGATCACTGCATCGGGCGCGAGTAATTGCGTCTGATCAAAGACCGCATCTGGGCACTTTTCGGCGCCGCTGATGATCCGCCGCAGGCTGGCAAGGTCGCCCTTCTTGCTGACGGCGAGGATGTACGACAGGAACGTCGGCGTCGTGAAAAGCATCGTCGGCTTGAAGGCCCGGATCGTCTGAACGAGGCCACGGGCATCGGTCGGATCGGCGTATCGCACGCTGCGGATGCCGGTGAGGTGTGGCAGAAGGACGTTGCCGGTGAGCCCGAAGCTGTGGAACGGCGGGAGAAACCCGAGCAGCGAGTCGGCGGGCGTTGCCTCGACCACCTCGAGCGAGTCGGTGATATTCGTAAGGAGATTGGTGTGCGACAGGGGAACCGTTTTTGGAGCACTCTCCGATCCCGAGGTGAAGAGGAATACCGCAGGATCGTCGGGATCCTGTCGGGGAAGGCCGCGGAGGATCCCGCCGGGATTGAGCACAGTGCCTAAGAGCGTCGCGACCTGCTCGCCCTTCCCGATACCGCTACGGAGCGTCTCCAGGTATTCATATTCCGCCCCCGGCACGTCGATCCCAAGCCGGTCGATGAGCTTTTTCGAGGTGATGATCCTTTTCGTGCCGGTGACCTTCACGCCATGGGCGAGGTTCGTCGGGCCGGTCGTCCAGTTCATCATCACCGGCGTCTTTCCCGCAATCTGAAGTGCGAAGAAGGCGATGTCGGCGGCAACACTCGCCGGCAGCATGACGCCAACATTCTTCTCCGGCCAGGCAGCGAACCGGCGGGCCATCAGGACCGCCCCGACGAGCAACCGGCGGGAGGAAAGCAACCCGGAGATGCGATCGGCCACAGCAGTCGCCGTCGGTGCGAGCAACGCACGCCGCACGAAGGCTTCGGCGACTGTGCCCGCAAGCACCGCAGGAGCATCGGCGGATGGCGCTGCCGCAAACCAGGCGGCCGGCACGGGAATCGGCTCCTCCTTGCCATCCCCGACGAGCTTTCCATCGGCAAGCGCCCACAACTCGCCGAGTGTGTTGACCACCGCCGGATTGTGGAAGCCGAACTGCTGCTCGACTTTGAGCGTTGCATCCATGCGGTCAAGGCTGTCCATGCCAAGCGACTCGAGCGTCGTGTCGAAAGTCAACTCACGCGGATCGATCTCGCGGCCAAGGTGCCCCTGAACGAGATCGTTGACTAGGTGAATTGTCCTCGGATCGATCGAGCCCGGATCGATCGCGGGGAGGGCCCCACCGGCGGCAAAATGCCCTTCGGATGGGCCGAAGAGGTGGCTGTACCGGACGAAGAGGGGCTGCTGTGGGCCGTCGGAGTTGTACCACCGCTCGAGGAAGGCATTGGTCTGTTCCCGCGTCGCCTTGGGCAGCGTACCCCTGGGGAGAACCTCGACGCGGATAGTCACCCTGCGACGCGGCAGAAAGAAGAGAAGTGCCGCCAGAGCCCAGCCGAGATCCCGGAGAATCGTCGGCACGAGGCTCGGCAGCGTGCCGGTGGCCGCGCAACTAAAACTACTCCCCCACACGCCGCGAGTCTGCACGAGGACCACGTTCACGACGGGGCAACGAGTGAGGATCTCATGGACGGCGCGGGCCGATCCCACGATCTCAGAGTTGCCCCGTTGAAGTCTTCCCGATGGATAGATGAGAAAGCTGTCACCCTGCTGGATCCGGTCGATGACAGCATCAATCATCCCGAGCGTCTTGGCCTGGGCATCGCGGCTCTGGGAGGATAAGTCGGGAACCTCAAAAGCGTCGGCCAGCGTCATCAATGGTCGCAGCGGAAGGAGCCGGAAGATGCCGCTGAAGACGAGGGGCCGCAGCGACCTTCCCAGCCGGAGGTGTGAGAGCACCAGCGGTGGATCGACGTAGCCGGGATGATTGGGGAGAACGAGCGTCGGCCCCTCAAGGTCACGAAGCTGCCCCCCTCCCTCGAGCATCACGCGGTATCGGAGCCGGAGGAAGAACCCCGCGATCGTCCAGAACAGTCGGTTCAGCAGGAGTTTCACAGGTGCCCTCCACCTCGGTTCATGGTCTCACGCTGAAGAGCTGGCGTCACTCGCCGAGGGCAGAAGGCCAGGAAAGATCGGCAGCACCACCTCGACACGGCATCCCTTGCCGGGGGAACTCGAAATGAAGGCCTCTCGATGGAAGAGGCGGCTCCGTTGCCGGATTGATTCGAGACCAAATCGCCCATCCGGTACGGTAGAAATATCAAACCCCGCGCCATCATCGACCACGGTGACCGCCAAATCATGTTCTCCACGCTGCTCAAGCATCACGCTGGCGTGATGTGCATTCGAGTGCTTGTTGATATTCGAAAGCGACTCCTGCACGATCCTAAAGATCGCGGTTTCCACTTCTGGGGCGAACCGTGGAAGCGAACCGGGGTGCGAGTATTCGACGAAGGGAATATCCCTTCGTGCATCCGAGACAAGTGACCCAACTGCCTCAATAATCCCCATCTCGTCGAGCATCGTCGGACGCAAGCACTGAATGAGGCGCCGTGACTCAGCGGCGGCCTTTCGGAGAAGTACGATGCTTTCCCGCAAGTCATTCAGGGGAACGCTGGCATTCTCCGTGGACTGATATTCTCGTGCCTCAAGCAGCATGATCGCGCCCACCAGATACTGCGACAAGCCATCGTGAATCTCACACGAAACCAACTGACGCTCTTTTTCCAGCATCGTGATCAGGTGCCGTAATGCTCGGCGGTCTGCCCGCAGGGAGGCCTCTGTGTCCTTGATCTGCTGCACATTCATGCACGTTATCAAGCCGGCGACGACCCTGCCATCCTCGACAATCGGAGCGATTCGGGATGTGTAGTAGGTGGGATTGCCAGCCGGATCCCAACTCGCGACCTCAAACTCAGTCGGGCCATTCCCGGCGAAGACGAGGTCGTACGCCTGCGACACACGCTCCTTGTACTCGGGCTGCACGTAATCAAGGGCGTTGGCACCGATCGCATCCTCGATGGAGTCGCCGTCTTCAACTTGGTTGACGAACAGAATCGTGTAATCACAGTCGATCACAATCACAAAGGACGTAATGCTCCCAACAAGGGCCTCCCACATCGCTCTGTGGCTTGGCAGGGGCTGCACGACATCCAAGTGATTTGGTCTTTTGCTCATGGCTTACGAGTGCGGTTCGGGATGTTGGCGGCCTTCGAAATCCCGAACCGGGCGGGGCATGGACGTTGCAGTGTAGCCCAAGACTGCCACAATGGCAGCCTTGGACGCCGGTTTTCGGCGGGCCACACAAAAACAATTTGTTGCCGCAACTCTTTCGGGACTCGGCCGTTTCAAATCCCAATGGTATCCCGACACGGTATCCCAGCCGAGACAGGGGCCGGGGCAACGGTGACTGAGATCGCCATCAGCCCCATTACGAGAAGTGGCATCCACCCCCTCTTTCCCTCAGCAGTAGAATGGCGACTCCCCTCATGAAAACCATCCACTGCAAATCATCTCCAGCCAGTTCTGACTCCAGCACGAAGGACCTGCCTGTTCCTTCTTTTGCTGCCATCAAAGCCACCGAGTCGCGATCCCTGCGGAAGACTTTTTCGCAGCGCAATCGCCGATGCCACCGAGCATTCACGCTTGTGGAACTGCTGGTGGTGATCTCCATCATCGGCCTTCTTCTCGGGATGCTGCTCCCGGCAGTGCAGAGCGTGCGAGAAGCGGCCCGCCGCACCGAGTGCAAATCCAATCTCAAGAACGTCGGGCTGGCGATGATCATGTTTCTCGATCGGAAAACCCGGGGCACGTTTCCCGACGCCGCGATCCTGCCGAGCGAGGAACTGATGCTCTTCAATCTCTCGTCCACCCCGCCTCGGCCGATCAAGCCAAGCATCGCCTCGTTTCTCGGCCCCTTTTCAGAGAACAACCGAAACATCTTCAAGTGCCCATCAGACAACAGCTACTTTCAGCGATCCACGATCTACCTCGAATCGCTGAAAACAAGGCTTGCGCCACTGGGCCGCTCGCTGAGCGACGCACCAGCCGAATACCAGACGCTCCCCTACGAGGGGAGCAGCTACGAATATCCGGCGAGGCGTCTGGCCGACAAAACCCGCGAGCAGTTGCTTGGATCCCGCAACTCATCGGGGGCCACGAGCAAAATCTGGGTCATGTACGAATACGAGGCGTTTCATGGCGGCGGCGGGTTTTTCGATAACTCCGACGCCGGCTATAACGAAAACGTCGACTGGACGCCGCCGGAAGGGGCCCGCAATTTCCTCTATCTCGACGGCCATACAGAAAATCTCTGATTCAACCGAGGTCCCCTGCCCGTTGTCGGCACGCCACGAAGTGCCTGACAGATTCCTTCCACTGCCTGAGGAGCTTTCTCGATGAGCACCGCCACGATGCGTTCTGGTTCTGGATATTCTCGTGCGGCCGTGAAGTCTTCTGACAAAAAGTCCAGTGGTTGGAAACGCTGGGCAGGATTATTGGCGGTACTTCTGCTGTTGGGCTTCGGCATCGCCTGGGGAGGCGGGTGGATCAGGTTCACCACCGATCCGCGGGTGCTGGAAGTCAAAAAGATGCAGGCCGACATCCAGGCAAAGTTCATGGCCAACGGCGGCCCGACCACCGAAGCGGAGGCCAAGGCGTTGGTCGCCGCGATGGGTGAGATGAGGGAAAAGCGCGAGGAGCTTCCTCAGGAACTCCGCCGGCAGGCTGATGCAGGTGGCAGGCAGGCCTTTCAAAATGCCATGCGACAAAACATGAACGCGTACTTCCAAGCCCCGCCCTCTGAGCGGAAGGCTGTCCTCATGCAGCAGATCAAGCAGCAGGAGATGATGCGCAAGGCCTTTGCCGCAGCTGGTGGCGGACGGGGTGGGCCTGGTGGCGGTGGGCCTGGTGGCGGTGGGCCTGGTGGCGGTGGGCCTGGTGGCGGTGGGCCTGGTGGCGGTGGGCCTGGTGGCGGTGGGCCTGGTGGCGGTGG